>NZ_JBWKPK010000073.1:0-509 GCF_059418205.1 Caulobacter sp. GW821-FHT09B11 | reverse complement strand
CCGCGGCCGATGGAGGCGTAGGTGAAGCCGGCGCGGACCATTTCGGCGGGCTTGTAGACGTTGCGCAGGTCGACGACGACGGGGGCGGCGAGGGCGGCCTTGAGGCGGTCCAGGTCGAGGGCGCGGAACTGGTCCCACTCGGTGAGGATGAGCAGGACGTCGGCGTCCTGGGCGGCCTCGTAGGGACCGCCGACGAACTGGACGCCGGGCAGCAGGTGCTCGGCCTCGTGGCGGCCTTCGGGGTCGAAGGCGCGGACCTTGGCGCCCTTGGCCTGCAGGGCCGGCAGGATGTCGAGGCTGGGGGCGTCGCGCATGTCGTCGGTGTTGGGCTTGAAGGTCACGCCCAGCACGCCGACGGTCTTGCCGGTCAGGTCCTCGGCGCCCAGGACGGCGGCGACCTTGTCGGCCATGGCCTTCTTGCGGGCGGTGTTGACCTCGACGGTGGTCTCGATCAGCCGGGTCGGCGCGCCGTAGTCGGCGGCGGTCTTGACCAGGGCGATGGTGTCCTT
>NZ_JBWKPK010000072.1:0-530 GCF_059418205.1 Caulobacter sp. GW821-FHT09B11 | reverse complement strand
ACTTTGAGGATCAGCTCCTTCATGTCGTAGGGCTTGCCGGGATCGGTCGGGACCAGGCTGTCGAGGCTGGGCTCGGCCCGGTGGGGATCGTCGAAGCTCGGGCGGATCGGCGCCTTCTCGCGGTTGGACGAGGGCAGGAAGTCGATCAGCCGGCGCACCTGGGTCAGGGCTTCCAGGTCGTTCTCGAACGCCCCTTCGGCCACGCCCGATTTCGCCGCGTGGACGCGGGCTCCGCCCAGCTCCTCGGCGGTGACCACCTCGTTGGTGACGGTCTTCACCACGTCCGGGCCGGTGACGAACATGTAGCTCGTATCCTTCACCATGAAGATGAAATCGGTCATGGCCGGGCTGTAGACGTCGCCGCCCGCGCAGGGGCCCATGATCACGCTGATCTGCGGGATGACGCCCGAAGCCAGGGTGTTTTCGAGGAAGATGTCGGCGTAGCCGGCCAGAGAATCCACGCCCTCCTGGATGCGCGCCCCGCCGGCGTCGAACAGGCCGATGATCGGGGCGCCGGCCTTCATCGCCTG
>NZ_JBWKPK010000071.1:0-590 GCF_059418205.1 Caulobacter sp. GW821-FHT09B11 | reverse complement strand
ATCGGTCCCAATCCCGGCGCGATCTCGGCGATGGGCGACAAGATCGAGAGCAAGAAGTTCGCGGCGGCGGCCGGGGTGTCGTGCGTGCCGGGCCACATCGGCGAGATCGCCGACGTCGCCGAGGCGCTGAGCGTGTCGGAGACCATCGGCTATCCGGTGATGATCAAGGCTTCGGCCGGCGGCGGCGGCAAGGGCATCCGGGTGGCCTGGAACCGGCAGGACGTCGAAGAGGGCTTCCCGGCCGTGCGGGCTGAAGCGGCAGGCGCGTTCGGCGACGACCGGATCTTCATCGAGAAGTTCATCGAGAGCCCGCGCCACATCGAGATCCAGGTGCTGGGCGACAAGCACGGCCACGTCGTCCACCTGTTCGAGCGCGAATGCTCGATCCAGCGGCGAAACCAGAAGGTCATCGAGGAGGCGCCGAGCCCGCTGCTCGATCCGGAGACCCGGGCGGCCATGGGCGCCCAGGCCGTCGCCCTGGCCAAGGCGGTGAACTACGACAGCGCCGGCACCGTCGAGTTCGTGGCCGGCCAGGACAAGAGCTTCTACTTCCTGGAGATGAACACCCGCCTGCAGGTGGAGCATCCGGT
>NZ_JBWKPK010000070.1:0-604 GCF_059418205.1 Caulobacter sp. GW821-FHT09B11 | reverse complement strand
CCAGGACCGACGGCGACCAGGGCCGGCAGGCCCATGGCGGCGGCCAGGATGGCCACGTGCGAGGTGGGGCCGCCGCGAGCGGTGGCGAAGCCGGCCACCCGTGTCGGATCCACGCCCATCAGCTGCGAGGGCAAAAGCTCGTCGGCCAGCAGGATGGCGCCGGCCGGCAGGGCCCGCACGCCCTCCTCTTCCAGCCCCAGCAGCACCCGCAGCACCTGGCGCTCCAGGTCGATCAGGTCATCGACCCGCTCGGCCAGCCGCCGGTCGCCCAGACCTTTGAGCGCCTCGACATAGCCGCCGACGGCCCGCCGCCAGCCGAAGCCGGCGCTCTTGCCTTCGCCGATCAGTTTCCGCGCGGCGGCGGTCAGTTCGGGGTCTTCGAGGAAGGCCAGGTGCGCGGCCAGGATCGCCTTGCGGGCGGCCTCGCCGGTCTCGGCGGCGGACGCGATGCGGGCGCGGACGGCGTCCAGGGCCGCCTCCAGGGCGGCCAGCTCGGCGGCGACGCCGACCCCTGCCTCGGCGACGGCGATCTCTTCCACCGCCAGCCGCACGGCCTGGCCGATCGCCAGCCCCGGCGCGGCCATCACCCCGCGCAGCACGCCGG
>NZ_JBWKPK010000069.1:0-811 GCF_059418205.1 Caulobacter sp. GW821-FHT09B11 | reverse complement strand
CAGGGTCATGCTGACGGCCGGGCCGACGCCGGGGATGGTCTGCAACAGGGCCTGGCGGGCCGGGCCGTCGTGAGCCTCCAGGATCAGGGCCTGAAGCCTGGCCTCGGTCTGGGCGCGCTCCTGGGCCAGCCAGGCGATCGCCCGGCGACAGCTGTCGGCGACGGCCTCGTCGAGGGTCTGCTTGAGCCGGGTCTTCTCCATGGCCGCCATCTCCACCAGCTGGCGGCGGCGGGTCGACAAGGCCCGGATCTCGAAGGCCCTGGCGCTGGGAACGGGTCGGGCGGCGTCCTGCATCAGCAGAGCAAACCGCGCGATCAGCCCCGCGTCCAGCCTGTCGGTCTTGGCCCGCCGTCCTTCGGCCGTCCGCAGGGCCGCGATCCGCTTGGGATCGACCACCCCGACCTCGAAGCCGGCCTGGGCCAGGCCGCGCACCAGGCGCGCGCCGTAGGTCCCGATCGACTCCAGCACCACCTTGGCCACGCCCTCCTGCTGCAACCTCGCCACCAGCGCGGCGACGCCCGCGGGCGCGTTGGCCAACCGAAACACCTTGCCGGACGGGGCCAGGCCCACGTCCAGCCAATCACGCCCGACATCCACGCCGGCCGCGCACGCATGCGTCATGGCTCCGCTCCTGTGTTCGGGCTCGAACGCCTGGCGTCCCGCCCGTGCGACTGTTCGGAAAAGCTGACTGGCGGACGCGCCCTTGCCGGAATCTCGGCCTCAAGGCCAGGGACCCAACGAGCTGCGCCCGCCAACCATCAAGCTCGCGCTCGACACCTATCGCAATACACAGGGACCCAGGGGACTGGGC
>NZ_JBWKPK010000068.1:0-881 GCF_059418205.1 Caulobacter sp. GW821-FHT09B11 | reverse complement strand
CGGATGAGCAACCATGTTGAGTTCAGGCTTGCGTTAGCCAGGGCTGCTGTCTTGCGAGGACGAGGTTTGCGGCCTCGATGAGCTTTCGCATGACGGCGACGATCGCGAGCTTGGGTGGTTTGCCGGCGGCTAGCAGGCGGTCGGCGAAGGCCTTGAAGCCGGGATCGAAGCGCTTGGCGGCGATGGCGGCGAGGTAGAGCATGCGGCGAGGACGGCTTCGTCCGCCGCCGATGAAGCTCTGGCCGCGCCACTGGCCCGACTGGCGGTCGAAGGGAGCCACGCCGATCAGGCTGGCGGGCTGGCCGCGCTGGAGGACGCCCAGCTCGGGCATGCGAATGACCAGGCTGGCGGCCACGATCGGCCCCACGCCAGGCACCGACTGCAGCAGCCGCCAGCGGGCGACCAGGTCTTCGAAGGCCTTGATCCTGGTGAAGATCTCGCGCGCCAAACGCGTTTTCAGACGCTTCAGGCTTTCGATCTGCTCGTCGAGACTGGCGGCCAGGTCGGGCAGCGTCACGTGCTCCATGGAGGTCTTGAGCTGGGCGGCCAGGTCGCTGATCTGCTCGTAGGCCGTCATCCGTTCGGCCAGTTCGATCAGGCGCGGATCCTGCGCCGCCCGCACCGTGTCCACCTGGGCCGTCGCCGCCGCGATCAGCGCCGCGTCGATCCGATCGGTCTTGGCCCGCAAGCGCTTGAGCCTTGCAAACAGCCGTACCTCCAGCGGCTGGTGCACCACCACCTCCAGGCCCGCCGCCTCCAGCCTTGCCCGCACGCCGCGCTCGTAGCCGGCCGTCGCCTCCAGCCCGACCCGGCCAACGCCTCGTTCCTTCAGCCAGGCGGCCAACGCCTCCCAGCCGGCCGCGTCGTTGGCCGCCTGGAAC
>NZ_JBWKPK010000067.1:0-2519 GCF_059418205.1 Caulobacter sp. GW821-FHT09B11 | reverse complement strand
CGCGCCCAGGGCCTTGAGGCGGGCCTCGTCAACAGCCTTCTGGTCGGCCACGATCAGGCGCAGGCGGGTGGTGCAGGCGTCGACGCTGACGAGGTTGGCCGAGCCGCCGAGAGCGACGACGAAGTCGGCCCCGCGGCCGCCGGCGCTGGGGGCGGGCGCGGCGTTCAGCAGGGCGGCCTCCTCCTCCGGCTCACGTCCCGGGGTCTTCAGATCGAAGCGGACGATGAAGAACCGGAAGAGGCCGTAATAGACGGCGAAATAGACCGCCCCGATCGGCAGCAGGAACAGCGGGTGGGTGGCCTTGCCGAAGTTGAGGACGTAGTCGAAGAGGCCCGCCGAGAAGGTGAAGCCAAGCTTCACGTCCAAGAGGTTCATCAGCGCCATCGAGACGCCGGTCAGCACCGCGTGCACGGCGTAGAGCGCCGGGGCCAGGAACATGAAGGAAAACTCGATCGGCTCGGTCACCCCGGTCAGGAACGAGGTCAGGGCCAGGGAGACCAGCATGCCGGCCACGGCCTTGCGGCGCTCGGGCCTTGCCGTGTGCAGCATGGCCAGGCACGCGGCGGGCAGGCCGAACATCATCACCGGGAAGAAACCGCTCATGAAGCCGCCGGCGCTGGGATCGTCGGCGAAGAAGCGGCGCAGGTCGCCGGTCGCGCCATGGAAGTCGCCGATCACGAACCAGGCGATGTTGTTGAGGATGTGGTGCAGGCCGGTGACGATCAGGATGCGGTTCAGGAACCCGTAGACCAAGAGGCCCCACTGCCCCGAGCCGACGATGGCCCGGCTGGCGGCGTCCACCCCGCCGTTGATGGCGTCGTAGCCCAGGCCCACCAGACCCGCCATCACCAGGCCGGCAAGGCCCGCCACGATCGGCACGAACCGCCGGCCGCTGAAGAAGGCCAGGTACTCGGGCAGCTTGAAGCCGGAGAAGCGGTTGTAGAAGAGGCCCCCGATCACCCCCGACAGGATGCCGATCGGCACGGAGAGCTTGGACAGCGCCTTGGCCTTGTAGGCCGCGCCGGCCAGGGCCGCGTGGGCCTCGGCCAGACCCGCCGTCGCATCGGCCGGCACGTGCAGCAGGGCCTTGCCGCCTTCGGTGGCGATCAGGAAGCAGACGACGCCCGCCAGCCCCGCCGCGCCGTTGTTTTCCTTGGCCAGGCCGACGGCGACGCCGATGGCGAACAGCAGGCCGAGGTTGGCGAAGATCGCATCGCCGGCGGCGGCGATGAAGGGGATGTTCAGCAGGTCCGGCTGGCCCAGGCGCAGCAGCAGCCCCGCCACCGGCAGCACCGCGATCGGCAGCATCAGGGCCCGGCCGAGCGGCTGGAGGATTTCGAGCGGCGATTTCATCGGCGTCAGGCTCCAGCTTGCTGGAAGGATTTGGTCAGGTCGCGGACGGCCTCGGGCGAGGCCTGGTCCAGGGCGCGGGCGGCGAGCGTCTTGCAGGCGGCCAGATCCAGGGTGCGCACCAGGGCCTTCACCTCCGGCACGATGGCGGCGGTGGCCGAGAGCTCGGTGACGCCCAGGCCCAGGAGGACCGGAACGGCGGCCAGGTCCGAGGCCAGTCCGCCGCAGACGCCGACCCAGCGGCCGTGCTTGGCCGCCCCCTTGCAGGTCTGGTCGATCATCCGCAGCACGGCCGGGTGCAAGGCGTCGATGCGGGCGGCAAGCTCCGGATTGCCCCGGTCCATGGCCAGGACGTACTGCGTCAGGTCGTTGGTGCCGACGGAGAGGAAGTCGGCCTCGGCGGCGATCAGGTCGGCGGTCACCGCGGCGGCCGGGGTCTCGATCATCACCCCCAGCTCGATGCGGTCGGTGACGCCCAGCTCGCGCTTGGCCTCTTCCAGCACGGCGCGGACGGCGCGCAGCTCGGAGAGACTACCGACCATCGGGACCATGATCTTGCATTGGCCCAGCGGCGTAACCCGCAGGATGGCGCGCAGTTGGGTCTTCAGGAGATGCGGCCGCCACAGCGACACGCGCACACCGCGCAGGCCGAGCGCCGGGTTCTCCTCGGCCGGGATCGGAAGATAGGGCGCGGCCTTGTCGCCGCCGACGTCCAGCGTGCGCACGATCAGCGGCTTGCCTTCGAGCGCCGTGGCGACGGCCTGGTACTGCTTTGCCTGCTCGTCCTCGCTGGGCGGGGTCTCGCGGTCGAGGAACAGGAACTCGGTGCGCAGCAGGCCGCAGCCTTCGGCCCCGTTGGCGGCGGCGGCCTTGGCGTCCTTCTCCGAGCCGACATTGGCGAAGACTTCGATCCGCGTGCCGCAAGCCATGGTGCTGCCCTCGTGGGCGGCGGCCTTGGCGGCGGCGCGGCGCTCGTGGCGGGCGGCGATGGCGCTCTGGGCCTGGGCCAGGGCGTCGGCCCCGGGCGCGACGCGCAGGCGTCCGCCCTCGGCGTCGAGGATCAGGGCGGTTCCGTCGGCGATCCCCAGGGCTCCAGGACCGACGGCGACCAGGGCCGGCAGGCCCATGGCGGCGGCCAGGATGGCCACGTGCGAGGTGGGGCCGCCGCG
>NZ_JBWKPK010000066.1:0-5298 GCF_059418205.1 Caulobacter sp. GW821-FHT09B11 | reverse complement strand
TGGGTGCGGGGACAGGATTTGAACCTGTGACCTTCAGGTTATGAGCCTGACGAGCTACCGGGCTGCTCCACCCCGCGGCAGGGGAAATCGTGTGTGCAGGGTTCTGGACTTAGTGAGTGCATCCTTTTAGCGGACCTGGCGGCGACCTACTCTCCCGCGCCTTGAGACGAAGTACCATTGGCCCTGGGGGACTTAACGACCGAGTTCGGAATGGGATCGGGTGGGGAACCCCCGGCATAGCCACCAGGTCAGCGAAAAGGATGCTGTCTGCTTTGTCGTCCGCGATTTGCGGAAGAGAAAGCAGAGATAAGAAGACATCAGAGTCTGAAGCTGTAGGGCTTCATGGGTTTGACTGAAGAACGATCAAGCCTATCGAGCTATTAGTACCGGTAAGCTCCATGCGTCGCCGCACTTCCACACCCGGCCTATCAACGTGGTGGTCTTCCACGGCTCTCAGCGAGACCTTGTTTTGAGGTTAGTTTCCCGCTTAGATGCTTTCAGCGGTTATCTATTCCACACTTAGCTACCCTGCTGCACAGCTGGCGCCATGACAGGTCCACCAGAGGTGTGTCCATCCCGGTCCTCTCGTACTAGGGACAGATCCTCTCAAGTCTCGTACACCCACGGCAGATAGGGACCAAACTGTCTCACGACGTTCTGAACCCAGCTCACGTACCACTTTAATCGGCGAACAGCCGAACCCTTGGGACCTGCTCCAGCCCCAGGATGTGATGAGCCGACATCGAGGTGCCAAACTTTGCCGTCGATATGGACTCTTGGGCAAAATCAGCCTGTTATCCCTAGAGTACCTTTTATTCGTTGAGCGATGGCCCTTCCACGCAGGACCACCGGATCACTATGGCCGACTTTCGTCTCTGCTCGACTTGTCAGTCTCGCAGTCAGGCGGGCTTATGCCATTGCACTCGACGACCGATTTCCGACCGGTCTGAGCCCACCATCGCGCGCCTCCGTTACACTTTGGGAGGCGACCGCCCCAGTCAAACTGCCCGCCACGCCATGTCCCGGACCCGGATAACGGGCCGCGGTTAGACGTCAACAACAATAAGGGTGGTATTTCAAGGATGGCTCCGCCGGAACTGGCGCCCCGGTTTCATAGCCTCCCACCTATCCTACACATGTTATTGCTAACGCCAAGGCGAAGCTGCAGTAAAGGTTCATAGGGTCTTTCCGTCTGACCGCGGGAACCCCGCATCTTCACGGGGAATTCAATTTCGCTGAGCCTGTGCTGGAGACAGTGGGGAAGTCGTTACGCCATTCGTGCAGGTCGGAACTTACCCGACAAGGAATTTCGCTACCTTAGGACCGTTATAGTTACGGCCGCCGTTTACCTGGGCTTCAATTCAGAGCTTGCACCCCTCCTTTTAACCTTCAGGCACCGGGCAGGCGTCAGACCCTATACGTCGCCTTGCGGCTTCGCAGAGCCCTGTGTTTTTGATAAACAGTCGCTACCCCCTGGCTTGTGCCACTCTTTTCTGGTTGCCCAAAGAAGAGTCACGCTTATCCCGAAGTTACGCGTGCAATTTGCCGAGTTCCTTCAGCACAGTTCTCTCAAGCGCCTTGGTATACTCTACCTACCCACCTGTGTCGGTTTCGGGTACGGTCTCCGTTGGAGTTATTTCCAGGGACCTGTTCACTGCCAGAACCAATCCAATAAGGACTGACAATTTACCAGATCCGTCACTTCCAACTGGCCCAGGAATATTTACCTGGTTCCCATCGACTACGCCTTTCGGCCTCGCCTTAGGGGCCGGCTAACCCTGCGCAGATTAGCTTTACGCAGGAACCCTTGGGTTTTCGGCGAGAGGGTCTCTCACCCTCTTTATCGCTACTCATGTCAGCATTCTCACTTCCGATACCTCCAGCAAGGCTCACGCCTCACCTTCATCGGCTTACGGAACGCTCCGCTACCGCTTGCACAAAGTGCAAACCCATACCTTCGGCGACTGGCTTGAGCCCCGTTACATTTTCCGCGCAGGTTCGCTTGACCAGTGAGCTGTTACGCTTTCTTTAAATGATGGCTGCTTCTAAGCCAACATCCTGGTTGTCAAAGCAAACCCACATCGTTTCCCACTTAGCCAGTACTTGGGGGCCTTAGATGATGGTTAGGGTTGTTTCCCTTTTCACGACGGACGTTAGCACCCGCCGTGTGTCTCCCAGATATCTCTCTCGGGTATTCGGAGTTTGATTAGAATTGGTACAGCTCGCGCCGCCCGCATCCATTCAGTGCTCTACCCCCCGAGGAGTCCGTCTGAGGCACTACCTAAATAGTTTTCGCGGAGAACCAGCTATGTCCAGGTTTGATTGGCCTTTCACCCCTATCCACAAGTCATCCGAGAATTTTTCAACATTCACCGGTTCGGTCCTCCAGTTGGTGTTACCCAACCTTCAACCTGCTCATGGATAGATCACCTGGTTTCGGGTCGTCATGCGACGTACTTATTCGCCCTATTCAGACTCGCTTTCGCTGCGCCTACACCTAACGGCTTAAGCTTGCACGGCACATGAAGTCGCTGACCCATTATACAAAAGGTACGCCGTCACCACGCGCGGTGGCTCCGACTGCTTGTAGGCTTCCGATTTCAGGATCTGTTTCACTCCCCTTGTCGGGGTGCTTTTCACCTTTCCCTCACGGTACTTGTTCGCTATCGGTCATTGAGGAGTACTTAGGCTTGGAGGGTGGTCCCCCCATGTTCAGACAGGATTTCACGTGTCCCGCCCTACTCGAGTCTGTCGCTATTTGACGCTTACGGGGCTATCACCCACTATGGCCGAGCTTCCCAGCTCGTTCAGCTTTATGTCACGACAGCACTGGCCTGGTCCCGGTTCGCTCGCCACTACTACGGGAGTCTCGGTTGATGTCCTTTCCTCCGGGTACTGAGATGTTTCAGTTCCCCGGGTTTGCTTAATGACCCTATGTATTCAGATCATTATACCTCTTCCGACCAACCGATCCTGGCTCTGCCGAAGCAAAGCTAAGTCGGGTGACCGTAAAGGTGGGTTTCCCCATTCGGAGATAGCCGGATCAAAGGGTGCTCGCGCCTCCCCGGCTCTTATCGCAGCGTGCCACGTCCTTCATCGCCTCTCAATGCCAAGGCATCCGTCAGAAGCCCTTATGCGCTTGATCGTTCTCAGCAAAACCCATGCGCTTCTGATCTAGGGATCAGAGGCATGCGCTCTACAATTTGTCAGACAATGATGTCTTCTTAAGTCCAACCTAAGCGGCTGAACCCTGCCTTCACGATGTCACTTCGCAGGCTGGCCTAAGCCAGTTGCAAACTTGATATCCTCGATCGCGCCTTTCTTTGTCGCCTTCGCTACCGCTTCGCTGCTTGAGCGAAGGCGATGTGCGAACATCCAACAAAGATGGTGGAGCCAGACGGATTCGAACCGACGACATCCTGCTTGCAAAGCAGGCGCTCTACCAACTGAGCTATGGCCCCTCACACTGCGTGTGAGTTGCTTGCCCAGGGGAGCCTGGTCGGTTGCGGTCCGTATGTTTGGAAAGAGTGGTAGGCCCGATAAGACTTGAACTTATGACCTCACGCTTATCAAGCGTGCGCTCTAACCAACTGAGCTACGGGCCCATAGGCCGCTCAGATCAGATCCTCGTTGAGGACCCGCTCCAGGGCTCGCGATCGTGCTCTGAACCTCGACGGTCCAGAACAAGTGGAAAGAGAAACGAAGACGGCGGCGATCCGCTCATTTGTGTGCGTCTAGCGCACTAATCGGAGCCTCAATAGCCGAAGCTGGAGAGGCATCCTTAGAAAGGAGGTGATCCAGCCGCAGGTTCCCCTACGGCTACCTTGTTACGACTTCACCCCAGTCGCTGACCCTACCGTGGTCGCCTGCCTCTCTTGCGAGTTAGCGCAGCGCCTTCGGGTAAAGCCAACTCCCATGGTGTGACGGGCGGTGTGTACAAGGCCCGGGAACGTATTCACCGCGGCATGCTGATCCGCGATTACTAGCGATTCCAACTTCATGCTCTCGAGTTGCAGAGAACAATCCGAACTGAGACGACTTTTAGGGATTGGCTCCCCCTCGCGGGATTGCAGCCCTCTGTAGTCGCCATTGTAGCACGTGTGTAGCCCACCTTGTAAGGGCCATGAGGACTTGACGTCATCCCCGCCTTCCTCCGGATTAACTCCGGCAGTCCTGTTAGAGTGCCCAACTTAATGATGGCAACTAACAGCGAGGGTTGCGCTCGTTGCGGGACTTAACCCAACATCTCACGACACGAGCTGACGACAGCCATGCAGCACCTGTGTCCCAGTCCCCGAAGGGAAGGCCGGATCTCTCCGGATGTCCAGGCATGTCAAAAGGTGGTAAGGTTCTGCGCGTTGCTTCGAATTAAACCACATGCTCCACCGCTTGTGCGGGCCCCCGTCAATTCCTTTGAGTTTTAATCTTGCGACCGTACTCCCCAGGCGGAGTGCTTAATGCGTTAGCTGCGTCACCGACAGGCATGCCTGCCGACAACTAGCACTCATCGTTTACAGCGTGGACTACCAGGGTATCTAATCCTGTTTGCTCCCCACGCTTTCGAGCCTCAGCGTCAGTAACGGACCAGTATGTCGCCTTCGCCACTGGTGTTCTTCCGAATATCTACGAATTTCACCTCTACACTCGGAGTTCCACATACCTCTTCCGTACTCAAGACTGCCAGTATCAAAGGCAATTCCAAGGTTGAGCCCTGGGCTTTCACCTCTGACTAAACAGTCCGCCTACGCTCCCTTTACGCCCAGTAATTCCGAGCAACGCTAGCCCCCTTCGTATTACCGCGGCTGCTGGCACGAAGTTAGCCGGGGCTTCTTCTCCGGGTACCGTCATTATCGTCCCCGGTGAAAGAATTTTACAATCCTAAGACCTTCATCATTCACGCGGCATGGCTGCGTCAGGCTTTCGCCCATTGCGCAAGATTCCCCACTGCTGCCTCCCGTAGGAGTTTGGGCCGTGTCTCAGTCCCAATGTGGCTGATCATCCTCTCAGACCAGCTAAGGATCGTAGCCTTGGTGAGCCTTTACCTCACCAACTAGCTAATCCTACGCGGGCCGCTCCAATGGCGATAAATCTTTCCCCCGAAGGGCACATCCGGTATTAGCTCAAGTTTCCCTGAGTTGTTCCGAACCAAAGGGCACGTTCCCACGTGTTACTCACCCGTCCGCCACTAATCCCGAAGGATCCGTTCGACTTGCATGTGTTAGGCCTGCCGCCAGCGTTCGCTCTGAGCCAGGATCAAACTCTCAGGTTGAGTTGACATTGACTCCAGCTATTTGATCG
>NZ_JBWKPK010000065.1:0-8685 GCF_059418205.1 Caulobacter sp. GW821-FHT09B11 | reverse complement strand
GCCGCAAACCTCGTCCTCGCAAGACAGCAGCCCTGGCTAACGCAAGCCTGAACTCAACATGGTTGCTCATCCGTCGCCTTTCGGCGACACCTTCTCCCGCAAGGGGAGAAGGGTCTCTAAGCTAGTGCTTGAACGACACCGAAACCCCCATGAACCGGGGCTCGCCGGCGATGAAGGTGGGGATGCCGAAGGCGTCGCCGGTGTTGCCGGCGTCCTTGATGTAGTCCTGGTCCAGCGCGTTGGTGACGAAGGCGCCGAAGGTCACCGGGCTGTCCTTGGGCTGGTAGGTCAGGCGCAGGTTCAGCAGGCCGAAGGCCTTCTGCTTTTCGTCCTGCACCGTGTCCTTGATCGTGCCCGTCGTGCTCTGCAGGGCGGCGATGTCGTTGTTGTTGTCGAAGAACTGCTCGGACTGCCAGGTCCAGGTCGGCAGGAAGGTGAACTTGCCGACGCTGGTGTCGCGCGAAGCCTTCACGCCCAGCGAGAATGAGTGGTCGGGCGACAGCCGGAAGTGGTTGCCCTCGAACCGGCCGTTGCCGAACCGGGCGTGGCTGTAGCCGTAGGTGGCGAAGGCCAGCAGGTCGGGCGTCACGTAGAAGTTGGCCTGGCCCTCGAAGCCGTAGGCCTTGGCCTCGCCGGCGTTGATGGTGATGGCCGTGCCGGTGCTGGTCACGCCGCTGGTCTGGAAGTTCTCGTAGTCGTAGCGGTAGATCGCGCCGTCCACGGTCAGGCGACGGTCCAGCAGGGCCGCCTTGGCGCCGACCTCGTAGGAGGTGACCTCCTCGGCCGGCACTTCGCTGAGGCTGGCGCCGGTCAGCACCTTGGGACGACGGCCGGTCGAGACCGAGCCGTAGACGTTGACGTCGTCGGCCAGCTCGTAGCGGCCCACCAGGCGGAAGGTGACGCCGCTGTCGCTGAAGTCCTTGTAGTAGGTCGTCACCGGCTGAACGATCAGGCCGCGGGTCACGGTGGCGGTGCTGCCGCCGATGATCGACGGGCTGCTGATCCAGGCGCCGTAGCCGCTGGTCTTGTCGTCGTAGGTGTAGCGGACGCCGGCCGTCAGCTCGAGGCGGTCGGTGGCCCTGAAGGTGACGTCGGCGAAGGCGTCGTACGAGTTGGTCTCGCCGTAGTTGGTGTATTCCTCGGTGCGGCCCGACGACAGCGCCGCCAGGGCCGGGATGGCGTTGATCACGGTCGTCGACAGGCCGTTGGGGATCGACAGCTGGCCGGTCAGGAAGAGGTAGGCGATCTTCTCGTTGATGCGCAGCGGCACGCGCTGGCTGCCGTCTTCCCAGAACATGCTGACGCCGCCGAAGGCGGTGATCCTGCCGCCGGCGTCGTAGTTGAGGCGGAATTCCTGGCTGGCCGACTTGCCCTGGGCGTCCTCGGCGAACACGAACAGCGGCAGCGAGAAGCCGTCCGGATCGAAGACTTCCTCGCCGCTGAAGTAGCGGTAGGCCGTGGTCGAGTTCAGGGTCAGGGCGTCGTTCAGCTTGTAGCTGGCCAGGGCCGTCAGGCTCCACAGGCGACGGTCCAGGCCCAGGGGCTGGCCGTTCTCGAAGCCGTCGACGGTGGACAGGGCCGCGCCGGAGTTACGGCCCAGGTCGCCGATGACCTTGCCGGTGGTCGGGTCGGTCGGGGCGTAGGTCAGCGACTTGAACGAGGTGCCCGACGGATTGTCCTGCTGGTAGTTGTAGAGCACGTCCAGCTTGAAGCGGTCGTTGGGCGTGTAGTTGACGGCCAGGCGCGCGGCCACGGTGTCGGTCGAGTTGAAGTCCTCGCCGCCGAGCAGGTTCTCGACATAGCCGTCGCGCTTCTTGACGCGGGTCGACAGACGCACGGCCAGAGCGTCGGTGATCGGGGCGTTCACCATGCCCTCGGCCATGAAGTACCCGTAGTCGCCGCCCTCGACCTTGAGGCTGGCGTCGAAGTCCGGCTTGGCCTTGGCCTGGATGATGTTGACCGCGCCGATCAGGGCGCCGCGGCCGTAGAGGGTCGACTGCGGACCCTTGGCGATCTCGACGCGCTCCAGGTCGAAGAGTTCGACGTAGGAGCCGCGCGACTTCGAGATCGACACGCCGTCCTGGTAGACCGACACGCGCGGCTCGTTGGTGGCCTCGCCGCTGTCGGAGGTGATGCCGCGCATCACGAAGCCGGGGTTGTTGGGCGACTGGTTCTGCACGTCGAAGCCGGGCACGAACTGGCCCAGTTCCTCGAACTCCTGCAGGCCCAGCTCGTCGAGCTTCTCGCCGGAATAGGCGGTCAGGGCCATCGGCACGTCGAGGACCTTCTGCTCGCGCTTCTGGACGGTGACGATCAGCTCGTCGACCTGGGTCGGCGCGGCGGCCGCATCGCCTTCCGCCGCGACCGGGGCGGCCAGGACGGGGCTGGCGATCGCCAGGGCCAGCAGGCTCGCGCCGGCGAGCGTGCCCCGGAGCGTGGTGGTGCGGATGGCGCGCATGGACTATTCCCCTCAAAACAACTGTACGAAGCCCCGCCCCTAGGGAGCGGCGGTGTCGCTTACGCGACGGGGTTGTGAAGGAGCCGTGAAACAGCGTGGCCGACGCCGAAGACGACATCGACGACCTGCCCGACGCGCCCGCTGAAGGCGAACGACGCCTGACCGCTGAACTTTCGGGCGATCTCGTGGGCCAGCGGCTGGACAAGGCCCTGGCGACGCTGTTCGACGAACTGTCCCGCGCCCGCCTGCAGGCGCTGATGGCCGAGGGCCGGGTCTTCCGCCTCGACGCCGGCGGCGCGCCCCGCCCGGTGACCAACGGCTCGGCCAAGGCGCAGGCCGGCGACTACCTCGTCGTCGAGCCGCCGCCGGCCCCGGCGATCCCGCTGCCCGAGGCCATTGCGCTCAGCGTGCTCTACGAGGACGCCCACCTGATCGTCGTCGACAAGGCCGCCGGCATGGCCGTGCACCCGGCCCCGGGCAGCGAGACCGGCACCCTGGTCAACGCCCTTCTGCACCATTGCGGCGACAGCCTGTCGGGCGTCGGCGGCGTGGCTCGGCCCGGCATCGTCCACCGGCTCGACAAGGAGACCTCCGGCGTCATGGTCGCGGCCAAGAGCGACGCGGCCCATCGCGGCCTTTCGGCCCTGTTCGCCGCGCACGACATCGACCGCATGTACGTCGCCCTGGTTCGCGGCGCGCCGCAGCCCTCGTCCGGCACGATCGAGACGCGGCTGGGCCGCTCCCCGCACGACCGCAAGAAGATGGCGGTGCTGAAGAGCGGCGGGCGCGAGGCGACCACCCACTACCGGGTCGAGCGCACCTATGGCGGCGACGGCGTAAAGCCCCTGGCGGCCCGGGTGTCCTGCCGGCTGGAGACCGGCCGCACCCACCAGATCCGGGTGCACATGGCCAGCAAGGGCTCGCCGTGCCTCGGCGATCCCGTCTACGGCGCCGGCGCCCCGGCGGCCCCGGTCAAGGCGGTGCTTACCGAGACGGCCTTCGCCCGCCAGGCCCTGCATGCCGCCCTGCTCGGCTTCGTCCACCCGGTGACGGGCGAGACCCTGCGCTTCGAAACGCCCCTGCCGCCCGACATGGCCGCCGTCGAGGCCGGGCTGGAGGCGCTGTAGCCGATGGCGGGGAGCTTGCGTCCGAGCAACATTCGCGCCCTAATTCGGCTTGACCGCCCGCGTATCGGTAGAGGGCTGGAGATCTGCGTCATGTCCCTCGCCGCCCGCCTCGTTCCTCGCCTCTCGCTGGGTATCGCCCTGCTCGCCGCGCCCGTGATGGCTTTCGCCGCCGGCGCCGACGACGAGGTGGTGGCCACCGCCAAGGCGACGACCAGCCCGGCCCAGGCTCAAGCCCAGGCCGAAGCCGCGCCGGCGCCGGCCGCGCCCGCCGCGACCCGTCCGCTCACCACCCAGGAGCAGATCGACGCCTGGCTGAAGGCCTCGCCGGTCAAGACGGTCGACGACAGCGGCCCCCTGAACCTGACGCGCGCCGACGAAGACGGCCCGACCAAGCGCAAGGTCCACGGCAGCGTCGAGGTCGGCGTCGGCACCGGCGGCTATCGCCACATGGGCGTCACCGCCTTCTATCCGGTCGGCGAGACCGGCACCCTGGGCGTCGCGGTCAGCCAGACCGAGTACGGCAAGAACGGCCGCGGCGGCTATGGCTACGATGGCTACGGGTATGGCGGCTACGGCTATGGCGGCCTCGGCTACGGCGGCGGCCCCTATGGCTACGGCCCGTACGGCTATGGCCGCGGCGGCAAGAGCCAGTCGATCGCCCTGTCGCTCGACATGTCCTCCGGCCGCAACGCGACCGAGCGCTGCCTGAGCGGCGCCCGCGCCGACGACGGCCGCTATGTCGAACCGCTGTGGGCCACGGAAATGCGCGGCGCCCAGCGCCCCTGCGACATCGACGACCGTCCCTAGGGCTCCCGTTCCGGCGTTCGCCGAAGCTTAACGGCTTGCCGTCATGGTGCCGGGCAATCGGGGACCTTCAGGCGTAAGCATGCAGCCGGACATCACTGCGTATCATCATGCCGCCACTGGGCGGGTGACCTATCTCGTGGCCGATCCGGCCACTCTGCTGTGCGCCATCGTCGATCCGGTGCTCGATTTCGACCCGGCCACCGGCGAGACCTCGACCGCCTTCGTCGACGCCATCATCGCCGACATTCGCGAGAAGGACCTGGGTCCGACCTGGATCCTGGAGACCGGCGTCCACACCGGACACCTCTCGGCCGCCGGCCACCTGAAATACGAGACTGGCGCCTCTGTCGCCATCGGCGCCCACGTGCTGGAAAGCCTGCAGCGTCTCGTGCCCGCCCTCGGCGCCGAGGGCGTCGATCTGGAGGGCTGGGACTTCGACAAGCTGGCCCGCGAGGACGACGAGCCGCTGATCATGGGCGGGATCGAGTTTCACCCCATAGCCCTCTCCGGCCGCCTGCCCGGCGCCGTGGCCTACAAGGCCGGCGACGTGGTCTTCGTCGGCGACGCTCTTCTGCCCACCGGCCTGCCCGACAGCGACGCCCCCGGCGCCGATGCGGACGGCCTGTTCGCCGACGCCCGCAAGCTGCTCTCGCTGCCGGGCGACACCCGCCTGCTGTCGAGCTGGGCCGGCGAAGACGCCGCCGCCGCCGACACGACCGTCGCCGCCCAGAAGGCCGCCAATCCCGACGCCGGCGACGCCGTCTCGCAAGCCGAGTTCGTCGCCCGCCGGGCCGGCGACAAGCCCGCGCCCTCGGCCCTGACCATCGCCGCCCTCGACGTCGCCGTCCGCTCGGGCAAGCTGCCCTATCCCGACGAGGCCGGCGTCCGCTTTCCGCCGCGGAACATCAGTTCGCTTTAAAAACGGACTTGCCATCAGCACTTCCGGCGCGCCTAATACTTCGCACGTGAAGCATTAGGAGACCTCGCCATGGCCGACGACCAGAGCGCCAACCTCACCTCTGTCCAGGCCGGCAGCCTGCCCGACCATCTGGGCCTGCAATGGCTGGAGGCCGTGCCGGGCCTGGTGCGCGGCCGCTTCGACGTCGCGCGCCACCACATGGCCCCCAACGGCTTCCTGCACGCCGCCGCCGTCATCGCCCTGGCCGACAGCGCCGCCGGCTACGGCTGCGTCGTCTCCCTGCCCGAGGGGGCGACCGGCTTCACCACCATCGAGCTGAAGTCGAACTTCCTGGGCACCGCCCGCGACGGCGGCGTGGCCTGCGAGGCCAAGCTGATCCACGGCGGCCGCAACACCCAGGTCTGGGACGCCGTCGTCACGGCCGAAGGCACGGGCAAGACCATCGCGCTTTTCCGCTGCACCCAGATGGTTCTCTACCCGAAAGCCTGAGCCGCCACGGTCCGGGCCCGGATCAAGCCGCCGCCCGGCGCAGGAAATTGCGCCCTGAGACAGAAAAGCGCATCACAGCCTCTTGCGCTCTTTCGGCGGCGCGGATAGGTATCCCGCCCTCACTCAAGACCGGCCCCAAGCTGGTCACGAAGACCCCCTGGAGAGGTGGCAGAGTGGTCGAATGTACCGCACTCGAAATGCGGCGTGCCTGGAAGGGCACCGTGGGTTCGAATCCCACCCTCTCCGCCATTACCCCCTGAAAATCGACCCTGCGAAAGCGCCCCGGCGCTAGCCTGATCGCGTGCTCTCGCGCTCGACCAGCCGGGCCGGCACGACCCGCGCCACGCAGGTCGCCCCCGCTTCCAGGCCGAGCAGCTCCATCGCCGTCGCCACCAGGGCCTCGATGTCCTGGTCGAACGACGTCAGCCGGTACGGAGCCCAGGCGGCCATGTCGAGATTGTCGTAGCCGACCAGCAGCACGTCGTCGGGAACCTTCAGGCCGAACGTCTCGCGCAGCACGTCGATGGCGCCGAACGCCGCCAGGTCGTTGGCGCAGAACAGGGCGTCGGGCCGCTCTGCCCCCGCGAACAAGGTCCGCGCCGCCTCCGCCCCGCTGGCGTAGTCGTAGCCGCCGCCCGCCCGCACAGCCGGCGGCAGGCCGAGCGTGGCCAGGCCATGGGCGAAGCCGGCTTCCCGCGCGACCTGGGCCGGGCTGTCGGCCGGACCGGCGACGAAGCCGAATCGCGTCCCGCCACGGGCGTGCAGCAACCGCGCCGCGGCCTCGCCGGCGGCGAAGTTGTCGGACGACACCGAGCGGATCCAGTCGCCGGCCAGGTCCGAGTTCAGGGTGACGATCGGGATGCGCAGCTTGGCCAGCTGGTCGGCCGCCTCCTGCGAGGTCAGGGCCAGGGCCGAGACCACGGCGTCCACCCGGTAGCCGGCCAGCTGATCGACGACGCCGTCGAGGATGCGGTCGCTGTCGACCCGCACCAGCAGCGTCTGCCGTCCGGCCGCCGTCAGGGCCTCGGAGAAGGCCTCCAGGGTCATGGCGAAATAGGGATTGTAGAACCCGCCCACGACCACGGCGACGATGCCCGAGCGGTTGGTCTGCAGGATCTTCGGCAGCAGGTTGGGCCGATAGCCGAGGGCCTGCGCCGCCGCCATCACCTTGGCGCGGGTGGCCTCGGCGATCTTCGCGCCCGGCGTGAAGGCGCGCGACACCGCCGACTGCGACACCCCCGCCGCCTTGGCCACGTCGATCGACGACGGCGGCCGCCAGTTTCCGCTCATGCGGCGATCCCTCGCACCCTTTTCCCCACGCGAGCCTGTTTAGAGGGTTGCGCGCCGGCTGGCGAGTGAATAGCTATGCACGCATTCTACTAAACCGCAGCGCGGCCCTAACCGCGCGCCATCCCCGCCGGGCTCGCATCCGGGCGGGCGACAGGCGCGTGCGTGATCGGCTTCGCCGCCTTCCGTTCCGACAAGGCCCGCCATGAGCGTCCCCTCCGCGACCGCCAACGCCCGCAGCGCCCCCTCCGCCGCTCTCGTCCAACTGGCCCTGGCGCTGGGCGGCTTCGCCATCGGCACCACCGAGTTCGCCTCGATGAGCCTGCTGCCCGACTTCGCCCGCACCCTGGGCGTCGACGAGCCGACCGCCGGCCACGCCATCAGCGCCTATGCCCTGGGCGTGGTGGTCGGGGCGCCGATCATCGCCGTGCTGGCCGCCAGGATCGCCCGCCGCACCCTGCTGGTCGGGCTGATGGTGCTGTTCGCGGTCGGCAACGGCCTGTCGGCCCTGTCGCCCAACTTCGAGACCATGGTGCTGTTCCGCTTCCTCAGCGGCCTGCCGCACGGCGCCTATTTCGGCGTCGCGGCCCTGGTCGCCGCCTCGCTGGCCGCGCCAGACAAGCGGGCTTCGGCCGTGGCGCGGGTGATGATCGGCCTGACGGTGGCCACCATCGTCGGCGTGCCCTTGGCCAACGCCGTGGGCCAATGGATCGGCTGGCGCTGGGGCTTCGTCATCGTATCGGCCCTGGCGACCCTGACCGCCGTGTCGGTCTATCTGCTGGCGCCCCGCGAGCCCGCGCCCAAGAACGCCAGCCCGCTGCGCGAGCTGTCGGCCCTGGCCAGCCGCCGCGTCTGGCTGACCCTGGGCATCGGCGCCATCGGCTTTGGCGGCATGTTCGCGGTCTACACCTATCTGGCCTCGACCCTGATCGAGGTCACCCACGCCTCGCCGGCCGCCCTGCCTGGCGTCCTCATGGTGTTCGGCCTGGGCATGACCGCCGGCACCCTGGTCTGCGCCTGGGCCGCCGACCGCGCCCTGATGCCGGCCGTCGGCGCCATCCTGCTGTGGAGCGCCGCTTCCCTGGCCCTCTATCCGCTGGCCGTCGGCAGCCTGTGGACCCTGGTCCCGGTGGTGTTCCTGATCGGCTGCGGCGGCGGGCTCGGCGCGGCCCTGCAGACCCGCCTGATGGACGTGGCCGGCGAGGCCCAGACCCTGGCCGCCGCCCTCAACCACTCGGCCTTCAACACCGCCAACGCCCTGGGCCCCTGGCTGGCCGGCCTGGCTGTCGCCTCGGGCTTCGGTTGGCGCTCGACCGGCTGGGTCGGCTGCGCCCTGGCCCTGGGCGGCTTCGTGGTCTGGGCGCTCGCCGTCTGGGACGACCGCCGCCAGACCGAGGCGACGGCGGCGGCTTGATAACCCGGCCCCTCCTCCCCCTCTTCCCCTCATTTGCCTCCCTCGCCCTTGTGGCGAGGGCCCATGCCGGCGGCCGCTCAAATCGAGGCCGAGCTCGAAGGGTCTGAGCAGGCTGACCGATGGGTCCTGGGCACAAGGCCCAGGAAGGCGGCAGGAGGAGCGAGGGGTTAGACGGCCACCGCCT
>NZ_JBWKPK010000064.1:0-11447 GCF_059418205.1 Caulobacter sp. GW821-FHT09B11 | reverse complement strand
GTTCCGGCGCCGCGCGGGCCGCCGTGGTCCCGGCGCTGGCCAGCAGCAGGAGCGCCAGCGACGCCAGCAGCGGCCCTGCGCGCATCACGACGCTCCCTGGCGCTGGATCTTCCGGGGGATCCCGGCCTCGCGCTTGAAGTCGTTGAACCGCACCATGGCCGGGTCGAACATGTACCAGAGGGCCAGCAGCACCAGGATCGCCGGGATCGAGATGCCGACATAGAACTGCCAGGTCGTGGTCAGGCTGACGACGCTGTCGCCGAACAGCAGCACGACCACCCCCGAGCCGATGATGCTGGCGATGACGAGGGCGCCGATCACGCCCAGCGCCAGCCGCTTGTACTTGAACAGCAGCCCCGAGGTGAGGAAGGCGAAGCCGAAGGTGAACACGACCCCGATGATCACGTCGTTGAGATAGGGCTCGATGTCGAGGTGCGCGACCGACAGGTCGGGCGTGTAGGACTTGTTCTTCACATAGGTGGTGATCATCCGGAACGGCACCCAGATCATCAGCGAGATGAAGGCGTAGGTCAGGCAGAGATAGGCGTCCTCGCTGGGCAGCCGGATCTCGGAATCCTCGCGCGGGCGGGCGATCTGCACCATGACGAAGAACAGGGCCATCGAGACGCCCAGCCCGCCCAGCAGGATCAGATAGGCGAACGAGGCCGCATAGGCCCAGAAGGTGCGCGAGAACGGCACGCCGTTGGCGGGCATGTGGCTGGTCAGCAGCACCTCGACATATTGCCGCTGGACCAGCGCCCGCTCGGCCTTGTGCTCCTTCGCGCCGGCCTCGGACGAGGTCAGGTAGAAGAAGGCGTTGGGCCAGCACTTGTCGACCAGCCAGAACGGCGGCGGGGCGCTGGCGCTCTCGAACGCGGCCGCCAGCCGGCCGTTCGGGTCGTAGGAGACCACCCCGTTCAGCCGCGGCGAGGCCGCCGCCTGCGGGTCGGCCGGGCGGCAGGACGGGCTTTGCGCGGCCGCGAAGCGCGGGTTCACCGTCCAGGGGGCCTGGTACTGGCTGTTGATCTCGATGGTCATGGCCTGGGCCATGATCACCAGGCCGAAGAAGAAGGGCGTGGCGTAGCTGAGCCTGTCCTTCAGGTCGCGGGCGTTGATGATGCCTTCGATCAGCACCTTGACGGGCCGGTAGAGCGCCAGCTGCGCGAAGGGCAGGAAGAAGATCGGCCAGATGAACAGCGCGCCCCAGCGGGTGGCCATGCCGATCCAGGCGTCGCGGCCGTATTCGGCGAAGCCGACCACGTGCGGAACCAGCGAGCAGGTCAGGTAGCCGGCGATGGCCGCCAGGACGTAGACGGTGGTGAAGCCCGCGCCCAGATGGTGACGGGTGGTGAGTTCGGCGACCTTGGGCGTGAACAGGGCCTCGAGTTCGGCGGCCTGGGTCGCCGATCGCGCGGGAACGGCCTGCTTGAAGTGCAGGTCGGCGATCTCGGCCGGCAGGGCGGCCCTTTCCGGCATGACGGCGCCGTCGACCAGCAGCGGCACGATCTCCTTTTCGTGGCGCAGGGCGGCGCGGATCTCGCGCATGACGATGTCGCCCTGGCCGGCCCGGGCGCGTTCGCGGGTCACCTCCAGCCAGTGCGGGCCGATGACCGCGATGAAGAGGTCGCACTGCGAGATCTCGCGGTGGATCCGGTTTTCGTAGTGATCGCCGGCGGCGATCTTCTCGATGTCGAGGAAGACCGACGTGAAGCCCAGTCCGGAAAGCGTGTCGCGCAGGCGGTGCAGCAGCGCGTGGTCGTAGGTGTCGCTGCGGCGATAGGAAATGAAGGCCGATAGTCGTCGCATGCGATTGTGTCCAAATGCACAATGTGCTGTCAGGCTGCTGTCAGGTGTAGGCCCTTGTGGTCGGAAATATATTTGTCTCAGTCTATCAGGCGCACAAGGATGACGGTGCGTAAAAATACTCGTTTTTAATTGAAGTGATCAATTGACATGCAGGTTGCACTTCGCGCGTTGTGGTCCATGTGAGGTCAAAGCCTGGCGCGGCGGGCAGGGATGGAGGGGCATTTGAGTCAGAAGTATCCGTTCAACGACGACCTGCTGCTGGACGAGGAAGACCGCGCGCAGGCGCGGCTGCTGTGGCCGAACGTCGCCTTCGCCTTCCAGAACGACCGGCTGCGCGACCTCTTCACGCCGATCAACGACAAGGCCAACGCCGCCAAGCAGCGCAGCCGCCGCCTGGGCGTCCTGGCGGTCGGGCTGGTCTGGGCCTCGCTGCTGGCCGCCTCGGCCGAGCCGCTCTATGCGCACAGCCCCTTCAAGAACATGGTGATCGCCGTGGCCGCCGTCGCCGGGCTGCTGGGCGCGGTGATCGGGGCGGCGGGCGTGATGTTCGCCGAAAGCAAGCGCCGCTGGCTGGAGCAGCGGTTCCTGACCGAGCGTCTTCGGCAGTTCAACTTCCAGACCGTGATCTTCCTCGCCGAGGACATCCTGCACGCCGCCGAGACCAAGGATTACAAGGCGTTCGAAGAAAAGCGCGACAGGGCCCTGACGGAGTTCCAGGTCAATGTGATCGACCGGCTGCCGTGGGCCTATGTCGACGCCATCAAGGAGACGGAGGAGGAGAAGCCGCCCTGGCTCTTCAGCGAAAAGGCGACGGCCAAGAGCCTGAACGGGACGCACGCCAAGGAGCTGTTCGACGCCTACGCCATGCTGCGCTTCACGCGGCAGATCGATTTCGTGAACTACAAGTTCTCGCGCGACCGGCGGCTGTTCTCCCCGTTCCCGGTCGTGCAGGCGGCGCGGTTCGGCCTGGCGGCGCTGGTCTGCGTCGGCGGCCTGGTCGGGCTGCACCTGCTGGTGGGCCTGGGCGCGCTGGCGGGCGCGAGCCTTGGCGAGCAGCATCACGAACTGCTGCATCAGCTGATGCTGTACGGCCAGGTGGCGGCCATGTGGCTGGCGATCTCGGCGCTGGCCCTGCGCACGCTGGAAGAGGGGCTGCAGCCCCACCGCGAGGTCGAGCGCTATCGGGCCTATCGCACGGCCACGCGGCAGGCGCTGAAGGCCTTCCAGCGAGCCAAGAGCGCCCATGAACGGCTGACGGCCATGCGCGGCATGGAGCACGTGACGTTCGACGAGATGCTGAGCTTCCTGGAATCCAACGACGAAGCCAGGTTCGTGATGTAGCCGGATCGGCGCGCCCGCGGGGCGCGCCGTCTTCCCCTGGCCGCGGGGCTCAGCCCGTCAGCGCTTCGCGCTTTTCTTCCAGCGCCAGCCAGTCCTCTTCGGCCTGGGCCAGGTCGGCCCGCGCCTTGTCCAGCGACTTCATGATCTTGTCGAAGCCGGCCGGGTCGCGGGCGTAGAGGTTGGGATCGTCCAGCTTCTTCTCGAGGTCGGCCAGGATCTTGGGCGAACCCGCGATCAGGGCCTCGCACTCCTCCAGGCGCCGCTGGTCCTTGTAGGACAGCTTGACGGCCTTCTTGGGCGCGGCCGGAGCGGCGGGGGTGACGATGGCCTTGTGCGAGCCGGTCCCGGTGGCGAAGTCGCCGGCGGCCCCGCGCGCGCCCTTGAAGAAGTCCGGGGCCTGGTCGATCAGGTCGCTCCAGCCGCCGGGGGTCTCCAGCACCTGGCCGTGGCCGTTCATGGCGATGGTCGAGCTGGCCAGGCGGTCGATGAAGTCGCGATCGTGGCTGACGAGAATGAGGGTTCCCTCGAAATCAGCCAGCAGCTCTTCCAGCAGGTCCAGCGTGTCCATGTCCAGATCGTTGGTCGGCTCGTCGAGCACCATCAGGTTCATCGGCGTGGCCAGAGCCCGGGCCAGCAGCAGGCGGTTGCGCTCGCCGCCCGACAGGCTGGTGACCGGCTGGCGCAGCTGGGCCTCGGTGAACAGGAACTCCTTGGCGTAGCCGGCGACGTGCTTGGGCTGGCCGCGCACCAGGATGGAGTCGCCGCCCGACGGGGTCAGAAAGTCCCAGACGGTGATCTTTTCCGACAGGGCCATGCGGTTCTGGTCGACATAGGCGACCTCGAGATTGGTGCCCAGTTGCACGGTGCCGGCGTCGGCCTCCAGCTCGCCCAGCAGCAGGCGCACCAGGGTGGTCTTGCCCGCGCCGTTGGGGCCCACCAGGGCGACGCGGTCGCCGCGCAGGATGCGGGTCGAGAAGTTCTCGACGATGGTGCGCTCGCCGAACGTCTTGGTCAGGCCCTTGGCCTCGACCACGCGCTTGCCCGAGGTTCCCGAGCTTTCGACCGCCATGGTCATCGAGCCGCGCTTGTCGGCGACGATGTCGCGCTTCTGGGCGCGCAGGTCCATCAGGGCGCGGCGGCGGCCTTCGTTGCGGGCCCGGCGGCCCTGGACGCCGCGGGCCAGCCAGGCGTTTTCCTTCTCCAGCTGCTTGTTCAGCCGGCGCTCCTCGTCGGCCTCGGCGGCCAGCACCTGCTCGCTCCAGGTCTCGAACTCGGCGAAGCCCTTGTCGAGGCGGCGCACCTTGCGGTGCTCCAGCCAGAAGGTGCGCTGGGTGACGCGGTTGAGGAAGGCGCGGTCGTGGCTGACGATCAGGGCCGCGCACTTGGAGTTGGCCAGCTCCTCTTCCAGCGTCTGGATGGCGAAGATGTCCAGGTGGTTGGTCGGCTCGTCGAGCAGCAGCACGTCGGGCTGTTCGGCGAACGCCCGTGCAAGAGCGGCGCGGCGACGCTCGCCGCCGGAGAGGCCTTGGGTGCTCTTCTGGAAGTCCAGGCCGAAGTCGGCCAGGGTCGCGTGGGCCTCATAGTCCTGGGCGCCGCCGGCCGTGCAGTAGTCGAGCAGGGTCTCGCCGGTGATGTCCGGCTCCTGGCTGACGAACACCACCTTGGCGCCCGGCTGCACGGCGCGCTCGCCGCTGTCGGCCTCGGCGCCCTGGGCGGCCAGAACCTTCAGCAGGGTCGACTTGCCGGCGCCGTTGCGGCCGACCAGGCAGGCGCGCACGCGCGGCTCCAGGGCCAGGTCCACGCCGTCGAACAGCGGCTTGGCGCCGTCGGCGAGACGGACGTCCTTGAGGGCGAGCACGGGGGCGCGGGCGGGGGCGGCCATGGAGCGGTCTTCTTACGTCTGGATACGGCGGTCGGTCGGGGAGATGGGGCCTATAGCAGGGCGACGGGAGGGGGGAACGCGGAAAGTGCGAGGCGCCCGTGGCGTACCCCCTCAGTCGCTCCGCGACAGCTCCCCCAGAGGGGGAGCATTTTCCTGGCTCGGCGCCCCTAGATCCTCCCCCTCTGGGGGAGGTGGCCCGGAGGGCCGGAGGGGGGGCTACGCCGCCGTCAGCCGCCAGACGGCGAAATCCTTGAACCGCAGCCGGCTCCAGGTGGTGCGCAGGCCGAACCAGCCGCTGCGGTAGGGGTCCTGGTCGGCCAGTTCGAAGAGCTTGCGGCCGTCGGCCCAGTACTGGATCAGGCCGTCATGGGCCACCAGCTGGACGGCGACCCAGCGGTTGGGCTGGAGCAAGGTCCGGGCGTCCTTGAGGTCGTGCTGGGGCAGCATGGGGCGCTCGCCCGCGCGGCCGACATAGCGGCGCATCCGGGTGCTGGAATTGTAGTTGCCGCCCTGGCCGACATAGTAGGTCTTCAAGAGGTCGTAGTCGGCGAAGGCGCCGCTGCGGGGGCTGGCGAAGAGGTCGTCCGGACTGCGGACGTCGGTGGCCATCCAGAAGGCGTTGAGGTCGCTGATCCGGTCGTTGCGGCCGCCTTCGTAGACGGCCAGGGCCTGGTACTCGATCAGCAGCGGGCCTTGCAGGCGCGGCTTGAACCAGGCGGTGAGGCCGGCCGGGGCGTCGAGCTCGAGGACGCCGTTTTCGGCTTTCACGGCGGAGGGTTTTTCAGCCTCGATCGTCCAGTCGGCGAGGCCTTGGGTGAAGTCGTCCGTGTAGAGACGGTCAGCCTTGCGCCAGGGCTCGGCGGTTTGGGCGCGGGCGCTCAGCGGCAGGGCGAGGGCGGAGAGGGCGAGGGCGCGGCGGGTGAGCATGGGGTTAGCCTTAGCTTGAGCCGAACCGCAGCGCAGCCCCCTCCGGCCCTCTGGGCCACCTCCCCCAGAGGGGGAGGATCTATGCCGCAAGATGCTCCCCCTCTGGGGGAGCTGTCGCGGAGCGACTGAGGGGGTTCTTCTCAGTCCTCGTCCGGGTCCGGCTCGTACGGCCAGTCGCCCTTGTCGACCATCAGGTCGGTGGCGACGAAGTCCATGGCGTCTTCGGGGTCGTCGAGGCTGGTTTCGCTGATGGTCTGGTCGCGGATCGAGACGCCGGCCTTGTGGGGGCTGTCGGGGTCGCCGGTGATCAGCGGGTGCCACTGGGGCAGGGTCTTGCCCTCGTGCAGGCGGCGATAGGCGCAGGAGGGGGGCATCCACTCCAGGTCCTCGATGTTGTGCGGCGTCAGCTTGATGCAGTCGGGCACGGTCTTGCGGCGATTGGGATAGTCGCTGCAGCGGCAAAGATGGGCGTCGAGCAGCTGGCAATGCACCCGCGTGGGGATCACTTCGCCCGTATCTTCGTCTTCGAAGCGAACCAGGCAGCAAAGGCCGCAGCCGTCGCATAGACTCTCCCACTCGGGGACGGTCATCTGGTGAAGGGATTTCGTCTCCCAGAAAGGTTTGCGCGCCATCATCGGGGCGTCCTAAACCCAATCGGCCCGAAGACCAACTGGACGCAACACCGCACGTGAACGACTGGACGCTGCCGCCCTACAAGTTCGACGACACGCCCGGGCGTCCGACGCCGCCGGCGCAGGGCGGATTCGCGCCTGTTCCGCCGTCGCCGCCCGAGCCTCCGGGGCAGCCGCCCCAAGGGCCTGCATCTCGCCCGCCGGAGGAGCCGTTTCGGGCCGACCTGAAGCCGCCGCGCAGGAAGGGCGGCTGGGGCTGGGTGTGGATCACCCTGCTGGTCAGCGCCCTGATCGGCTTTATCGCCGTGGGCGGCGGCGCGGCCTATGTGTGGTTCAAGTATCTGAAGGACACGCCGGAGCTGCCGAGCCGGGAGAGCCTGTTCGCCATCAACCGCGCGCCGGGCGTGCGGTTCGAGGACCGCAGCGGCCAGGTGATCGCCACGCGGGGCCCGCGCTACGGCCAGCGGGTGACGGTCAACACGGTGCCGGGCTATGTGCCGCTGGCCTTCCTGGCGGCCGAGGACCGGCGGTTCTACAAGCACGGGCCGATCGACCTCTACGGCATCGCCCGGGCGGCCTTCGTCAACTGGCGGGCCGGGCGCACGGTGCAGGGCGCCTCGACGCTTTCCCAGCAACTGGCCAAGGGCCTGTTCCTGACGCCCGACCGCACGGTCGAGCGCAAGCTGCAGGAAATGCTGATGGCCTGGCGCCTTGAACAGGTGCTGACCAAGGACGAGGTGCTGGAGCTCTATCTCAACCGCGTGTTCTTCGGGGCCAACACCTATGGCGTCGATGGCGCGGCAAGGACCTATTTCGGCAAGCCGGCCAGCCAGCTGACCCTGTCGGAAGCCGCCCTGCTGGCCTCGCTGCCCAAGGCGCCGTCGCGCCTGGCCCTGACGCGGGACATGGAGGGGGCGCTGGCCCGCTCGCGGCTGGTTCTGGCCAACATGCGCAAGGAGGGCTGGATCACGGCCGAGGAGCAGGCCAAGGCGCTGGACGACACCCCGCGCCTCTCGCCCGACGCCGTCAGCGACGAGGGCGACTACGGCTGGGTGCTGGACTACGCCACCACCGAGGCCATCCGCATCGCCGGCCAGAACGCGCCCGATCTGGTGGTGCGCCTGACCATCGACAGCCGGCTGCAGAAGGCGGGCGCCGACATCGTGCGCCAGGCCATCGCGCTGGGCGGCGAGCATGCGGGCGCGAGCCAGGCGGCGCTGCTGTCGATCTCGGCCGACGGGGCGATCCGGGCGATGGTGGGCGGCACCGACTATATCGCCAGCCCGTTCAACCGGGCTGTGCAGGCGCGGCGCCAGCCGGGCTCCACCTTCAAGCCGTTCGTCTATGCCGCGGCCCTGGAGAAGGGCGTGCTGCCGACCGACATCCGCGTCGACGCGCCGGTGCAGTTCGGCGACTGGAAGCCGGAGAACTATGGCGGCGACTATCGCGGCCCGATGACCGTCGAGCAGGCCCTGGTCACCTCGACCAACACCATCGCCGTCAAGCTGGCCCAGGAGGCCGGCGGTTCGCGGGTGGCGGACCTAGCCCGCCGGTTCGGCGTGACCAGCCTGCCCGAGCGGCCGGACCTGTCGGTGGCGCTGGGGGCCTATGAGGTGAATCTTCTCCAGATGACCTCGGGCTTCCAGGTGTTCCAGCTGGGCGGGCAGCGGGTGAACCCGTACGTCATCGAGAGCATCGCCGCCCAGGACGGCCGGCCGATCTACAGCCGCGGCCCGCTGGCCCCGACCCAGGTCTACGACGTCGCCAAGGCCAGCATGATGGTCAAGATGATGAAGAAGGTGGTCGACCAGGGCACGGCCAAGCGGGCGGCGTTCGGCTGGCCGGCGGCGGGCAAGACCGGCACCAGCCAGAACTGGCGCGACGCCTGGTTCGTGGGCTTCACGCCCGACTTCGTGACCGGCGTCTGGGTGGGCAACGACGACGACAAGCCGATGAACAAGGTGGTCGGCGGCGACATCCCGGCCAGCATCTGGCGGCGGTTCATGCTGGCCGCGCACCAGAACCTGGCGATCCGGGATTTCCCGTGGCTGCTGCCCGACCCGGAGCCGAGGACGTCGCCGGATCCGAGGAACGGTTTCTACGAGACCCTGGCTTCGGAGTTCGCACGGACGACCTCGGAGCTTGAGGCCGACGCCGCCCCGGACGAGCCGCCGCCGGGAGCGGGACCGCAGCAGCAGACGCCGCCGGAGCTGCCTTACTGAGGGGCGGGGTCCCGTGGTCCGCTAGCCTTCGCCGGGACAACGACTAAGGCGGCTTGGCCGGGCTCTAAGGGGTAGGTTTCTTCGTCGGTTTGGACGGGATTCGGTGCTTTACCTCCAGAGGACCGTTCGCGACGATGAAGGCTCTTTGCAAAAAGACCTCCATGGCGGAGATGAGTTGGAATACCGTCGCTCGTTCCGGCTGCCAGCCTCGATGAGCGGCCGCGTTGCCGGCTTCTGTCACCACCTCAAGGACTCGCTTCTCGGCATCCCCAATCCAGCCGTTGCGCTGCAAGTGCTCGAGCTTGGTAGCGAAGTTCAGAGTGGGATCGATTTTCAGAAGCTCGGTGGCGCGATCTAGCGCTGTTCGTAGCCCGACCGCCGTCAGCGTGAAGGAGCCATTGTCGAAGGCGCGATAAGTTTCGTCCAGGATGTTCTCTAAGACATCATCCTGCAACCAGAGCTCCGAAACCCATGGCGGCTTGGTCCTGCTTTTGGGCTGAGGGTAGGTGATTTCAGCATAGTTCGGCTCGGAATGAGGTTCGCCGTTCTCATCATACCATTCTTGTACGTCTTCGTCGTTCCAGCTTCTTTTCTGATAGAAGGCAGTCTCGCAGCCCAAGCATTGTAGCAGGCGGTGTTCGTCTCCCCCGCAGAAATCGCCGTTGTCGCTTTCCCATTTCGTTTCGACGTACCCATGAATTTTACACGACCGGATCCCGTTGCAGGTCGGGCAGTGAGCTTTGATTTGTTTCTGAGGCGCTTTCGTCATTTCAACGCGATGCTTATTCGACTCTCGGATGAGGTCAAGGAAGCCCGCCGATGAGACGGGCTTTCTTCGGATGGGGATAGAGAGCCGTGGATCCCCAGTCGGTGACGAAAAAATTCCAGCGATTCCAGTAGCTTGAAACTTTATTAGCGTCGTGGATCAGACGCGTTCGCTGGCGCCGTACACTTCTGTCATGGCCGAGAAAAGCGACGAGGCGCAGCGCTGGGGCGAGAGGCTCCAGGGCGACCTCATGGCGTCGATGGACGCCGAATGGAACCGGGTGAAGGACAGCGAAGACGTCGCTGTCGTGGCCCTGGCCGACAAGCGCGCCCGGATGATGGGGACCTTCGCGCGGTCGGCCAAGGCGGTGGTCGCCATGATCCCTGAACCCAAGCAAGCCGCCGTGGGCGGCGACGAGGACGAGGCCGACATGCATGGCGAGATCCCCGACGATCCCGAAGAGCTTCGAAACGCAGTTGAGTCCAAGGTCGCCCGCTTTGCGGAACTTCTTGAGCGCAAGCGCAGCGACGGGACCGGCGGCGGTGCTGACGACGATGACGCCGCAGGAGCAGAGGCGGTTTCTCAGCGTCGATCTGGTTGAGGCCCTGCCGCACCAGGAACTCGAACTGGTCGAAGGCTGGTCGACCTTCCTGCTGCTGGGCGGACGAGGCTCGGGCAAGACCTTCGCCGGAGCGCGGTGGATGGCGCAGATGGCGCTGACCGTGCCGCGCATGGCGCTGGTTGGGCCGACCCTGCACGACGTGCGCGAGGTGATGGTCGAGGGGGCGTCGGGCCTCAGGGCGGCGAGCGGTCCGGCCTTTCGTCCGCGGTGGGAGACGTCGCGGCGACGGCTGATCTGGCCGAACGGCGCGGCCGCTTACGCCTTCTCCGCCGAAGACCCCGACAGCCTGCGCGGGCCGCAGTTTCACGCCGCCTGGGCCGACGAGTTCTGCGCCTGGCCCAAGGCGAGCGAGACCCTGGCCATGCTGCGGTTCGGCTTGCGGCTGGGCGAGGATCCGCGGCTGGTGGTGACCACCACGCCGCGTCCGACCCGGGCGCTGAAGGTGCTGATGGCTGAGGCGGGGGTTGCGACGACGCGGGCGGGGACGGCGGCCAACGCCGGGAACCTCGCGCCCCGGTTCCTGGCCAGCCTGGAGGCGCTGTACGGCGGCACGCGGCTGGCGGCCCAGGAGCTGGAGGGGATCGTCGTCGAGACCGACGGCGGGCTGTTCCGGGCCGAGGACCTGGCGCGGTGTCGCGGGGCGCCGCCGGCGAAGTTCGACCGGGTGGTGGTGGCGGTGGATCCGCCGGCCACGGCGCGCGGCGACGCCTGCGGGGTGGTGGTCGCGGGCCGGCGAGACGGCCGCGCCTATGTGCTGGCCGACCGCACGGCCCGGGGCCTGTCGCCCAACGGCTGGGCGAGCCTGGCCGTCGCCGCGGCGGTGGATTTCGACGCCGACGCGCTGGTGGCCGAAGCCAACCAGGGCGGCGAGATGGTCCGCTCGGTGCTGGCCCAGGCCGCCCCGCCGTGCCCGATCAAGCTGGTGCGGGCGTCGGTGGGCAAGCGGGCCCGGGCCGAGCCGGTGGCAGCCTTGTACGAGCAGGGCCGGGTGGTTCACTGCGGCGCGTTCCCGGCGCTGGAGGAGGAGCTGATGGGGCTTGGCGATGGGGACCTGGGGCACAGTCCGGACCGGGCGGATGCGTTGGTCTGGGCGCTGAGTGAGTTGATGCTGGGGGGCGGGAAGGAGCCGAGGTTGCGGGTGGTGTGACGCCCTTCGGGCGACCCCCTCAGTCGCTCCGCGACAGCTCCCCCAGAGGGGGAGCATCTGAAGCGCCAAGATCCTCCCCCTCTGGGGGAGGTGGCCCAGAGG
>NZ_JBWKPK010000063.1:6206-12673 GCF_059418205.1 Caulobacter sp. GW821-FHT09B11 | reverse complement strand
CGCTGGGTGACGGAGGGGGCGACGGCCGGCACGGCGCCCGGTCTCGCCCCCTCCACCGCTTCGCGGTCCCCCTCCCCCGCAAGCGGGGGAGGAGAAGATCATCGCGCTCGCCACTCCGCCCGCGTCTGCCCCCACACCTCGTTCGGAACCTCCGAATACGGCGCCGGCAACGGTTTCGGCCCCCGGTTCCTAGACCCCAGCCGCGTCGCCACCTGCTGCGAGGCCGCGTTCTGCGGGTGGATGCAGTGGATCACCTCGTCCCAGCCCAGGTGGTCGAAGGCCCAGTCGATGCTGGCCACGGCGGCCTCCACCGCATAGCCCTTGCCCCAGGCGCGGCGGATCAGGCTCCAGCCGACCTCGGTCCCCGGCCAGCCCTCCGGCCGCCACGGGCCGATGCGGCCCAGCCACTGGCCGGTCTCCTTGTCGATCAGCGAGAACATGCCAAAGCCGTTCATCGCCCACGAGCCGGCCATGCTGGCCATGCCGCGCCAGGCCGTGTCGCGGTTCTGGTAGCCGCCGATGTACTGGGCGGCCTCGGCGTCGCCCATCAGCTCGGCCCAACCGTCGAGGTCCTCGGCGGCGGTGGGGCGCAGGATCAGGCGGGCGGTCTCCAGCGTGGGGCCGGGCGCTGTGGCCATTCTTTTTTCCTCCCGTTTTGCGAAATCCTCGTCCTTCGACAGGCTCAGGATGAGGATTTCGAATGCCGTCCAGTAGCCCTCATCCTGAGCTTGTCGAAGGACGAGGGCGGCTCCTCAGATCACGCAGGCTTCCAGCCCGCCGCGACGCACCGCGCCAGAGGCCGCGCCGATCTTGCGCGAGCGCTTCTGGACGTAGCGGCCGGGCTTGACGGCCTTCCACTTCAGGGGGCTGGGCAGGATCGCCGCCAGCCGCGCCGACTGGGCCGGCGTCAGGTTGGCGGCGCTGGTCTTGAAGTAGCGCTGGGCGGCGGCTTCGGCGCCATAGATGCCGGGGCCGAACTCGATGGAGTTCAGATAGACCTCCATGATCCGCTGCTTGCCCCAGCCCAGCTCGATCAGCACCGTGAACCAGGCCTCCAGCCCCTTGCGCAGGTACGAGCGGTCGGGCCACAGGAAGACGTTCTTGGCGGTCTGCTGGCTGATGGTCGAGCCGCCGCGGATCTTGCCGCCCTTTTCGTTGCTGGCGTAGGCCTTCTGCAGGGCCTCGACGTCGAAGCCGTGGTGGTCGCAGAAGCGCTGGTCTTCGGCGGCGATCAGGGCGCGCGGCAGGCTGGGCGAGACCTTCGACAGCGGCCGCCAGCGGTGGTCCCAGCCCTTGCCCTCGACGGCGCGGATGACCATCAGCGGCGTCGCCGGCACAGGGACGAAGCGATAGACCAGCACCGCCAGGATCGGGCCGACGACCAGCACGATGAACAGCGCCAGGAAGATGTTGCGCAGCAGAACCTTCAAACTCGACGCCCCTTGCCTTGACCTTGCGGCCGGATGCTAGCCAACGATCGAGACGCTCGATAGGGCGCGTTGGTTAGGGAGGCCTTGATGGCCGATGCAGTGAGCGTGTCCGAAGCGGTGGCGCGGCGGTTTTCGGCGCGGGCCTTCAAGGCCGATCCGGTGCCGGGCGAGACGGTGCGGGCCATCCTCGAGGCCGCCGCCCGCGCGCCGTCGGGCGGAAACCTTCAGCCGTGGAAGGTGCACGCCATCGCCGGTGAGGCGCTGGCCGACTTCAAGGCCCAGGTCGCCGCCCGGCTGGGCTCGCCCGACGAGGCGCAGTACGCGGTTTATCCGGCCAATCTCTGGGAGCCCTTCCGCAGTCGCCGCTTCCAGGTCGGGGAGGACCTCTATGGGGCTCTGGAAATCCCCCGCGAGAACAAGATGGGCCGCCTGATGCAGTTCGCCCGCAACGCCGAGTTCTTCGGCGCGCCGGTGGGTCTGTTCTTCTCCATCGACCGCCAGCTTGGCCCGCCGCAGTGGTCGGACCTGGGCATGTACATGCAGACGGTGATGCTGCTGGCGACCGAACGGGGCCTGGCCACCTGCGCCCAGGAGTTCTGGTCGGCCTATGGCAGGCTGTCGGCGGACTTCCTGGGGCTGCCGGACGACCACATGGTGTTTTCCGGCATGGCGCTGGGCGTCGCCGACGAGGACGCGGCGGTGAACCAGTGGCGCTCGCGGCGGGATGATTTCGAGGTCTGGGGGGAGCTGAGGGGTTTTTGATCGGTGCTTTCATAACGCCCGTCATTCCCGCCCTTGTGGCGGGAACCCCTGGTTCCGCTTTCACGTGAAGCGCCAGCGGCGTGCTGAGCACGCCGCCCCACTTGCACCTGCGGCTGACAGAGGGGTTCCCGCCACAAGGGCGGGAATGACGGGAGAAAAGAGAAGCGCCTGGCGCATTCCATAACGAAAAAGCCCCGGCCGTTTCCGACCGGGGCTCTTCGTCAGACGTTACAGGCCGAGGCTTACGCCGGTTGCTGGACGCCGGCTTCGGTCAGCCATTCCAGGATCTTGGCCTTGGGCATGGCGCCGACCTTCATCGAGGTCATCTGGCCGCCGCGGAACAGCATCATGGTCGGGATGCCGCGGACGCCATAGCGCGACGGGGTGGTCGGGCTGTCCTCGATGTTGATCTTGGCGACGACCACGTGGTCGGCGAGCTCCTCGGAGATCTGCTCCAGGGCCGGGGCGATCTGCTTGCACGGGCCGCACCATTCGGCCCAGAAGTCGACGAGCACGGGACCCTCGGCTTGCAGGACGTCTTGTTCGAAGGTGGCGTCGGTCACCGTCACGGTGCTCATGGGTCAGGCTCCTTGCAGGCGTCGCGGGTCGGGGGGCCGCCGCGGCGCGAAATTGAGAACAGTGGCGGTTGCTGGCCGCCTCTTGTCCGAAGATGTAGGCGTGGGAAAGCCGCCCGGCAATAACTCAGAAGAGGCGCGAAAGCGCCGCCGCCCGCACGTTTTCTGGAACGGCCATCAGTTTGGGGCCATCCGTCCACACGATGGCGGCGTCGATCTCGCGCCCCGGGAATATCTCGGCCAGCACCGCCGCATAGACCGCCATCTGGGCCAGATAGGCCGGGTCGGCGTCCTCGATGCGGTCGGGCGAGGGGCGGTTGGTCTTGTAGTCGACGACCAGCACCCGGTCGGGCGAGACCACCAGCCGGTCGACCCGGCCCGAGATCGCCATCCCCTGCGGCAGGCGAGAGGCGGCCCCGGCCAGGGCGGCCTCGGCGCGCGAGCCGGGGCCGAAGACGGCGGCGAAGCGGTCGTCCTCCAGCACCCCGAAGGCGGCGGCGGTCATCTCGGCCCTTTGCGGGTCGGTCAGGTCGCGCTCGGCGGCCAGCAGCCGCGTGGCGGCGCTCCGGCGTTCGGCGGGCGCGATGTCGGGCAGAAGCTGCAGGAGCCGGTGGATCACTTCGCCCCGGCGATAGCGGCCCAGGCCCTCGATCCTGGCCAACGGCGAGGGGGCCGAGCCGACGGCCTCCTCCTCGGCCTCCAGCGCCGAGGGCGCGGCCCAGCGGGCGCCGGCCGACACCGGGTCGGCGGCCCTGCGCGCCCAGGAGGGCAGGGCGTGCGGAACGGCCTCCGCCCTCTCGGCCGTCGGCGGGGCGGGCAGGGGATCGGGGCCGTAGCGCAGGATCCCAGTCTCCGAGTCACTCTCCTCGTCGATCGTCCGGGTGGCGCCCTCGATCATCGGATGGGCGAAGGCGGCGCGGGCGGCGGCGTACCAGCCGCCGACGTTCTCGTCCTTGGTGCGGGCGTCGATGCGGCCGCAGAGGATCAGGCGGTCGCGCGCCCGGGTCAGGCCCACATAGAGCAGGCGGTAGGCCTCCTGCTGGGCCTTGTCCTCGCGCAGTTTCCGGGCGCTCGCGGAGGCCTCGCAGTCGTACTTGCTTGAGGCGCACCAGACATAGCCCTTGTCCGCCGTCGCCAGCAGCGGCGAGCCGCGCGCCCCGCCCTTCATCGTCGTCTCGGGCAGGAAGACGATCGGCGCCTCCAGCCCCTTGGCGCCGTGGGCGGTCATCACCCGCACCTGCCGGCGCACGCCCTCCATCTCGCGCTTGACCACGATGTCCAGCGCCGCGAACTCGGCGACTAAGGTCTCCAGGTCCCGCACGCCCCGGGCCTCGGCGTTGGTGATCTGGGCCAGGAACTCGTCCAGGGCGTCGGCGGCTTCCTCGCCCAGGCGGGTGAGGGCGCGGGCGCGGTTGCTGGTCCCGTTGATATCCAGCTTGCCCAGGAACAGGGCGTAGAACTCGTAGGGCTGGCGGCGGCGACGGGCGTTCAGGGCCCAGTCGAGCAGGGCGTGGGCCTCGCGCCATAGCGGCCGCTCGTCGACGCGGCTCGCCAGCACGGTCCACAGCGTGCCCCGTCGCCCCTTGGCCAGGGCGTAGAGATCATCGTCAGCCAAACCGCAGAACGGGCTCTTGAGCAGCGCCGCCAGCGTCAGGTCGTCGTCCGGGAACAGGCAGAAGCGGCCCAGAGCCAGCAGGTCGTCGAAGACGATGTGGGCCGACAGCGACAGCCGGTCGGCGCCGGCCACCGGCACGCCCCTGCGCTTGAGGGCCCGCAGCACCTCCTCGAACAGCGCCTTGCGCCGCCGCACCAGCACCAGCACGTCGCCGTAGTGGGCCGGGCGCCAGGTCCGGCTGTCTTTGTCGAACACCGCATCGCCCCGCTCGACCAGGGCCTTGATCTCGGCGGCGATCTTTTCGGCCAGGCGGCGGTTGGCGCCCTGCTCGGTCTCGACGTCGAGCGGCGCGTCCCAGGCCTCGCGCTCGGCGGCGATCGGCTCGCGCTCCAGCGGCCACAGGTCCACGCACCCCGGATGGTCCCGGCGGAAGGCCTCGTGGCCGGGGATGTCCTCGCCGGTGGGAGCCAGTCCCATCCGCGCGTCCGGGGCCTCGAACAGGGCGTCGACGAAGCTCAGCACCTGCTGGGTCGAGCGATAGGACATCGACAGCGGCACGGCCTTGCCCGTGCGGCCGACGGCCTCGATGCGGGCGATGTAGTCCTGCGTCTCGATCAAGAGGCGCTCGGGCTGGGCGCCTTGGAACGAATAGATCGACTGCTTCTCGTCGCCGACGATGAACAGGGTGCGGCCGTCCGTGGCCTTGCCGTCGCGGCCCGGCGCCCCGGCCCCGGCGAAGAAGTCCTCGGTCAGGGCCGACAGGATCTCCCACTGCTCGGGGGCGGTGTCCTGGGCCTCGTCGAGCAGGATGTGCGACACCCCGCCGTCCAGCTTGTAGAGCACCCAGGCCGCATCGACCCGGCGGGTCAGCAGGTCGCGGGTCTTCTCGATCAGGTCGGAGAAGTCGAGGGCGCCATGGGCCTGCTTCTCCTCGATGAACTTGGCCAGATAGAGCGCCGCCAGCCGCATGGCCGCGACGCTGTCCTCGGCCACCTTGGCGGCGCGGAGGTATTCGCGGGCCTCCTCCAGGCGCTCCTGTTCGGCCAGCAGCCGTTCGCGCAGGTCTTCGCGGCTCTTCAGGCCGGAGGTCTTGGCCGGCCAGGTCGCGGGCGTGCCGACGCCCTTCTCGGTGAAGAGGGCGGCCAAGGCGTCTTCCAGCGTCGCGCCGGGATCGACGGCGACCGCTCGCATCTGATCGCCGCACTTGATGTCGGTCTTGCCGCCGCCGGCCAGCACGTCGGCGATCGAGCGCCACAGCACGCGGTCGAGATCGGCCATGGCCTCGGCCGCCACCTCGTCGGCGGTGGTCGGTTCGGGAAAGCCGCAGACGGTCCAGAGGTCGGCGATGACGCCGTCCAGCCCGCCGCAGCGGTCGAGATAGGCGGCGATGCCCGAGCGCTGGTGCTCGAAGGTCGCGAACATCGCCTCGAACGAGGCGAAGTCCAGCGCCACCGAGAAGCGGGCATAGGCGTCGGCGAACACATCGTCGCTGTGGGTGACGTGGTCGGCCAGCTTGTGCAGCGCCGCCTGGGCCACCGCGGACGAGGCGCCGTCGTCCATCACCTGGAAGCTGGGCGAGACCCCGGCCTCGATCGGGAAGCGCCGCAGCAGCTTCTCGCAGAAGGCGTGGATGGTCTGGATCTTCAGGCCGCCGGGCGTCTCGAGGGCTTTGGCGAACAGGCTGCGGGCCTTGGACAGGGCGGCCGCGTCGAACTCGGTGGCCGGGCGGTCCACGAGGTCGGCGATCTCGGCGCGCAGCGCGTCGTCGGGAGTGATGCACCACTTGCCCAGCCGATCGAACAGCCGGTGCTGCATCTCGGCGGCGGCGGCCTTGGTGTAGGTCACGCACAGGATCGCCGCGGGCTCGGCGCCGCCCAGCAGCAGGCGCGCGACCCGGTCGATCAGGGTTTTCGTCTTGCCCGAGCCTGCGTTGGCCGTAACGAAGGCGGAGATCGCCGGGTCTGCGGCGATGCGCTGGGGATCGAGGGGAAGCGTCATTGGCGAACTCCTCCCCCGCAAAGCGGGGGAGGTGGCGCGCTGCGAATACGCAGCGTGACGGAGGGGGCGACCGCCGCCTCGGCGCCC
>NZ_JBWKPK010000063.1:0-6196 GCF_059418205.1 Caulobacter sp. GW821-FHT09B11 | reverse complement strand
CCCCCCCCCCCCCCCCCCCCCCCCCCCCCCCCCCCCCGCCGCCTCGGCGCCCAGTCTCGCCCCCTCCACCACTTCGTGGTCCCCCTCCCCCGTTGCACGGGGGAGGAGCGCAATCTTCGCCCTCATTCCCCGTCCCCTTCATCCCCGCTGGTGGACCACTCGAACACCCGCGCCAGGTGCCCGTAGTCCCCCGCATGGTCGTGCACGAACTGCGGCGCGGTGCGCGAGAGGTACGGCCGGGTCGGGTCGTCGTACTTGCGGATCAGCTCCACCAGGCCGTCGAAGGCCTTGCGGGCGGCCTCCTCGCTCTCGCCGCCGGCCTTGGCGCGGGTCTGCTCCTCGCCGGCCGGACGGCGGCCGGTGACGCGGACATAGGTGAGATCCCCCGGCGCGCGCGGACCGAGTTCGGGAAAGCCGCCGTTCTGGAGGATCGCCGCCGTCAGGGTCAGCTGCGGCGAGAAGCCAGTGTCGACCTGCTTCTGGCTGGGGGCGGCGCCGGTCTTGTAGTCGAGGATGTGGGCGGAAAGGCCGTCGCGGGTCGGCTCCAGGCGGTCGGTCTTGGCCGTCAGGGTGAAGGGGCGGCCGTCGACCTGGAAGGTGATCTCGCCGGCGGCCTCGACCACGATCTTTTCGGCGTTCGCGCGGCGGCGGGCCTCCAGGTCCATGACCCACAGGGCGGCCTCGCGGGCCAGGGCGCGTTCGCGGGCCAGGGCCGAGGGCGGCATGCCGGCGGCGACCAGCTCGGCGATATAGAGGCCCTCGAAAATCTCGGCGCCGTTGGGCGGCAGCTCTTGCGGATAGGTCTCGGCGAACACCTCGAAGGCGGCGTGGATGGCCGTGCCGCGCGCCCGGGCCTCGACCGGCTCGTCCGGACGGTCGAGGGGATAGAGCTTGAGGATGTCGCGCGCCCACACGGCGTAGGGATCGCGCGTCAGGGCCTCGACCCGGGTGACGGCCATCTTGCGCGGACGGTCGGCGACCGGTGGGCAGGGGGCGGGGCGCCGGACCGGGGCGTAGGGGCCGGGGGCGTCGAGGGCGCGGGCCCAGTCCAGCACGTCGGGGCGCTCGGTCAGCGTCAGGTTGGCGCCACGCGCCAGGGTCTTCATCCGCCAAAGCCAGCGGCTCTCGACGGCCGGCGCGCCGCCCCGGCGCTGGCTGTGCACCAGGATGACGTCGGGGGCGCTGGCGGCCTGGGCGAAGTCGTGGGCGGTGAGGCCGATCTTGCGCTCGGGCGGCGGCAGGCCGAGCTTCTCGCGCATCGGCCGCGACAGGAACGGGTCGATGGGGGCGGCCTGCGGCCAGACGCCTTCCTCCAGCCCCGCCAGGATCAGCCGGTCGGCGCGCACCAGGCGGGCTTCGATGGCGCCCAGCATGCGCAGCTGCGGGTGCGTGGCGCCGCCGACGCGCAGGGTCTCCTCGTCGACCAGTCGGCCCAGCAGGTCGAGGAAGCCCAGCGGATTGGTGGGCGGCAGGGCCTGGCCGTCGTCGATCAGGGCCGAGATCAGCGCCGCCAGGGCCTCGCCGCCGGAGCCGGCCCACAGCGCCTGGGGCTCAGCCAGGCTTTCCAGCGCTTTCGCCAGCGCCTCGGCGGCCAGATGCGGCGGGGCGACAGGGCCGGCGGCGTAGGGGGCGCAGGCGATCTCGACGGCGGCGTGGATGCGGCGGGCCAGCTCCACGGCCTCGGGATAGGCGGCGATGCGGCGTTCCAGGGCGGCCGCGTCGGCCGGAGCCGAACCGCGCAGGCCTCTCAGCTCCAGCGTCCGGGCGGCCTCCTCGGCTTTCAGAAGCGGATGCTTGGCCACGGCCAGCAGGCCGACGGGATCCAGCGGCGCCAGCACGAGCCCCGCCAGCTTGCGGGCCAGGACGGCGGGGGGCGAGGCGGCCAGGGGCGCGCCGGCCGAGCTGTCGGGCACGACGCCCCAGCGGGCCAGATAGAGCCCCGCCCGGCGGGCCAGCTGCTGGTCGGGGGTCACGAGCGCGGCGGTCTTGCCCGGCGTCTCCAGGGCCTCGCGCAGCAGCAGGGCGCAGGCCAGGGCCGCCTCTTCCTCGCCGGACGCATTGACCAGCGACAGGCCCGACAGGCCCTCGGCGATGGGGTCGAGCGTCGCGGACTCCGCCCGCAGCTTGGCGATCTGGGCCAGCCAGTCGGCGGTGGCCTCGGCCGGGCGCAGGGCCTCGTTGACCAGTCGGCGGCGCCAGCGGCCGCGGCTGTCGGCCTCGGCGCGCCAGCGGCGAACCGCGCCGCGATCCACCTCGGCCCGGTGCAGCAGACGGCGCATGGCCCCCTGCGGGTGCTGTTCGCCGACCTTGTCCCAGGCGTCGTCGGCCAGATCTTCGTCCAGGCCCGGCAGCACGACGCAGCCCTGCGGGGCGCGCGAGACGGCGATCAGCAGGTCGGCGGTAGCCGGCGCGGTGCCGGTCGAACCGGCGGCGACCAGCACGCCGGGCGGCGGATTGGCGCTCCACTGCTTGGCCAGTTCGCGCAGCAGGGCCACCCGGCGGGCGCTGACGTCCATCATCTGGAGATCTTCGAGCCGCGCGGTCCAGCCCTCGACCATGGCCCGGATGAACCTCGCAGAGACCTGCCAGTGGGCGGCCAGATCCCCGTCGGCCAGACCATCGAGGCGCTCGATGATCGGGACCTCCTCGATCTGGCAGCTGTCGAGCAGGTCGGACACGGCCTTGGCCATCTCCAGGGCCTGGCCGGCGCTGGGCGGGCTGTCGAGCAGCGAGGCGTTGTCGTGCACCAGCCGCGCCAGCTCGAACCGGCGGCGACGGCTGGAGACGGCAGGCGGCAGGTCCAGCGCCAGGTCGCCGGGCTCGAAAGGCGGCTCGCCCTCGTCGAGGTCGCCCAGCGGGCGGATCTGCGGCAGCAGCACGGCCCGCCCGCCGCCGGCCGCCACGAAGGCGTCGGCCAGGGCGCGGGCGCCGCGGCGGGTCGGGGTCAGCAGGGTGGCGTGCGACAGGGCGTCGGGGCCCAGGTGGGACAGCCGCTCGAGGAGGCCGGCGGCCACGTCGTCGACGAACGGCCGGTGGGCCGGGATCGAGAACCAGCCGGAACCGGCCGGGCCGCTCATCCCGTTTGCACTTCCGCCAGCTTGGCCTCGGCCTCGTCGCGCGCGCCGGGATCGCCGACATGCATCCAGAAGCCGTCCATCACCACGCCGTGCACGCGGCCCTGGGGCGCGAGCTTGCGCCAGATCGTCGCCAGCGAGAACGCGCCCTCGGGGCCGTCATCGACCAGGCCCGGCTTGCAGATGTGCACGCCCATATAGGCGAAAGGCGCGCTGGGGGCCTCGCCCCGGAACGTGAGAACCCCGTCCTCGGCCAGGAAGAAGTCGCCCGCTCCGTCGAAGCCCAGCGTGCGGTCCAGCCGCGCCAGCAGCAGGCAGACGTCCATCTTTTCCGGATCCCAGGCCTTGGCCAGGCAGTCGATCGCGGGGGCGCCGTCCTGCGTCCAGACGGAGTCGATGTTGGCGACGAACACCGGCTCTTCGCCCAGCAGCGGTCGGGCCTTGCGCAGGCCGCCGCCGGTTTCCAGCAGCTCGCCGCGCTCGTCGGAGATGACGATCGTCGGGGCGCTGGCGCGGGTCTTCAGGTGGGCTTCCAGCCGGTCGGCGAAGGCGTGGACATTGACCACTGCGGTCTCGACCCCGGCGTCGGCCAGGCGGTCGAGCATGTGGTCCACGAGGGTGCGGCCGGCGACTTCGACCAGAGCCTTGGGCCGGTCGTTGGTCAGGGGGCGCATGCGGGTGCCCAGGCCGGCGGCCAGCACCATCGCTTTGGTCGGAGAGGCGCTCACGAGCGGGCCTCCGCCGGCACGTGGGCGTCGAACCAGGCTTTCAGCCCCGCCAGCGCCGGGTCGGCCAGGCAGCTGTCGAGATAGCGCCACAGGCGGGGCATGAAGCTCTCGTACTTCGGCTTGCCGTCGCGGGTGACCAGGCGGGCGAAGATGCCGAGGATGCGGGCGATGTTGAGCGCCCCCAGCGCATGGTAGTCGGCCAGGAACTGCGTGCGGTCCAGGTCCGGGCGGGCGGCGAGGTAGCGGTCGAGGCCGCGCTGCTCAATCTCTGGAGACACGTCGCGGCGGGCGTCATGCAGCAGCATCGAGAAGTCCCAGGCCGGGTGGGCGACCACGGCGTCCTGGAAGTCGATCAGGCCGACCCGCGCCGGACCCTCGCGGCCCGGCAGCCACAGCAGGTTCTCGGCGTGATAGTCGCGGTGGCAGAAGACGCTGGCGCCGGCCTCGGCCCGGGCGCGGATCGGGCTCCACAGCGCCTGCCATTCGGCCAGGGCGGCGGCGTCGAAGGTCACCGGCTTCAGCTTGGGCAGCCACTCGACGAACAGGTCCTGGGCCATCTGCAGGGCCAGGTCGTCATAGGTCAGCAGCGGCCAGGTCGAGCCGCCGGCTTCCAGCACGGCGGGCGGCGTCGCGGCATGCAGGGCGACCAGGGCGTCGACGGCGGCGTCATAGAGCAGCGGCTCGTCGCCGCCCTCGGCGATCACCTTGGCGTAGAGGTCGTCGCCCAGGTCTTCGAGGACGGCCAGGCCCAGGGCCGGCTCGGCGGCCAGCACCTCGGGAGCCGAGAGGCCCTGCGCGCGCAGCCAGCCGGCCACGGCGACGAAGGCGTCCACCCGGCCGGCGGCCAGGCGATAGGCGGCGTTGAAGCCGAGGGCGCGGCGCTCGTCCGGCGTCGCGCCGGGCGGGCAGGGGGCGGTCTCCAGGGCCGGCGGCTGGTCCATGAAGATGAAGGTCTGCTCGCCGCGATGCAGGCGCTCGTACGACCGGGTCGAGGCGTCGCCGCCCAGCGGCTGGCGGCGCACGTCGCCATAGCCGTGGCGTGCCAGAAAGTCGGCCTTCAGGGTTTCGCGGTCAGAGCTCAAGCTTGCGTTCCTTGAAGGCGCCGTAAGGAGTGATGCGAACACGGCGGGCCTCGCCGGCCACATCATCCAGAACCGGGGAAATCTCTACATCGAGTCGGTCGGGCGGCAGACGTCCCTCCAGCCGCTGGGGCCACTCGATCAGGGCCGCGCCGTCTTCCAGCGCTTCGACGAGGCCGATCTCGTAGGCCTCGTCGGGATCCTCCAGGCGATAGAGGTCGAAATGGGCCAGCGGGAAGCCTTCCGCCTCGTAGAACTGCACCAGGGTGAAGGTGGGGCTGGGCACCTCTTCCTCGGGCGAGGTGAGGGCGCGCACCAGGGCGCGGGCCAGGGTCGACTTGCCCGCGCCGAGCGGACCGTAGAGGCACAGGGCCGCGCCTGGAAACAGCACGGCGGCCAGCCGTTCGCCGAGCGCCTTGGTGGCGGCCTCGTCGGGCAGGTCGATTTCTAGGGGGGCGGCGGTCGCGGGCGCCTGTGACATGGACATCGCGCCAATCTAGAGTCCCCGACGCGGGCCTCAAGCGGCTTTCAGGAATTTTGCCGTCGCCGAAGGGCGCGCGGCGTCCTATTCACCGGCTTCGGCAATTCCTAGGGGATCGGTAGAGATGAAGAAGTTCAAGCTGTGGGCCGGCCTCGTGGTCGTCGTGGCGGTGGTCGGCGCCGGCCTCTGGGCGTGGTGGAACTTCGACCTGCGCTGGCGGCCCAAGACCATCACCAAGAACCAGGCCGAGATCGCCAAGATCCTGGAAGGCTCCGGCTGGGTGTCGCCGGGCCTGAAGGGCGGCAAGCTCTACATGGTCAGCTTCCGCACCTGCCCCGACTGCATCCGCTTCAAGAAGGAAGAGTATCCCAAGCTGCACAAGGCGGGGATCGACACCCGGCTGATCGAGATCGCCCGCGCCGACCGCAACGGCGTGCCCAAGTCGACGCCGGTGGAGCGGGCGACGGTGGCCGAGCTGTGGATCAACCGCTCGTGGGAACTGGCCGAGAAGTGGGACGCCACCCCGGTCGAGGCCTGGAAGGCCCCGGGGATCAAGCCCGCCTACGGCGACATCGCCCGCACCGCCGTCATCGAGGCCGGCCGCAAGTCGGTCGAGGACCTGCGGCCGCTGCTCAAGGCCAACGGCGTGAACTTCGCCTATCCGCTGCTGGTGTGGTGGACGCCGGACGGCCAGATGAAGGCCTGCGCCTGTGAGAAGCGCGAGACGTATCGGTTCGTGCGGAAGGATCTGGGGGTTTAGGGGACCAAATCCTCCCCCTCTGGGGGAGGTGGCCCAGAGGGCCGGAGGGGGCAGCACCGCCTTCGGCGGGGCCC
>NZ_JBWKPK010000062.1:0-14568 GCF_059418205.1 Caulobacter sp. GW821-FHT09B11 | reverse complement strand
GGGAGCATCTTTCTGGCGATGCCTCGGCCAAGATCCTCCCCCTCTGGGGGAGGTGGCCCGGAGGGCCGGAGGGGGTCAGCCCGGAACGCGCTCGCTCCACAGGTCGAGGTCGCTCTCATGCCCGATCAGCGCCAGGCCCGAGGCGATCGACTCGAACTCGCCGCCGCTCTCGATGCGCTCGGCGCCGAACCGTCGCAGGAAGATCTCCCGCACCGCCGGCACGAAGGACGAGCCGCCGGTGAGGAACACACGGTCCACCGCGTCGGCCGACAGGCCCGAACGCTCCAGCGCCTGGTCCACCGCCGTCTCGATCGCCTTCAGCTCCGGCGCGATCCAGGCCTCGAACTCGCTCCTGGCCACCTCGCGCTCGATCTCCACCGAGCCGGCCTTGAACGAGAACAGCGCGCTTTCCCGGCTCGACAGCGCCTCCTTCAGGCCCGAGACCGAGCGGTAGAGAGCGTAGCCGTGGTTGTCGTCCAGCACCTCGATCAGGCGGCTGATCTTCTCCGGCTCGACCGCCGTGCGCTCCAGGGCGCGGATGTCGCGCATGTCCTTGGAGGCCCGCAGCATGGCCAGCTGGTCCCAGCGGGCGAAGGCGGTGTAGTAGCGCTGCGGGATCGGCAGGCGGCTCGACATGGCCTTGTAGAGGCTGCCCTTGCCAAGCTCGGGCGACACCACGTTGTCGATGATCCGGTAGTCGAAGGCGTCGCCGGCCACCCCGACGCCCGAACGGGCCAGCGGAACCGAGCGCAGCTGGCCGTCGTGACGCTCGAACCGCACGATCGAGAAGTCGCTGGTGCCGCCGCCGAAGTCGGCCACCAGCACCGTGGCGTCCTCCTTCAGCTGGCGGGCGAAGAAGAAGGCCGCGCCGACCGGCTCGTGGGCGTAGCGGATGTCGGAGAAGCCCAAGCGCTCGAAGGCGGCCTCGTAGCGGCGCAGGGCCAGGGCCTCGTCGGGATTGCCGCCGGCGAAGGTCACCGGCCGGCCGACGATCACCCGCGGCGGCAGGTCGCTCATCTGGCCGCCGGCGTGGTCGCGCAGCTTGAACAGGAACGCCGCCAGCAGGTCCTCGAACAGGTAGCGCCGGTCGAGGATCTTGGTCTCGGTGAAGGCGGCGCTGGCCGCGAAGGTCTTGAACGACTGGACGAAGCGCGTCTCCAGCGGGTCTTCGACATAGGCCTCGATGGCCCAGGGACCGGCCTCGATGACGCGCTCGGTCGGGCGGCCGTCGGGGCCGGCGACCGAGTGGAAGCTCAGCGCCGAGCGGAAGGCGAAGATGTCCTTCTCGCCGACGGGAAAGCGCACCAGGCGCGCGGGACCGCCGCCGTCGGCGATGGCGACGACGGTGTTGGTGGTGCCGAAATCGATGCCGATCGTCGGCTGGACGGCGGACGTCATGGGGAAGCTCGGGCCGGGGAGGGGCCGTGCGTCCTACAGCCATCAGCGCGGGGGTCAAGCGACTTAACGGGGTTTTTACGCCGCAGTCGAAAAACTGGGTTCGGCAACCGTGAATCCGGCGCGGACTTAGACAACATCCGGGGGGAAACAGACATGAAGCTCGACGATCTCAAGATCGCCTCGAAGGTCGCCCTGCCGGCCGTCGTGCTGGGCGCGGCGGTGCTGGCCTGCACGGGCCTGGGCGTCTGGCAGCAGAAGAGCCTGGACGCGGCCACCAGCCGCCTCGTCGAGCATCGGGCCCCCGCCGAGGTGCAGTCAGCCCGTTTCAGCCGCCGCCTCGCCATGATGGGCCACGCCGCCCACCGCACCGTCACCTATGATGGCGGGTCCGAGCAGGCACAGGCCGCCTCCAAGGAGCTCGACAAGGTCTATGGCGAGGGCAAGGACAGCCTGGCCAAGATGACCGGCTTCGACCCGGCGATCGCCGGGAAGGCCGAAGGCTTCCGCGCCCGCATCGACGCGCTGTACGGCCATGCGCGCGGCGCGGCGGACAAAGGTTTGTCCAACGATGACACCGGTGCCATCGCTGATCTTTCGGCCATGGATCCGGCGATCGCGAGCCTGGCCAAGGACGTGAAGGCCTGGGGCGACGGCTATCACGAGGAGACCGACGCCATGGTCGCCGCCGCCCGGTCCAAGGCCGAGCGCGGCGTGCTGCTGACCCTGCTGTTCGGCGTGGCCGCGGCGCTGGGCGGGGTCGCCTTCGCCCTGTGGATCGGGGCGGTGAAGATCTCGCGTCCGGTGGCCGGCCTGTCGCGAGCCATGAGCGATCTCGCCGAAGGCCGTCTGGAGGTGGCCGTGGCCGGCGCCGGCCGTCGCGACGAGGTCGGGCAGATGGCCCGCACCGTCCAGGTCTTCAAGGACAACGCCCTGGCCCTGAAGTCCGCCCAGGCCGAGCAGGCCCGCACCCGCGCCGCCGGCGACGAGGAGCGCGGCCGCAACGAAGCCGCGCGTGAAGCGGCCGCCGACGAGCAGGCCTTCGTCATGGAGCGGATCGCCCAGGGCCTTTCGCGCCTGTCGCGCGGCGACCTGACGGTGCGCGTCGCCGAGGCCTTCCCTGACGGCTATCGCCAGCTGCGCGACGACTTCAACGCCGCCATGGGCCATCTCGACGAGGCCATGGGCCAGATCCTGTCGGCCGTCGACGGCATCGGCCGGGGCTCCGACGAGATCGCCGCCGCCGCCGACCACACCGCCCGCCGCAGCGAGCAGCAGGCCGCCAGCCTGGAAGAGACCGCCGCCGCCCTCGACGAGATCACCGCCACTGTCCGTCGCGCCTCGCAGGGCGCGGGCGAGGCTGCCCGCGTGGTCGGCTCGGCCCGGGGCGACGCCGAGCGTTCGGGGCAGGTGGTGCGCGGCGCCGTCGAGGCCATGACCGGCATCGAAACCTCCTCGCGCCAGATCGGCCAGATCATCGGCGTCATCGACGAAATCGCCTTCCAGACCAACCTGCTGGCCCTCAACGCCGGCGTGGAAGCCGCTCGTGCCGGCGAGGCGGGGCGCGGCTTCGCCGTCGTCGCCCAGGAAGTTCGTGCGCTGGCCCAGCGTTCGGCCGACGCCGCCAAGGAGATCAAGACCTTGATCTCGACCTCGGCCCGCCAGGTCGACGAGGGCGTCAAGCTGGTCGGCCAGACCGGCGAGGCGCTGGAAGGCATCGTCTGCAAGGTCGGCGAGATCGACGCCCTGGTCCGCGAACTGGCGGCCTCGGCCGGCGAGCAGGCCACCGGCCTCAACGAGGTCAATGCGGCCGTGAATCAGATGGACCAGGGCGTGCAGCAGAACGCCGCCATGGTCGAAGAAGCCAACGCCGTCGCCCACGCCCTGAAGAGCGAGATCGCCGGGCTGGTTGAGATGACGGAACGGTTCCGGGTGTCGGGCGAGAGGCAGGCGCGAGGCTACCGGATGGCGGGGTAGGGGTCGGTTCGCATTGACTTTTCCTCCGCGCGCCCGTCCTTGGCGCGCTCACTTGGAAGGGCCGGATCTTGGAACAGTTCGACGTCGTGGTGCTGGGAGCCGGCGCGGCCGGCATGATGTGCGCCATCGAGGCCGGCAAGCGCGGGCGTTCGGTGCTGATCGTGGATCACGCCAAGGCGCCGGGCGAGAAGATCCGCATCAGCGGCGGCGGCCGCTGCAACTTCACCAACATGGGCGCGACGCCGGCCAACTTCCTGTCGGCCAATCCGAAGTTCTGCGTCTCGGCCCTGCGCCGCTATAGGCCGACCGACTTCATCGCGCTGGTCCGCAAGCACGGGATCGACTTCCACGAAAAGACCCTTGGCCAGCTGTTCTGCGACGACTCCGCCAAGGACATCATCGCCATGCTGCTGGACGAGATGGAGCAGGCCGGCGTCGTGCTGCGGCTGGAGACGAGCGTCGAGGGCGTGGCCAAGGACGGCGAGGGCTTCGTCGTCCGCCTCTCGAGCGGTCCGGTCGCCTGCGCCTCGGTGGTGGTCGCCACCGGCGGCAAGTCGATCCCGAAGATGGGTGCGACGGGCCTGGGCTATGACATCGCCCGCCAGTTTGGCCTGGCCATCGTCGAGACCCGGCCGGCCCTGGTGCCGCTGACCTTCGAGGCCCGCACCCTCGAGCGGCTGTCGCCGCTGTCGGGCGTCTCGGTGGACGCTGTGGTCAAGAGCGGCAAGACCAAGTTCCGGGAAGGCATGCTGTTCACCCACCGGGGCCTGTCGGGGCCGTCGATCCTGCAGATCTCGTCGTACTGGCGCGAGGGCGGCGAGATCGTCGTCGACATGGCGCCGGGGACCGACGTCTTCGCGACGCTGAAGGCCGAGCGCGCCGTCAACGGCCGTCGGGCGCTGCATACCGTGCTCGGCGAGATCGTGCCCAAGCGACTGGCGCAGATGATCGTCGACGACGAGGGCGTCACCGGCAACATCGCCGACTGCTCGGACAAGGTGCTGGCCCGCGTGGCGGCCGTGGTCAACGCCTGGACGGTCAAGCCGGTCGGCTCGGAGGGCTATCGCACGGCGGAAGTCACGCTGGGCGGGGTCGACACCGACGGCCTGGATTCCCGCAGCATGGCGGCCAAGGCCGTGCCCGGGCTCTACTTCATCGGCGAGGTGGTCGACGTCACCGGCTGGCTGGGCGGGTATAATTTCCAGTGGGCCTGGGCGTCGGGATGGTGCGCGGGGCAGGCGGCGTAACCGGCCCCCTCCGGCCCTCCGGGCCACCTCCCCCAGAGGGGGAGGATTTGTTTAGCGCGGCGCTCTCCAAGATCCTCCCCCTCTGGGGGAGCTGTCGCGGAGCGACTGAGGGGGCTTTCGCCCCCGCAGACTACTTCTTCTTGAACGGCGGCTTGGGCTTGCCGGCGAAGTCGCTCTTGCCCTTGAAGGGCTTGGGGCCCTTGAACGCCGGCTTGTCGCCGAAGGCCGGCTTGGCCTTGTAGGGCTTGGCCGGGGCGTCGCCGAACGCCTTGGGCGCACGGGGCTTGTATTCGCGCGGGGCGTCACCGTCGCGGGCTTCGGTGCGGGGCTTGTAGGCCCGCTTCGGGGCGCCGTCGCTTTCGATCGGCGAATACGGACGCGGAGCCGCATCGCGATCGCGCGGCTTGAAGTCGCGAGGCTTGTCGTCCCGCGGCGGACGCGGCTTGTAGTCGCCCTTGGGCTCGTCGCCACGAGCGTAGGGCTTGGCGCTGCTGGCGCCATCGCGATCATAGCCGCCAGGACGCGGAGTGTGGTCGCGCGAGCCCGGGGCGTTGGCGCGGGGGCCGCGCGGCGCGTCGTCGTAGTTGCGCGGCGGGCGCGGCGCGCGCGGAGCGTCGCCGTCGAACTCGCGACGCGGGCCGCGCGGAGCAGGCGCCGCGGTCGGGGTGATCGAGACGTCTTCGCGAACGGTCGACTGGACCGCCGCGCCGAACTTCACGGCCGCCTCGGCCGAGATCTCGAACTTGGTGTCGTAGTCGAAGATCCGGATCGAGCCGATGTCCTTCTTGGTGATGTGGCCCTGGCGGCAGATCAGCGGGATCAGCCACTTGGGATCGGCGTTGCCGCGACGGCCGACGCTGATGCGGAACCACTCCGAGCCGTCCATGCTGGTGCGCGGTTCGCGCTCGGGACGGTCGCCGAAGTCACGCGGGGCGAAGTCGCGGTCGCCGCGGGGCTCGCGCGAGCGCGGGCCCGGATCGGCGCCGTGGCGCGGGTCGTCGTAGATCTCTTCCGGGGCCGGCAGCTTGGCGCGGCGGGTGCGGATCAGGGCCGCGGCGATCTCGGTCGGGGTGCGCTTGGCCAGCATGGCTTCCGCCAGGGCCAGGTCTTCCTCGTTCGAGGCCTCGGCGAAGATCGGATCGTCGAGCAGGCGCTCGGTGTCCTTGGCGCGGATCTCGTCGGCGCTCGGGGCGCCGCCCCAGACGCCTTCGACACCGGCCGCGAACAGCAGCTGTTCGGCCTTGCGACGGCGGGTGTAGGGCACGACCAGGGCGCTGACGCCCTTCTTGCCGGCCCGGCCGGTGCGGCCCGAACGGTGCAGCAGGGTCGCCTTGTTGACCGGCAGTTCGGCGTGGATGACGAGACCCAGGTCCGGCAGGTCGAGGCCGCGGGCGGCGACGTCGGTGGCGACGCAGACGCGGGCGTGGCCGTCGCGCAGGGCCTGCAGGGCGTCGGCGCGCTCACGCTGGCTCAGTTCGCCCGACAGGCCGACGACGTCGAAGCCGCGCTCGCGCAGCTTGCTGTGCAGCGAACGGACGCTTTCGCGGGTGTTGGCGAACACCAGGGCGCCAGGGCTTTCGAAATAGCGCAGCAGGTTGACGACCGCGTGCTCGGTCTCGTTCGGCGCCACGCGCACGGCGCGGTACTCGATGTCGCGGTGCGGCTCGTTGCGGTCGATGGTGTCGATGCGCAGGGCGTCGTTCTGGTAGTTCTTGGCCAGGGCGATGATGTCGCGCGCCAGGGTGGCCGAGAACAGCAGGGTGCGGCGTTCGGCCGGGGCGGCGTCGAGAATGAACTCGAGGTCTTCGCGGAAGCCCATGTCGAGCATCTCGTCGGCCTCGTCGAGGACGGCGACCTTCAGCTCGGAGAGATCCAGGTGGCCGCGCTCGATGTGGTCGCGCAGGCGGCCCGGGGTGCCGACCACTATGTGGGCGCCGAAGTTCAGGGCGCGCTGTTCGCGACGCGCGTCCATGCCGCCGACGCAGTTGACGACCGTGGCGCCGGCCTGGGCGTAGAGCCACTCCAGTTCGCGATTGACCTGCATGGCCAGTTCGCGGGTCGGGGCGATGACCAGGCACATCGGCAGGCCGGCCTTGGGCAGGCGCTCGGCGTCGCCCAGCAGGGTCGGGGCGGCGGCCAGGCCGAAGGCCACGGTCTTGCCCGAGCCGGTCTGGGCGCTGACCAGCAGGTCGCGGCCTTCGGCGTCGGCTTCCAGCACGGCGGCCTGGACGGGGGTGGGCTCGGCGTAACCCTGAGCGGCGAGAGCCCGCTCAAGAGCGGGGTGAGAGGCGGGGAAGGGCATGTTGGTCCAGTTCGATCCTGCAGGCGGCGGCACACAAAAACGCCCGCGGCCTGCGCCACGACCAAATTACGACCCCGATGTCCCGGACCCGTCTGATTGGTCACTTGTCATGAAAATAAACTCCTCCGGTCGCCAAAACGAGGCGCTCGGGCGACCGAGGAAGTTTGGAAAGTCGCGTTAAGACGCCAATCTGCCTCGAAAGGCAAGAGCCGGCGGATAATTAGCCCCCACTGCGGCGCTTTGGCCGCAGCGTTTGGTTAAACGAAAACGCCCCGCCCGGAGTGTCCGGACGGGGCGTCGTTCAGGCGATGCGCGGCGCGATCAGCTCTTGGGCGAAGCCATGTTCGGCAGCTTGCTGGCCGTGGCCTTGTTGGCTTCGTGCTGGGCGGGCGGCAGCGGGATCAGGCCGCGGCCCTGCAGGTAGCCGCCGCGGCCGGTGGCGGCGTCGGAGACGAACTCGGCCAGGTATTCCTTCAGGCCCGGGGTCACGCCGACCTGGCCCTTCTTGACGTAGATGTAGAGCGAGCGCGACAGCGGGTAGCTGCCGTTGGCGATCGCCTGCGGGGTCGGCTTCACGCCGTTGACCGCCGCGCCCTTGATGACGTTGGCGTTCTCTTCGAGGAACGAGAAGCCGAACACGCCCAGGGCGCCCGGGGTCTTGGTCAGGGTGCCGACGATGGCGTTGTCGTTCTCGCCGGCGTCGATCCAGCCGCCGTCCTTGCGCAGCGGGTCGATCTTGGCCTTGAAGGCCTTCTCGTCGCTGTCATGCAGGGACTTGGCGGTCGGGAACTTCTTGGCGCCGTTCTCGATGGCCAGCTCGACCCAGGCGTCACGCGTGCCCGAGGTGGGCGGCGGGCCGTAGACCAGGATGCGGTTGGCCGGCAGGCCGGCGCCCACGTCCTTCCAGGTCTTGTACGGGTTGGCCACGAACTGGCCGCCGCGCAGGGTGTTCTGGGCCAGGCCCAGATACAGGTGCTCGAGCTTGAAGTTGTAGTCGGGCGACTTCTTGTCCATCGCGATGACGATGCCGTCGAAGCCGATCTTGATCTCGACGATGTCCTTGACGCCCTTGGCCTTGCAGGCCTCGAACTCGGACTTCTTCATCGGACGCGAGGCGTTGGCGATGTCGGGGAAGCCCTCGCCCATGCCGCCGCAGAACATCTTGATGCCCCCGCCGGTGCCGAGGCTCTCGACCTTGGGCGACTTCTTGCCGGTCTTCTTGGCGTAGTTTTCGGCGACGCGGGTGCTGAACGGGAAGACGGTCGAAGAGCCGGCGGCCCAGACGTAGTCACGGGCGGCGTGGGCGCTGGGCGCCAGGGCCAGCAGGCCGAGCGCGGCGGCGGCTCCGAGGAAGGCTTTCATGGACGACATCCTGATGGTCGGCTTGGGGCCACGGGAATCATTGGACGCGTTGAAGGATCAGGGGGATCGATCCTTCAACCTCGCCGCGCACAGACTAGCGGCGACGAGGTCGGCTATTTGTCACAGTTCGACGACAGATTTGCGACACCGTCCATGAAAACGTCCGACCACGGATCAGGATGCGTCGGCGGGCGGGTGGCGGTCGAGGACGTCGAGGACTTTTTCCTTGGGCCGGGCCAGCACCGCGCCCTTGGGGGTGACCACGATCGGGCGCTCGACCAGGATGGGGTGCTCGACCATGGCCGCCAGGATGGCGTCGTCGGACGTCGCCGGATCGGTCAGGCCCAGCTCCTCGGCCAGCGCGCCCTTGACGCGCAGCAGGCCGCGGGCGCCGAGACCGGTGCGGGCGGCGAGGTCCTTCAGCTGTTCCAGCGTCCAGCCGGCCTTTAGGTATTCGACCACGGTCGGCGCGTAGCCGGCGGCCTCGATGATCGCCAGCGTGTTGCGCGAGGTTCCGCACTTGGGATTGTGGAAGATGGTGACGGGGAAGGTCATGCGGGGCCTCTCGATGCTTTGGCGAGGCAGATAGCAAGTCGGCCGCCCGGTCGCCACGGCAAGTGTGACGCTTCAGGATAGTAGTTGCGATTCACTCGCAATGATGCGAGGAGGGCGCCCCCGACCGGAGAGGAGCGCCCGATGCGCGACGACCGGGGTCTGGACGACCCGCCGCCTTCACTCGACGAACTCCTTTCGGAGCCGATCGTCCGTCTGCTGATGCGTCGGGACGGGGTGGAGGAGGGCGAGGTCCGCAAGCTCATCGCCCGGGTCGCCCTCCGCCGGAAGCGCTAGAGACTCTTGAGGATCAGGTTGGGCAGCACGCTGTTGTCCCACTCGGGCGTCTTGGGCGGGCTATCGCCGACTCGCAGCACGATCAGGCGCTTGGACGGCACGATGTAGACCACCTGGTTTGAATTCCCGCAGAAGAGATAGAGGTCGTCGGCGAGGTAGGGCTCGCTGTGCAGGATCTTGGGCCAGGGCAGGTCCGGCGCGGCCCAGCCGCGGCGCTCCAGATAGGGCGCGCCGATATAGACGCCCAGGCCGTAGTGCGGGTTCTGCTCGGTCGGGGTGCGCATCTCGCCCACATAGCCCTCGTGCAGCAGGCGCGCGCCGGCGTGGACTCCGTCGTCGAGCAGCAGGATCGCCAGGCGCAGCCAGCTTTCGGCCGGCAGCAGGATGCAGCAGCCCGAGTGCGCAAGGCCGCCCGGACGATCGACCCAGATCTGGCCTCCCGGCGCGTCGATGGGCTTGAGCACTTCTTCGGAGATGAACTCGGCGTAGCGGCGGCCGGTGGCGCGCTCGATGACCAGGGCCACCAGCTCCGAAGTGGCGTTGGCGTAGTCGTAGCGGCTGCCCGGCGTATGGACGAGCGGGTAGTCGTTGATCAGCACGTCGTCATGGCGCGGGTGCAGATAGGCGCGGTTCAGCACGTCGGCCGGGTCGGTGCTGAAGCCTTGGGGCAGCAGGCCCGTGCGCATGTCGAGCGTGTGGCGCACCAGAATGTCGGCCTTGGGCGTGCCCTTCCACTCGGTGATGAAGTCGGCGACCGACTGGTCCAGCGACTCGATCACGCCCAGCGCCAGGGCGCGGCCGATGGCGACGGCGGTCAGCGGCTTGGCCAGCGACTTGGAAGCCAGCAGCGACGGGCGGGCCGCGCCGGCGAAATAGGTCTCGCGTTCCAGCACGCCATCGCGCCAGACCATGAAGGCCTTGGCGTTGCTGTCCTTGGCGTAGGCCTCGGCCGCATCCAGCGCCGCAGCGTCGATCGTGGCCGTCGCGGCGGCCGGAATCAGCGTGCGCCCAGCCGCCCCGGGCACCGGCTCCAGCGTGTCGTAGGTCTCCTGCGGAGCGTTGGCGGCGGCCTGAAAGCGCTGAAGATACAAAGCCTCGTCGGCTGACGTTACGGAAGTTTCAGCGGTCATCTCGGGCTCCGACGTTATGTGAGCCTGACCGTAAATCCACGAATTGCCACTTCGTTGACCGCGTGGTCAAATATCCGCCCTGCGAAAGAGCAGGCGACGCACAAAAGACGACTCCGACCGTGGCGGGGCTTCGTTGCGCTATCCGGCGAACGGATAGTCGGGACGTGGTTTCCGCCAGACCCTCGCCGCCACGGTCTGGAGTTCGCGTGAATCTGGAGGAGGCGTTTCTATGGAAAAAGGTGTGCCGATCAGGGCCATCAGCCGCTGCATCTCGGTGCTGCAGGCGATCAACCGCCGTGGTTCGCTGTCGATGATGGAGATCGCCCAGACCTCGGGCGTGCCCTATCCGACGGCCTGCCGCATCGTGCAGACCCTGCTGCACGAGAAGCTGATCGAGCGGGAGCCGGCCCGGAAGCGCTATCGACCGACCATGCTGGTGCAGTCGCTGTCGCATGGGTTCCAGGAGAGCGATCGCCTGGTCGCCTGCGCCCGCCCGCACATCGTCGACCTGACGGCCAAGGTGACCTGGCCGGTGTCGATCGCGACCAGGGTCGGCCAGCAGATGATGATCCGCGACTCGACCCACACGATGACGTCGCTGACGCTGAACAACTATTATCCGGGCTACACCCTGCCGATTCTGGAGAGCGCGGCGGGCAAGGCGTATCTCGCCTTCGCCAGCCCCGACGAGCAGGCGGCCGTGCTGGAGGCCTATCGCCGCGGCGAGGGCCAGGTCGATCCGCTGACCCTGCAATATGCGGAGTCCGGCGGCATGTTCTCCGACATCATCGAGGCCGGCTGGGCGACCAAGGGGCGCAATCCCTACACGGCCACGCCGGGCAAGACCTCGTCGATCGGCGCGCCGATCTTCAACAGCGAGGGCGTTTGCGGGGCGCTGGTGCTGGTGTTCTTCAGCTCGTCGATGAAGATGCCGGACGCCGTCAAGCAGTACGGCGACAAGCTGAAGTCGGCCGCGGCCGCCATCAGCCGCGACTTGTCGGAGCCGCTGTCCCGCGCCGCCTGATGGCGCGGGCGAGCGCCTCAGGCGGTCTTCTCGGGCGTGGTCCATTGCGGATAGCGTCCCATCAGGAGGATCAGCGCGCCGCTGGCGACAAAGCCGGCGGCCGCGATCGCCAGGGCGCGGCCGTAGCCGCCATCGTGGTCGTAGAGGGCTCCGAAGCCGATGGCGCCGATCGGCACGCCCAGCGAGATGGCGATGCCGATCAGGGCGTAGACCGCGCCGTACGAGCGCATGCCGAAATAGCGGGCGACGAAGAAGGCGGCGACGTCGACCTCGCCGCCCTGCGCCGCGCCGATCAGCAGCACGGCCAGCACGGCCAGCGGCCACTGGCCGTGGCCGATGGCCAGCAGGCCGACGCCCAGGGCCGGCAGGACGAGGGCGATGGCGGCCGGGATCGGGGCCCAGAAGCGGTCCACCGCCCAGCCGACGACGATTCGTCCCAGCGCCACCGAGACCGCCAGCAGGGCCACCAGCCAGCCGGCGACGCGGGCGTCGAGGCCCTGGTCGGTGAGGATCGGCTGAAGTTGGCTGATGACGCCGGTCAGGCCGGCCGTGGCCAGCAGGATGGCCAGCGACAGGATCCAGAAGCGGCCGGTCTTCAAGGCCTGGCCGGCGGTCAGGCCGACCTGAGAGACGCGCTTGGCCGCATCGATCTCGGTCGCGGCGGCGCCGTGCTTGGCCAGCCAGCGCGGGCGCTCCCACAGGGCGAGGAAGACGGTCGGCAGGGCGACAAACAGCGACAGTCCCGCCAGCGTCGCATAGCCGCCGCGCCAGCCGTGATGGGCGATGACGAAGCTAAGCAGCGGCGCGCTCAGCGCCGCGACCAGCGAGACGCCGGTCAGGGTCAGGCCGAGAGACAGGCCGCGACCCTTCTCGAACCAAGTGTTGACCGCCCGGGTGTAGCCGATCGGTCCGGTGCCGCAGCCCAGGATCACCAAAAGGGCGAAGAGGCCATAGAAGGCGCCCAGCGACGGCGGCATGGCGGCCAGGCCCAGATAGACCGCCGCCAGCAGGACGATGGAGACCATCGCCACCGGCCGCACCCCGACCTTGTCGATCAGCCAGCCGAGCACGGGGGCGACGAACAGGGCCGCCAGGGCCGCGCCCTGGGCCTGGGCGATCTTGCCCCGGCTCCAGCCCAGATCCGCCTGAAGCGCCTTCACGAAGAGAGAGCCGACATATTGCTGCAGGCTGATGCCGCAGCCGACCCCGATCCCGGCGGCCAGCACCACGCGCCAGCCCTTGCGGAATTCGTCCCGAACCTCGCTCACGCCTCAAGTCCCCCAATAGCCCCATTGGAGCATCCGACGGCTCGCGCGCGGCGCGCCATCGCTTCGCGCGGCTTGATCGACAGGCGGGGAGGGCGCGCGGGAAAGCGGCGGCCAGACCGCCCGCGCTTCAAAACAGATCCCAGTTCATTCCGACGGAGTTTCCCATGGCGGACGCCAGCGACGCAGCGATCTTCGGCCCCTCGCGGGAAGCCCTGGCCTTTCTTGCGCAGACCCATGGCCAGCTGATCGGCGAGGCCTTCGTCGAGGGGCGCGGCGAGACCCTGATCGAGGTCGAGAATCCGGCGACGGAGCAGACGATCGCCAAGGTGCGCGCGACCTCGGCCGAGGATCTCGACCTGGCCGTCGCCGCCGCCCGCAAGGCCTTCAAGGGCTGGAGCCGCACCTCCGGCGCCGACCGCGCCCGGATCATGCTGCGCTTCGCCGACCTGCTTGAGCGCGACGCCGACAAGCTGGCCGAGATCGAGGTGCTGGAAAACGGCATGCCGATCGCCCTGTCGGGCGCGACCATCAAGGGCTTCTGCGCCGACTACGTGCGCTATTACGCGGGCCTGGCCACCAAGCTGGAGGGCTCGACCATCCCGGCCCGGGCCAACGGCCGCGAGGCGCTCGATCTCCTCGTCTATACGGTGCGCGAGCCGGTGGGCGTGGTCGGGGCGATCGTGCCCTGGAACGTGCCGGTGTCGATGATCATCCTGAAGCTGGCGCCGGCCCTGGCCTCGGGCTGCACGCTCGTCTTGAAGAGCGCCGAGCTGACGCCGCTGACCTCGATCCTGGTGGCGCGGCTGTGGCTGGAAGCCGGCGGCCCGCCCGGCGTGTTCAACCTGATCCACGGCCTGGGCCACGAGATCGGCGCCGCGCTGGTCTCGCACCCGGGGATCGACAAGATCACCTTCACCGGCTCGACGGCGGTGGGCAAGGAGATCGTCCGCGCGGTCAGTCATGACTTGAAGCGCGTATCGCTGGAGCTGGGCGGCAAGTCGCCGTTCGTGATCTTCCCCGACGCGGACCTGGCCGACGCCATCCCGTCTGCGGCCCTGGCCTGCTTCTTCCTGTCGGGCCAGAACTGCATGGCCGGCACGCGCCTGTTCGTGCACGAAAAGGTGCTGGAGCCGGTGCTCGAAGGCCTGGCCCAGACCGCCGCCTATCTGAAGGTCGGTCCGGGCCTGGACCCGACGACGATGATCGGCCCGTTGGTCTCGGCCCGTCAGAAGGGCCGGGTGCTGGAGCATGTCGAGGCCGCCGCCGCCCAGGGCGCGCGCCTGACCTATGCCGGCGGCGTGCCGGACGGCCCCGGCCACTACGTCGCCCCGACCATCTATGCCAACGTCAGCCCCGACATGCGCCTGGCCCGCGAAGAGGTGTTCGGTCCGGTGCTGGGTGTGCAGGCGTTCGGCGACGATGACGAGGCGCTGCTTTCGGCGATCAACGCCACGACCTACGGCCTGTCGGGCTCGGTCTGGACCAAGGACCTCTCGCGCGCCCACCGCATGGCCCGCGCCATCGACAGCGGCCAGGTGGGGGTCAACATCCACGCGGCCCTGAGCCCCGAGACCCCGTTCGGCGGCAACCGCCAGTCCGGCTGGGGCCGTGAGTTCGGGCGCGAGGGGATCGACTCGTACCTGAAGACCAAGGCCGTGAGCGTGAACCTGGGGCCGTTGTAGCCCGCCTGCCGGCGGGCCCCCTCCGGCCCTCCGGGCCACCTCCCCCAGAGGGGGAGGATCTTAAGCGCCAACATGCTCCCCCTCGGGGGGAGCTGTCGCGGAGCGACTGAGGGGGCCGCGCGGACGCGCGGCTGCGGCCTCTCGTGGAAACCACGGAAGTTGATCGGAGAGGGCGCGGGGCGTCCGGGCATCGCCCGGAGGTGTGAGTTTTAAGTACCGTTTCGACGAAGCTCTGACGCCCCGCGCGATCGTTGAACCTCAGGCCGGGGCGCGCGGGCCTTTTCCGCCCTTCACCCCCTTCGGCATCTGCCTTCCCCGGAACCGGGCTGTGA
>NZ_JBWKPK010000061.1:0-15034 GCF_059418205.1 Caulobacter sp. GW821-FHT09B11 | reverse complement strand
CGCCGAGGCCGCGCCGGCCCCGGCCGCCGCTCCGGCCGCCGCGGAGGCTCCCGCCGCCGCTCCGACCATCGTCGACAAGCAGGACAAGGGCGACAACGCCTGGATGCTGACCTCGGCGCTGCTGGTCCTGCTGATGATCCTGCCGGGCCTGGCCCTGTTCTACGGCGGCCTGGTCCGCTCCAAGAACATGCTGTCGGTCATGATGCAGGTCTCGACCGTGGCCCTGATCGGCTTCGTCGCCTGGTTCCTGTGGGGCTACAGCTTCGCCTTCACCGACGGCGGACACTGGGACACCTTCGTCGGGGGTCTGGGCCGTCTGTTCCTGAAGGACGTCACGCCATCCAGCGTGGTCGCCACCTTCTCGACCGGCGTCGTGATCCCGGAACTGACCTTCATCGCCTTCCAGTCGACCTTCGCCGCGATCACCGCGGCCCTGGTGGTCGGCTCGCTGGTCGAGCGCATGAAGTTCGCCGCCATCGTGGCCTTCGCCGTGCTGTGGCCGCTGCTCTCCTACTACCCGATGGCCCACATGGTCTGGTGGTGGCCGGGTCCGGACGCGATCGCTCTCAACCCGACCGCGCCCGTCAAGGCCGGCCTGATCTGGAGCTTCGGCGCCCTCGACTTCGCCGGCGGCACCGTGGTCCACATCAACGCCGGTATCGCCGCCCTGGTCGGCGCCATCATCCTCGGCAAGCGCCAAGGCTTCGGCAAGGAGCCGATGCCCCCGCACTCGCTGACCCTGACCCTGGTGGGCGCCGGCCTGCTGTGGGTGGGCTGGTTCGGCTTCAACGCCGGCTCGAACCTCGAGTCGAACGCCTACGCCTCGCTGGCCATGGTCAACACCTTCATCGCCACCGCCGCGGCCGGCCTGTCCTGGATCGTCGTCGAGTGGATCACCCGCAAGAAGCCGTCGGCCCTGGGCCTGGCCTCGGGCGTGGTCGCCGGCCTCGTCGCCGTCACCCCGGCCGCCGGCTTCGCCGGTCCGATGGGCGCCCTGATCCTGGGCCTGGTCGTCTCGCCGATCTGCATCATCTTCTGCTCGGCCGTTAAGAACGCCCTGAAGTACGACGACAGCCTGGACGCCTTCGGCATCCACGGCATCGGCGGCATCGTCGGCGCCATCGGCACCGGCCTGGTGGTCAACCCCGCCTGGGGCGGCGCCGGCGTCGTCGACTACACCTCGTGCGCCAAGGACGGCGACATCTCGACCTGCGACACCGCCGCCTACGACCTGGTCACCCAGGTCATCGCCCAGCTGAAGGGCGTCGGCGTCACGATCGTCTGGTCGGCCGTCGCCTCGATCATCGTCTTCCTGGTGATCAAGCTGGTGATCGGCCTGCGCGCCTCGCCGGACGCCGAAGAAGAAGGTCTGGACATCTCCGAACACGGAGAACGCGCCTACCACAGCTGAGCCTTCGGGCTCCGCTGGTAAGCGGTCCAAAAAAGAAGGGCGCGGAAGCTTCGGCCTCCGCGCCCTTTTTCTTTGCCGTCTCCGTGCGTCCTTCGAGGCTCGCCTGCGGCTCGCATCTCAGGGTGAGGACGTCATTGCATTGAATTCCTCATCCTGAGGCACCCGCGAAGCGGACCTCGAAGGACGCACCAGCTCTCTACGGAACCCGCTTCGCCGAGATGATCTTCAGCGGCGGGTCGATGATCTGGCCGGTCATCACCGGATTGATCGCCTTGCCCGGCGTCGGCAGGGCCAGGATCTTCTTCACGACGTCCATCCCTTCGACCACCTTGCCGAAGGCGGCGAAGCCCTGGTTGTCGCCCGAGGCGGCCGGATTGGCGTCCAGGCCCGGGGCGTCGCCGATCAGGATGAAGAAGTCCGAGGTCGCCGTGCCCGGCGCGTTGCGGGCGATCGAGACCACGCCATCCACGTGCTTGAGGCCGGTCTTGGTGGTCGGCTCGTGGGCGATCGGCGGCAGCACCCGCTTGGGATCGCCCTGCACCCCGCCCTGGATCAGACCGTACTCCGGCGCGCCCGGCGCCCGCGAGGCCCGGAAGAAGGTCGCCCCATCATAGCGCTTCTGGTCGACATAGCGCAGGAAGTTGGCCGTGGTGATCGGCGCTTCCTTCGTGGCCAGTTCGATGACGATGCGGCCCAGCGGCGTCTCGACGGCCACGCGCGTGGGCGGCTTGGGCGCGGGCTGAGGCGGGGCGGCGGCCTCCTGAGCGATCGCCGACGTAGAGGCGGCCGCAGCGGCGGCGGCGAGAAACAGGCGGCGGTCCATATGTGGGCTCCAACACGACGCAAACGCCAGGAAGACTAGGCGGAAACCACCTCATCTCAAAAGCATCGTCATCCCGGCCGAAGCGCAGCGTAGAGCCGGGACCCAGGGGCCGCCGCAAAGCATCGGCTACCCACCGGGCGGCAACCTTGGCGCGGCGCCCAGTCTCCTGGGTCCCGGGTCTGCGGCGCTACGCGCCTTCGCCCGGGATGACGGGCTAAGGATGAGCTAGAAAGGCCCGCCCAGGCGGCACCGCTTCACCCACCACTCCGGCCGCATCGCCTCGATGCGCTCGGCAAGGCCCTCGGCCTCGATGTCGCCGGCGCAGATCGCAAAGCAGGTCGCGCCCGAGCCCGACATCCGCGCCAGCAGCGCCTCGGGCTCGCCGGCCAGCAGCTCCAGCACCTGCCCGATGCGCGGCTCCAGGGCCACGGCGGGGGCCTGCAGGTCGTTGCGGGTCAGGGCGGCGAGCCAGGCGCAGACCTCCTCGGCGCTCTCGAAGGCGTCGGGCGTCGGCGGCGGAGCCTCCCCGCGCGGATCCACGGCGGCGTCATAGGCGCGATAGACCGCCCCGGTCGGCGATGGAACCAGCGGATTGACCAGCACCGCGTGCAGTTCGGGCAGCGCGGGGGCCGGCGACAGCCGCTCTCCCCTGCCCTGCGCCATCACCGGCGCGCCCCACAGGCACGGCACGCCGTCGGCGCCCAGCGCGCCGGCCACGGCCTCCAGCTCGGCGTCCGACAGCGACAGCCCCAGGGCCTCGCGCAGCAGCCGCAGGGCCGCGCCCGCGTCGCTGGAGCCGCCGCCCAGGCCGGCGGCGATCGGCAGGGCCTTGTCGAGGATCAGCCGCACCGGCGGGGCCGGTCCGCCGACGGCCTCATGCAGGGCGCGGGCTGCGCGGACCACAAGGTTGCCGCCATCGACCGGGATCTCGCCGCCGAACCGACCCGTGGCCTCGAAGCTCGGCGCGTCGGCCGGCTGGATCGACACCGTGTCGCCGACGTCGGCGAACACCATCAGGCTCGACAGCGGATGATAGTTCTCCGCGTCGGGCCCGCCGACGTGCAGGAACAGGTTGACCTTGGCCGGGGCGAAGGCGGAACGGCGCATCGAGATATCCAGGAGAACTAAGGCGCCAAGCCCTACAGCGTGTTCGCGCCGTTGGCCACGGCCGGGGCCTTGGCCGGCCCCTTGGCGCCCAGGCCGTCCTTCAGCTTGGCCTCGGCGGCGGCCTTCTGCTCGGCGGTCGGCTCCAGGCTCAGCACGCGCCGCCACTGGAACTGGGCCTCGGTCTTGCGGCCCAGGCGCCAGTAGACGTCGCCCAGATGGTCGTTGATGTCCGGATCGCCGGGCTCGAACTCGATGGCCTGCTCCAGCATCTCGACGGCGGCCTTGTCGTCGCCCAGGCGGTGATAGGCCCAGCCCAGAGAGTCGAGCATAGCGCCCGACTGCGGGTTGGCCTTCACGGCCTTCTGGACCATCGACAGCGCCTCGGCCAGGCGCTCGTTGCGATCGATCCACGAGTAGCCGAGGTAGTTCAGCAGCTCAGGCTCGTCGGGATTGAGGCTGAGGGCCTGCTGCAAGTCGCGCTCGGCGTCGGGCCAGCGGCCGGCCCGCTCCAGCGACACGCCGCGCATGTAGAGCAGGCGCCAGTCGGGCTTGTCCTTCTCGGCGGCCACCAGCGGGTCGATCACCGCCACGGCGTCGGCCCAGCGGTCGTTGGCCCGCAGCAGCTCGGCATAGACCAGCTGGGCGCTGCGGCCTGCGTTGGGAGACTTGGCGGCGGCCTCGGCGATGGCCAGGGCCTTGTCCTTGTCGCCGGCGGTCTGCAGCGTCCAGGCGATCTTGCCCTGGGCGGCGGGATAGCGGGACGAACTGGCCGGAACGCGGGCGTAGGCGGCGCGGGCCGCCTCGGGGTCGCCGCCCTGGTCGAGCAGGTCGCCGACCATCAGCAGCGCGTCCTCGCGCTTGGGATCCAGGTGCAGGGCCAGGCGCAGATAGGCCAGGGCGAATTGGCTCTGGCGCTCGTTGCTGAACACCGCCGCGCAGGCGACCAGGCTGTTGGCCGCGCCCTGGCGGATCGTGCTCAGCGGCGGGGCGGCCTTCTTGGCGGCGGCGCGGGCGCGGGCCTCCAGCAAGGCGGAGTCGGTCGGGGCGTTGGCCAGGATGGAGTCGTAGAGGGCCACGGCCTCGTCGCGGCGCTTGCGGCGCTCCAGGAACGCGCCGTAGTCGATGGCGAACATCGGCCGCACGGCCGCGACCTCCATCAGGGCCTTGTAGTCGGCTTCGGCCTCGGCGGTCTTGCCGGCCCGCTCCAGGATCTCGGCGTGGCCCAGACGGCCGAAATACTGCACCAGGCGGTCGTTACGCAGCTCGGGCAGGGTCTGGGCCTTGGCGGCGTCGCCGGCCGCGGCGGCGGCCCACGGGGTCAGCAGGGTGACGACCGGACGATGCGGGAAGCCCAGGGTCGGATCCGCCAGCAGGGCTTGCGCGTCCTTGCCCTTGCCGCGCGACAGCAGGTCGACCGCCCGGGTCAGCACGCCCAGGCGGCGCACGCCCTCGGTCCCGCCCGGCGCGACCGGCGCCAGTTCGGCGGCGCGCGACACCTCGCCGGCCAGCAGCGAGGCCGTGAAGGCCCGCTCGGCGATCAGGCCAGGGTCCTCGCCCAGGTTGCGGGCGGCCTGGAAATAGGCGGCCGCCTCGTCGCTGCGTCCGTCCTCCATCGCCGCCTGGCCGGCCAGGAACTGGCCGTAGGCCGAACGCCCTTCCCAGGGCGCGCTGGCGTTCCAGCCGCTCTGCGCGCCGCGCAAGCCGGGCTCGGACGTGGCGCAGGCGGCCAGAACGGCCGTGGAGGCCAGGGACAGGAGGACTCGGAGACGCATCATCCGGCCACCCTGTTCGGTTTCAGGGCCTCGTTCAAGCATCCTTCTCCCCTTGCGGGAGAAGGTGTCGTCCGCAGGACGACGGATGAGGGGTCGCACGAACGAAAAACGCCGCGACGGCTGATCGGCTGTCGCGGCGTTCGATGTCTGAGAGCCCCCTCACCCGACCTCCCTTCGGGAGGCCACCCTCTCCCGCAAGGGGAGAGGGAAAGAGCCTTACATGTTCGGATAGTTGGGGCCGCCGCCGCCTTCGGGCGTCGTCCAGACGATGTTCTGCGAAGGATCCTTGATGTCGCAGGTTTTGCAGTGGACGCAGTTCTGGGCGTTGATCTGGAACTTCGGATTGGCGCCCTGCTCGTCGTACAGCACCTCGTAGACGCCGGCCGGGCAATAGAGGCGCGCCGGTTCGCCGTACTTGGGCAGGTTGACGTCGATCGGGATCGACGGGTCCTTTAGCTTCAGGTGCGCCGGCTGGTCTTCCTCGTGGTTGGTGGCCGACAGGAAGACGCTCGACAGCTTGTCGAAGCTGATCACGCCGTCGGGCTTGGGATAGACGATCGGCTTGTAGTCCTTGGCCAGGCCCGTCGACGCCGCGTCGGTCTTCTCGTGTTTCAGCGTACCGAAGAACGAGAACCCGCCCAAGAGGTGCGCGCACCACATGTCGAACATGCCGGCCGCGCCGCCCAGGGCCGTGCCCAGCTTGCCCAGCAGCGGCTTGGCGTTGCGGACGACCTTCAGTTCCTTGGCGACCCACGACTTCTCGAAGGCGGCTTCATACTCGACCAGGGCGTCGCCCTCGCGGCCGGCGGCGATGGCCTTGAACGCCTCCTCGGCGGCCAGCATGCCGGTCTTCATGGCGTTGTGGCTGCCCTTGATGCGCGGCACGTTGACGAAGCCGGCCGAGCAGCCGATCAGCACGCCGCCCGGGAACGACAGCTTCGGGATCGACTGGTAGCCGCCCTCGGTGATGGCCCGCGCGCCGTAGGCGATGCGCTTGCCGCCTTCCAGGTAGGGCCGCACGGAGGGGTGCTGCTTGAAGCGCTGGAACTCGTCGAACGGCGACAGCCAGGGGTTCTTGTAGTTCAGGTGCACCACGTAGCCGATGGACACGTAGTTGTCCCCGAAGTGGTACATGAAGCTGCCGCCGCCCGTCTGGTTGTCCAGCGGCCAGCCGGTGGTGTGCTGGGCAAGGCCCGGCTGGTGCTTGTCGGCCGGGATTTGCCACAGCTCCTTGATGCCGATGCCGTACTTCTGCGGCGACTTGCCGGCGTCCAGCTCGAACTTGGCGATCAGCTGCTTGGCCAGCGAGCCGCGCACGCCCTCGGCGATGAACACGTACTTGCCGTGCAGCTCCATGCCCGGCTGGTAGTCCGGCTTTTCATGGCCGTCCTTGGCGACGCCGACCACGCCGACGACCACGCCCTTCAGCGAGCCGTCCTCGCGCCACACCGTGTCCGAGGCGGCGAAGCCCGGATAGATCTCGACGCCCAGCTCTTCGGCCTGGGCGGCCAGCCAGCGGGTGACGTTGCCCAGCGAGGCGATGTAGCAGCCGTGGTTGTGCATGAACGGCGGCATGGCGAACATCGGCAGGCCCAGCTCGCCCTGCGGACCGAGCAGCAGGAACTTGTCCTTGGTGACCGGGGTCTCGAGCGGCGCGCCCTTTTCCTTCCAGTCGGGGATCAGTTCGTTCAGCGCCTTAGGATCGATGACCGCGCCCGACAGGATGTGGGCGCCGACCTCCGAGCCCTTTTCCACCAGGGCCACGCTGATTTCGGTTCCGGCCTTCTCGGCCAGTTGCTTGAGACGGATGGCAGACGCCAGGCCCGCCGGGCCGCCCCCGACGATGACGACGTCGTATTCCATCGACTCGCGTTCGAGGACTTCGCTCATGGCTTCTCCCGCCCCAGGCTCTTGAGTGGAGCCTGCCTTCTTCCTGTTTGAGTCGGACTTTATCCGAACGTGACGCCACGGCGGTCAAGGAAAACCGGATAGTTTTTGTTGCACCGCAGCGCGGACATATCGGTGACGCAGCCCATTATACTCGCTAGAGAAAACGTCATGAGCCTCGCCGTCGATCCGCGCGCCGTCGAAAGCCTGCTGGCCTTCTGGGCCGATGCGGGGGTCGAGGCCTGCTACGCCGACGAGCCGATCGACCGTCTGGCCGAGGGCGCGGCCCTGCTGCGGGCCCGCAGCCAGCCGCAGCCGGTCGCGGTCGCTCCGCCCCCCCCCCGTCCCGGCGCGTTCGGCGGCGTCGACATCGGCGCGGCGGTCGCCCAGGCCAAGGCGCTCGCCGCCGCCTGCAACGACCTCGAAAGCCTGGCCGCCGCCATCGCCGCCTTCGACGGCTGCCCGCTGAAGACTCAAGGCGCCAAGCAGGCGGTGTTCTCGCGCGGCCCCGGCGACGCGCCGGTCATGGTGATCGGCGAAGGCCCCGGCGCGGAAGAGGACGCCCGCGGCCAGCCCTTCGTTGGTCGCGCCGGCCAACTGCTCGACCGCATGCTCAAGGCCGCCGGCCTGCAGGACCGCGCCTTCATCACCAACACCGTCTTCTGGCGCCCGCCGGGCAACCGCACGCCCACGCCCCAGGAGCAGGCCGTCTGCGCCCCGTTCGTCGAACGCACCATCGCCCTGGTGAAGCCCAAGCTGATCCTGATGGTCGGCGGCGCCTCCGCAAAGAGCATGCTGCGCCGTGACGAGGGCATTTTGTCGCTTCGCGGCCGCTGGTTCGAGTGGCGCTCCGAGGACGGCCAGATCGAGGTTCCGGCCTTGCCCAGCTTGCATCCGGCCTTCCTGCTGCGCCAGCCGGCGGCCAAGAAGAAGGCCTGGCAGGACCTCCTGATGCTGGCTGAAAGACTTGATCGGCCGGAAAGGCCCCATTAAACAAGCCGCTGACCAGTCGGAACGGGGACGCGCGCCGCCTTTGCAAAGGCCTTGCGCGGATACGATTTGCAGCTTTTCGCTCGCCCTCTGGCCGTTGTCTCGGCCCTCGCGCTTTGCCTGAACCTCGCCGCGCCCGCGGTGCGGGCAGCGGGGCTCGAACCTCTGTCCGACAGCGACCAGCGCTTCTACCAGGCCGCCTTCACGGCGGCCGACCGCGGTGATTTCGACGCCGCCGAAGCCGCCTTCGCCAACACCCGCGACCGCAGCCTGATCGGCAAGCTGTCGCTGACCCGGCTGATGCACCCGACGGCCTACACGGCCAGCTATGACGACCTGACCGGCTGGCTGAAGCTCTATGGCGACGAGGCCGGCGCCGATCGCGTCTACGCCCTGGCCCTCAAGCGCAAGCCCGCCCGCTTGCCGGAGCCCAAGGCCCCCGAGCTGTTCGTCGAGGTCGCCCAGGGCGTGCGCAGCGCCGGTCCGGCCGACAAGGGCCGCGCCGCCCGCGAAGCCTATTATTCCGGCGACGTGAAGGCCGCCCTGAAGCTTGCCAAGCTGGCCAACGAGCGCTGGATCGCCGGCCTTGCCGCCTTCCGCCTGGAATCCTACCCCGAGGCCCGCGGCTATTTCGAGCAGGTGGCCCACGACGAGGGCCAGGACGACTGGCTGCGCGCCGCCGGCGCCTTCTGGGCCGCCCGTTCGGCCAGCATGTCCGGCGACAGGACCGCCGTCCGCGACCTGCTGAACCAGGCCGCCCAGGCGCCGCAGACCTTCTACGGCATGATCGCCGCCCGACAGCTGTCGATGGCCGGCGTGGCCGTGGCCAACGATCCGGACGACCCGATCGCCGCCCTGATCACCCGCGTCTCCTACAACGGCCCCGACCCGGCCTCGCTGGGCAAGCTGCTGTCCTCCGACCTTCGCGCCCGCCGCGCCGCCTCGCTCGCCCAGCTGGGCCGCTGGACCGAAGCCGGCGCCGAGCTGCGGGCCGGCCTGTCGCTGGCGACCGACGACAAGGCCCGCGCCGACTGGAGCGCCCTGACACTGGCCCTGAACGCCCGCGCGCCGTTCAACGCCGGCCGTCCGGTCAAGAAGATCGGCGGCGAGGACTATCCCCTTCCCGAGCTGGCGCCCAAGGGCGGCTTCACGATCAGCAAGGCCCTGGTCTACGCCCTGGTGCGCCAGGAAAGCCGCTTCGACCCGATGGCCGTCTCCGGCGCGGGGGCCGTGGGCCTGATGCAGCTGATGCCCGTCGCCGCCGCCCGCGCCGCCGGCGACGACAAGCTGCTGGCCGACAACACCCCGCTGTTCGACCCGGCCTTCAACCTGCGGGTCGGCCAGGACTACTTCACCTGGCTGATGGACCGCGGCCTGCAGAGCCCCGACATCCTGCGCGCCGTGGCCGCCTACAACGGCGGCCCCGGCACCCTGCTGAAGGTGCAGCAGCAACTGGGCCAGGACTGCGACAGCCTGCTGCTGATCGAAAGCCTGCCGGCCCAGGAGACACGAAACTACGTCGAGAAGGTCATGGCCTCGTACTGGACCTACCGCCGCCTGCTCGGCGCGGAGACCAAGACGCTGGACGCCGTGGCCAGCGGCCAGCGGGTGATCGATTTCCGGTTGGATATGTAATCCGCTTCCTTCTCCCCTTGCGGGAGAAGGTGTCGGCGAAGCTGACGGATGAGGGGTCTCTCAGACGCAAAACGCCGCGACAGCTGATCGGCTGTCGCGGCGTTTCTGTACGTGCAACCCCTCACCCGACCCTGCTCCGCAGGGCCACCCTCTCCCGCAAGGGGAGAGAAAATTCTAACCCGCCTCCCCCGTCAGCTCCCGGCGCGCCTTCTCCAGCTCCTCGGCATAGCGCCGCGTCGCATAGGCCTCCGACAGCACGCCCAGCACGTTCTTCTTGTCGTCGATCACCGCCAGCTCGTCGGTCTCGCCGTGGTCGAAGGCGCGCATGACGTCCTTGATGGTCTGGTCGGGCTTCAGCGCCGTGTCGGCGTTGATCGCCAGACCCGCCACGGGCTTCTCGCCGTCGCCGCCGTCGACATAGGCCTTGGCGGTCGGGATCACCCCGGCATAGAGCCCGGTCTCGTCGACCATGATCACCCGCTTGGTCGAGCCCAGCGGAAAGCGGCGGCGGAACTCGGCCAGGGTGGTCGAGGCCGGCACGGTCTGGACGTCCTTGCGCATCATCCGCCCGGCGCTCAGCGGCCGCATCCACGAGACGTCGTGGGCGCTGCGGACGGTCTCGCCGCGCAGGTGCAGCCGCCAGGTCGAGAACGAATAGCCGAAGGTCTCGCGCACCATGGCGCTGGCGATCATCGAGGCCACCAGGGCCGCGGCGGCCACGGTGAAGTCTCCCGTGGCCTCCAGCACCAGGAACGACATGGTGAAGGGTCCGCCGACCACGGCCACGCCCAGCGCCGCCATGCCGACCAGGGCCGCGACGGTGGGATCCAGGCTCGGCGCCCACGGGATCAGCAGCGACAGCGCCGAGAACACCTGGCCGATCAGCGCCCCCAGGAACAGCGAGGCGAAGAAGAGGCCGCCCCGGAACCCGAAGCTCAGCGAAATCACCGAGGCCAGGGCCTTCATCGCCAGCAGCAGCACCAGCATCTTCAGCGGCAATTCCGTCATCAGGTTCAGGTGCAGCGCCCCGTGCCCGGCCGACAGGGTCTGGGGCGTGACCAGGGCCAAAGCGGCCAGCCCGACGCCGCCGATCGCCGGCCGCAGCCAGCGCGGGATCGGCGAGCGCGTCACCAGCCGCTCGGCGTTGGCCACCAGCCGCATCAGGGCGATGCCCAGCACCGCGCTGATCAGGCCCAGCAGGGCATAGAGGCCGTAGTCGGTCCACGACTGCACGGCCTGGGTGTCGGTCTTCAAGAGATAGGGGATCGCGCCCATCTTGCCGGCCACCAGCACGGCGGCCAAGGCGGCGGCGGCCACGGGCGCCAGGTTGGCGACGGTATAGGCCCCGATGACGATCTCGAAGGCGTAGAAGGCGCCCGTCAGCGGCGCCCCGAACGCGGCGGCGATGGCGGCCCCGGCCCCCGCCCCGACCAGGGTGCGCATGTCGGCCCGGCGCAGGTTCAGCCGCTGGCCGGCGAACGAGGCCGCCGCCGCGCCGGCCTGGGCGTAGGCCGCCTCCAGCCCCACCGAGGCCCCCACCCCGTTCGACAGCATGGTCTGGCCGCAGATGAAGGCGCTGTCCTTCATCGACAGCCGCCCGCCGTGCAGGGCGTTGGCCTCGACTGGGTCGACGGCCGGACGCGGCCGGTACTTGGCCCAGGCCCAGCCGGCCGCGCCCAGCAGCAGGCCGCCGATCGGAATGGCCAGCAGCCGCCAGGGCGCCACATGGGTCTGGGCGCTCAGCCGCTCGTTGATGTCGATCTGGAACAGCAGCATCTGCAGGCCGTGCGCCACCTGGGCCTGCACGACCGCGAAGGTCCCCGCCGCCACGCCGATCAGGGTGGCCACGGCGATCAGCCAAAGCTCGCTCGAACGGATCCTGCGCCGCAGCCAGCCGACGCCCTTCACGGATGCGGCGGCGGAGGCGTGGGCGAGCGACATGTGTTCTCGATAACGCGGGGCGGCGGGTGACTTCAATCCCGCAAGACCCCCTCAGTCGGCTTCGCCGACAGCTCCCCCAAAAGGGGAGCATCTCGAAGAGCGCCGCGCCCGCAGATCCTCCCCCTCTGGGGGAGGTGGCCCGGAGGGCCGGAGGGGGCCGGCGCTAGACCTTCAACCGCCGCGCCTTCAGCCGCCCCGCAAGCGCCTTCTCCGGCGCGCTTCCCGCGAACCCGGCCGTCGCCGCATAATCCAGCCGCCGCGACAGCAGCCCCAGCGGCGGCGCCGTCAGCCGGCTCAGCAGGCCGCCGGCCGGAACCAGCAGGGCCGCCGCCCCCGCTCCGCCGGCCAGGTGCGCCTCGACCGGTCCGCGCCAGGTCTCCGGCAAGCCTCGCGCCGGATCCAGCGCCAGGATCCAGTCGCCCCGAGCCACCGCCGCGCCCGCCGCCAGCAACACACCCCTGTCGCCCGACGCCACCACGAACCGCGCGCCGCTGTCCTCGATCAGCGCGTCGAGCCCCGGCTCGGCCGCGCCGACGATCACCACTTCTTTGACAAGGCCGTCGACGGCCGCCGGCACCAGCTGGGCCAGAAGCTGGGCGAGCGCGTGCACGGAGGCTGGGCCGGGCGCGACGGCGGGGAGGATCACAGAGATCATGCTCCGGCTTTGCGGCCTCGCCCCATGCGGCGTCAAGCATCGTTCTTGTTATGTTCCAAATGTAGGCGTATGGTTCGTCCCATGCTGTCGCGCCGCTCCTTCACCGACACCGCCTACAAGACCGGGACCGCCGCCCTGCGCGGTCGCGGGGCGCGCAGCAACGAGACCGGCCGTTACGAGAGCCGAACCTCCGAGCCCTTCGAAGACGGCTGGACGGAAGAAGACAACGCCGCCCGACCGCTGACCACCAGCGTGCTGGCCATGAAGTCCAAGACCGTCATCGCTCGCAACAAGAGCCCCGACGTCGGCTTCGACCGCTCGATCAACCCCTATCGCGGCTGCGAGCACGGCTGCATCTACTGCTACGCCCGGCCCGCCCACGCCTATCTGGGCCTCTCGCCGGGCCTCGACTTCGAGAGCAAGCTGTTCTTCAAGCCCGAGGCCGGCAAGCTGCTCGACCGCGAGCTTTCCAAGCCCACCTACAAGGTCGGCTCGGTGCATATCGGCGGCGACACCGACCCCTATCAGCCGCAGGAGCGCGGGCTTCGCGTCACCCGGGCGGTGCTGGAGACGCTGAGCCGCTATCGCCACCCGTTCTCGATCATCACCAAGTCGGCCCTGATCACCCGCGACCTCGACATCCTGGGCGAAATGGGCAAGGCGGGCCTGGCGCGGGCGGCGGTGTCGATCACCACGCTCGACCGGCGCCTGGCCCGCAGCATGGAGCCGCGCGCCGCAACGCCCGAACGCCGCCTCGACGCCGTGCGCCAGCTGTCCGAAGCCGGCGTGCCGACCATCGTCATGTTCGCCCCGGCCATCCCGTCGCTGAACGACCACGAGATGGAGGCGGTGCTGGAACGCGCCAAGGAGGCCGGCGCGGTGGCTGCGGGATACGTCGCTATCCGCCTGCCGATGGAGATCCACGGCCTGTTCGAGCAATGGCTGGCGTCGGACCATCCCGACCGCGCCAAGCGGGTCATGTCGCTGGTGCGCCAGATGCGCGGCGGGGCGGCCTATGACAGCGAGTTCGGCAAGCGCATGACCGGCGAAGGCCCGATCGCCGAGGTGCTGAACCAGCGCTTCCACGCCGCCCTGCGCCGCTTCGAGCTCGACAAGCCCCTGCCCCGCCTCGACATCACCCAGTTCCGCGTCCCGCCCAAGGCGGGGGATCAGTTGAGTTTGTTTTAGTCGCTCTTTCCACCCCTACGCCCGTCATCCCGGCCGAAGCGAAGCGTAGAGCCGGGACCCAGGGGCCGCCGAATTGCGCCGGCCGCCCCAGAGGCGCCCGATCTGGGTGTCGAGCCCAGTCGCCTGGGTCCCGGCTCTGCGGCCCGCTACGCGGCCCTCCGGCCGGGATGACGACGGAGGGAAAGGCAGAGGATGAACGTCCACGCTTGCGTCTGTCACAGGAAGGTCCGCCAATGCCGCCCATGACGACAAAACACCGTTACGCTGGCGGATGCCTGTGCGGCGCCGTGCGCTGGAGCGCCGTGGGCGAACCGACCTATCAGGGCTATTGCTGCTGCGGCGACTGCCGCAAGGCGTCAGGCTCCGGCTTCGTGCCGTTCATGGGCTTTTCGGCCTCGGCGGTGACGATCACCGGCCAGACGCTGAAGATCCGTTCGCCGGCCTTTCGGGGCGGCACGGCGCTGCGCAACGCCTGCCCGGCCTGCGGCGGCCTGGTGTTCGGCGGCGAGGTCGGGGTCGACGCCAGCCACACGATCTATGCCGGCTCGCTGGACGATGCGGCGCAGTTCGCGCCGACCATGGCGCTCTTCCTGCGCGACAAGCCCGACTGGGTGGTGCTGCCGCAAGGCCTGGCGACCTTCGACACCATGCCGGACTAGAAAATCACCAACCATCTGTCGGCACGAGCGCCCACCGTTCGTCCTGGCCAAGAACCGCCCGAGCCGGGGCGCCATAAAAAGGGAGAACGAGCATGTCGGATACGAGCGGAAAGTTCGGCTGGTACGAACTGATGACCACCGACGTCGAGGCGGCGGCCAAGTTCTACGCCGAGGTCGTCGGCTGGACGCCGACGGATTCCGGCCTGCCCGGCCCCACGCCCTACACCATCCTCAATGTCGGCGACGCCGGGGTCGGCGGGGTGTTCACGCCCGAGGGCGGCTGTCCGGAAGGCTCGCGCCCCGGCTGGATCGGCTACATCTTCGTCGACGACGTCGACGCCTATGTCGGCAAGGTCGTCGCGGCCGGCGGCTCGGTGTTCATCCCCGCCGGCGACATCCCCACGGTCGGCCGCTTTTCCGTGGTCGCCGATCCGTACGGGGCGGTCTTCACGCTGTTCAAGCCGTTCCCGCAGGATGAAGTCCCGCCGCAGCCGCCAGAATGGGCGCCGGGCACGTTCGGCTGGCGCGAACTGATGGCCGGCGACCTCGAAGGCGCCTTCGCCTTCTATTCAGGCCTGTTCGGCTGGGTGAAGACCCAGGCCATCGACATGGGTCCGATCGGAACCTACCAGCTCTTCGCCTACGAGGCGGGCGGGCCCGACGTCGGCGGCATGATGACCAGGACCCCCGACATGCCGGTCTCGTTCTGGAACTACTACGCCCAGGTCGACAGCGCCTGCGCCGCCCGCGACCGCGCCCTGGCCGCCGGCGCCACGACCATGATGGACGTCCACCAGGTGCCCGGCGGCAGCTGGATCTACATGGGAACCGACCCACAGGGGGCCGGGTTCGCGGTGGTTAGCCAGAACAACTGACGCCTTCGGGGGGCGTGGCCAACTCGGCGACGCCCCCTCAGTCGCTCCGCGACAGCTCCCCCAGAGGGGGAGCATCTTCGCGGCGTAGATC
>NZ_JBWKPK010000060.1:0-15386 GCF_059418205.1 Caulobacter sp. GW821-FHT09B11 | reverse complement strand
GGTGACGACCGCGACGCCGGCCGCGCGGGCGGCCTCGGCAGTCAGGGCGACGAAGCCCTCTTCGGCGGCGTGGTCCTCGCCGTGTTCGGCTTCACTGGCCTCGGCCTGCGGGGCGGGACGATCGGTCAGGCGGGCCAGGCCGTAGCCGGCGCTGAGGGCGACGACCACGGCGGCCGTGGTGGTCAGGATGCGTGCGTCGAGTTTCATGGTCAGCCTCCGAACGGAGCGCGGCCCGTCAGGCGGGCGATGTCGATCTCGGCGCGGGCCTTGGCCAGGCGCGCGTCGAGGGTGCGGATGCGGGCGGCGGCCAGGGCGCGCCGGGCCGAGGACAGCTCCAGCAGCGGCAGTCGGCCGGCCTCGTAGCCGATCCGCGCCAGCCGATAGGCCTCGGCGGCGGCGGTCTCGGCGGCATCGGCGGCCTCGGCGCGACCGTCGGAGGCGCGGGCCTGGGCGCGGGCGGCGCGCAGGTCGGCGGCGGCGTCGAACTGCGCCTGTCGCAGGCGGGCCTGGCTGGCGGTCAGTTCGGCCTCGGCGGCTGCCCTGGCGCCCCGGTTGCGGTCGAACAGCGGCAGGGGCAGAGAGATCCCGGCCACCAGGGCCGTGGCGTCGTCGCCCGCCAGTCGGCGCAGGCCGGCCGAGACGGTGACGTCGGGAACCGACAGGCCCCGCTGCACCGCGCGACGCGCGCCGGCGGCGTCGCGCTCGGCCCGGGCCACGACCAGGGCCGGCGTTTCCGCCTCGGCGGCGTTCGGGCCGCTCGCCGGCCGCGCCAGCAGGCTCTCGCCGATCGCGTCATAGACGGCCGGAACGCCGGCCAGGGCCGACAGCTTGGCGAAGGCGGCGTCGGCGCTCGCCTGGGCCTCGTCGCGCTCGGCGCGGGCGGCGGCATGTTCAGCCTGCGCCTGCAGATCTCGCAACTGGGCCTCGCGTCCGGCCGCCACCAGTTCGGCGACCGCGCGGGCGTCAGTTTCGGCGGCCAGCCGCTGTTCCTCGGCCTGGGCGACCCGGGCCAGGGCAGCTTCGGCCTCGGCATAGGCCAGGGCGAGGTCGGCGGCGAAGTCGGAGCGTTCGGCGACGGCCCTAGCCTCGGCGGCGCGGACGTCCGCCTGGCCGGCGGCCATCCGCGCGGCGCGCTTGCCGCCCAGTTCCAGGGTCTGGGACAGCGAGGCTGTGGTCTCGGCCAGGTCGAGCCCGCCGTAAGGGCCCGAGCCCGCAAGGTTCTCGACCTCCAGGCCGAGCACGGGATTGGGGCGGACGGCGGCTTGCAGCGCCAGGCCCCGGGCCTGATCGGCGCCGGCCTGGGCGGCGGCGAGGCGAGGGGAGGCGCCGCGGGCCTGGGCCAGCAGCACGGCGTAGGGCGGCGCGGGTTCGGCCGCGGCGGGTCGGACAGCGAGTGGGGCGGCCGCGTACACGGCCGCGCCGAGCAGGACCGCGGACAGCGGCCTGCGCAGGGAAGGCGACATGGATTTCCTCTTGGGAGGTCCTTGGGGATCTGACGGGTCTCGGGCGCGCGTCGGCGCGGGCGAGCGTCAGGCCCTGGGCGGTCGCATCAGGTCGAATTGCCGCCCGGCCGGCGGGGCGGCGTCCTCGCCGGGCGTCAGGCGCGCGGCGGCGTAGGCCAGCGAGGGCGCGGCGGAGATGGCGGGCTCGGGCGCATAGGGCGCGCCGTGATGGCAGTGGCCGTGCACGCAGCCGTCGACGCGTCCATGATCATCGGCATGGTCTTCAGCCTCGGACGCGAGCAGGAATGCGGTCGCTTCGGCCGCCGCCGGCGCTTCGTCGGCGCATAGCGCGCTCTCGAGGCTTGGACCCAGCGCAAGCACGGCCAGCACCAGGGCGGCGAACGCCGCCCCGAACCTGCGCCATGCTGTGAGCCCTGCACCCATGCTCGCCCTATAGCCGAGCCTGCCGACGGCGGGAACGCGTTACAAGATCACGGTCATGGCCGGCCCCCGCGCCGAACGGCCCGGCTCGCCCCTACCCACTCCTGGGTAGCCGCTACCCAAACTTGGTGAGGCGCCGCGGGCACAGTCGCGTTTAATTGACGCTGCGGCGTGCAGCGCACTGGCGGCGCAGCGTGTTGATCTCCATGTGGGGGCCTCGAAGGACTCCCATGGACAATCTGCTTCAATCCGTCGCCGCTTTCGTCACCGCGCATCAGAGCTGGGCGGGCGTGATCCTTGGGGCCCTGACCTTCGCCGAATCCCTCGTACTGATCGGGGCCTTCGTGCCCGCCACGGCCCTGATGCTGCTGGCCGGCACCCTGATCGGCGGCGGCGTGCTCGATCCGTTCGAAGTCCTGGCCTGGTGCACGCTCGGCGCGGTGCTGGGCGATGCGGTGTCCTATGGCCTGGGCCGGCGCCTGGGCCCGCGCGCCCTGCGCGCCCCGGCCTTCCGCGCCAACCGCCGCACCATCGCCCGCACGCGCCTGTTCGCCCGCCGCTACGGCGTCGCCTCGATCTTCATCGGCCGCTTCTTCGGGCCGCTGCGGGCCTTCGTGCCGATCATGGCCGGCATCCTGCAGATGAAGTCCTGGACCTTCCAGACCGCCAACGTCCTGTCGGCCGTGGTCTGGATCGCCACCCTGCTGGCCCCCGGCTATCTGGCCGCCCGCAGCCTGTCGGGCGTCAGCCTGGAGCTCGGCTTGGCCATCGCCGCCGGCGTCGCCCTGACCGTGGTCGGCGTCGTCGTCGCCTGGCGCCTGGCCGCCTCGCGCCGCGTGGCGCAGGCGATCGTGGTGGCGCGGTCGGAAGCGTAGGCGAGCCGTTCCGCGCCGTTCTGGCCGGCCAGCCGTGTTCTAGAAGATGTCGAACACGTGATCGCCCAGCAGCATGAACCCGCACCCCAGCGCCTGGGCGGTCGGTCCCATGACGTGCCCGCCGATGATCGTGGCGGCCTCCTCGGGCGCCACGCCCGGCGGAACGTGGTTCACGTTCTGCACCGCCAGATAGACGATCCACCGTCCGCGAGGCGCATCCGGCGGCAGGGGCATCGAGCCGCGGAAGCAGTGTCGGAACGGCCCCTTCGGCTCGCCCTGGTCGCGACCGCCGATGCAGTAGCGCACGAGGATGGCCTCGTGACCGCCGCCCCGGATCTCCACGGCCGTGATGCCAGGGGCCGCCAGCTGGATGTCCTCGACGCCGCCGGAGCTCGTCTTCGTCGCCGTCGCCACCACCTGGCCGGCGGCGTTGAACGCCTGGATCACCAGCGGGCTTCGGGTGAACTGCCCGACTCGCAACGACACGCGCGAGACGGCCGCGTGCGTCACCCGGATCCCCTTGTCGGAGAACAGCAGGCTGTTGGGCTCGGAGTCCGGCCAATCGACGATCAGTTGCCGGTTTCCGTCCAGCGCGGTGATCTCGATCGCATCGAACTGATGCCGGTCGGGAAAGGCTGTTCCAGCCGGGTAGTGGCTGAAGCCGGTGCAGGTCAGGTTGTCGATCGCGACGGCTGACGGCGCCGCCAGCGCCGAGGCCAGCAGCGCCGCCGTCACGTTCTGGGTCTCGGCGGCGAGACCTTCCGTCCCGGCCGCCGACGTCGCTGCTGCGGCGGGGACGAAGCAATAGCGCTCCACGACGGCCGTGCGTTCGCCCCCGGCGACCTGGACCTGGGTGATCATCTCGCCCTTGAGGACGACCTGGTGGACCTGCCCCTTCTGGGCGGGCGCCAGCACGGCGTCCTGCTCGCGGTCGAAGGCGTCGAAGGCGGTCACGCGGACGGGGCTGTCGGACTCGTGCGCCAGGCGGACGACGACGCGCGGCGCCGGCGAATGGCGAAACACCACGCCGCTGTCGGGAACGAACAGCCCGCCCGCGCCGCCGCCGGGCAGCGGCGCGATCCGCAGCGGCGTCAGGCCCGACCAGTAGGCCGCCGCGACCGGCCCGAAATTGTGGGCGCGCTCGAACACCGCATCGATGGCGTAGTAGCCGAAGTCGATGCAGATCTGCCCCTTCTCGCCCTGGACGACGGGGCCGCGGCCGCCATGCTCGCGCTTCGACGGCGGCGCGAGGTTGATCCCGCGACAGGCGGCCGGATGCAGCACCAGGCGCAGGTGGCGCGAGGGATCGGCCGCCGAGACCAGGTGCGCCACCACGTGATAGGCGTCGGCCGGGCGATTTTGCGGATCCCACAGGGTGGCCGACACCGTGATCCGGTCGCCGGCCTGGTAGGCGGCCAGGTCGGTGGCCACCGCGTATCCGGCCAGCACCTGCAGGTTCGGCTGCACCTCGTCGGCGTCGGCCTTCATCACCGCGATGTTGGTGTGGCGGGCGTAGTCCCACTTGACCCCGGTTTCGAACGGCCGCCCGGGCCAGGGCAGCGCGCCCTTGTAGGTCAGGGCGACGGCCAGCGACTCCTTGTGCGTCACCGCGTCCTTCGCCTCCGGGGTCGCCGCCTGGCCTCGGCGGAAGGGGTCGATCTCGTCCGACAGGGCCGCCGCGATCGCCGCCGCCGCCGCGCCCGCGTAGAGACCCGCGGCGAGACCCGAGGGCAGGCGGCCTTCGAACAGGCTGCCCAGGAACGGTCCGCACAGCACGGTCGTCGCGATGCCCTCGGCGTAGTCGCCGCCGCCCGGCGTTCCGGGCTGCACGATGCGGTCGCCGACGGCGGCGTCGTTGTCGGCCCAGACGTGCCAGTTGGAGAGGGCCATGTCCCGGCCCTCGCCGTCCCGGCAGAGCAGGCCCAGCGTGCCCACCGAGCCCTCGGCCCAGAAGAAGGTGCGATCCAGCTGCTCAAGGTTCGACGAGGCCACGCCGCCGACCAGGGGGTCGTACTGGGTGTCGTTGCGGCTGCCGGCCATGTCCGCCGACCGCTCGATCCGCCCGCGCACGACCACGTCGGTCGGCACGCCGTCGAGGTTTCCCGGAACGACCGCCGTGCCACGGACCCGGCAGCTCTCGGCGTCGAGTTTCTCGCGCACATAGAAGACGAGACCCTGCTCGGTCGACAGCTTGCCGCCGCGGCGCGTTCGGCCCCAGCCGACGCCCAGGATGTTGGGGTCGTCCGCATATCGCCGGGTCAGGCGATTGGCGACGGTCCTCAGCGACTCTCGCGGTTCTCGTTCCTGGGCCAAGACCGATCTCCCAAGGCTAGAAGCTGATCCCGAAGCGCTCGACCACGTGCGACATGATCGTTCCGAACGCCGTCGTGGTGTTGCCGCTGTGATTGAGCGCGATGATCCGACCGGTATCGACGTGGACCCAGACCGAGCCGGAATCGCCCTTGTTGGAGACCTCCGCGCCGCCGGGATCCTCGAACTCGATGGTCCGCTGGTCGGGGTTGTCGAACCGCGTGCCGTCGTCGTCGCGCACCCACGATCCGCTGAACCGCGTGATCTCGGCGAAGGTCAGGCCGGTGCGCGCCCCCGACTTGAACACCCGAAGGCCGCTGGTGTCGCCGGACAGGGCGGCGGCGTCCAGCAGGGCCTGGACCTCGGCCTCGTCCATGAAGCCAGGGCCCACGCCGCCCACATTGCCGCCGACGCCGCCTTCCTTGGGGACCTGGTTGGTCTCGTCGGACTGGGCGTCGAGCACGGTGTTGAAAGACAGGCCGCGGCTGGTGTCGATCTCGCAGAGCGCGGCGTCGAGATGGTGTTGCTGGGAGGCGAACAGCGTGCCGATGACGAAGTCCTCGTCCTCGTAGGCGCTCTGGGCGCCTTCCTCCAGCGCTCCGGCCAGCCAGAGCAGGAAGGCCAGGATGGCGAGCGCCACCTTCCACCAGGGATCGTCATAGAGCAGGGGCCCGAACTGGCCCTCGAACGGCGGCCGGGGTTCGAAGGTCGCATCGAACTTCAGCGGGATCGCATAGAACGGCTCGTAGGCGGGGCGATCGTCGCCCTTGTCGTCGCGCACGCAGCAGCAGGCCAGGATGCGCTGGACCTCGCACAGGTCGACCCGCTTGCCGTCCAGGAACGCCCGCAGCATCTCGCGGACGCGTTCCAGATCCTTGGCGCAGGCGTGGGAGCCGGCCGCCGCCTGGCGCAGCCGCTGGCGATTGCGGCGATGGCCGACGCGGTCGTAGAGCACCTCGCGCAGGCGCAGCCGCATCGCGCCCTGGTCCGATTCGAAGACGTACTGCTTGGCGTCCTTGTCGAACCAGGTGCGGCTGACATAGATCGACTTGGAGACGCGCCGCGCGTGATGTCCGGGATCGGCCATGCCGGCGCGGTTCACGCAGACGAATTCCACCTTGTGCTTGCGTGGCGCGCCGTTGGTGGCTTCGAGCTTGAAATAGACGGTTCGCGACTGGCCCGGACGCAGCCCCGCCAGCGAAACGCCCGCGCCGACGACCCGCTGGCCCAGCGAGGCCTGCTCGGCCGCCGTCCAAGCGTCCACCACCTCGACGCCCCCAGTCGCCAGGGCCGCGCGCCCCGCCGCCGAGATCTCCAGCACGTGATCGTCGGTGAACGGCAGACCCCAGACGTTCGTCACCCTCAGGCCCATCAGGTGCAGGCCCAGCGAAGCCTCGAACACGCCGTCGGGCAGCTGGAACAGGTCGCTGGGGCGTACGGCGTAGGGGCGATAGGGGATGGCGACCATCGCCCCGCCCTGGAAGGTCGCGTCCCACCGGATGTCGCGATAGTCCTCGGTCGGCAGCGGGTCTTCGGCGCCGATGACGGCGTTGATGGCGACCGTCTCGGGGACGGCCGGCTCGAAGATCATCGCCGAGGACCGCCAGTCCTCGCCGGGCGCTTGGTATTGCGCGTCGAGGATCCAGGCCGGGCCGCTGGCCGTCACGACCGAGCCGACCGTGGGCGGATAGGCGCCGTTTCCGGATATCGCCTGTTCGATGACGGACCGGTTTTCCCAGTTATGGACCGCTTCCGTTACAGTAAGCCGCCATTGGCCGTAGAGCTGTATCGCCATACGATTCGCCCTCCAAGCAACCGGAATGCCGCGACGTGTCTTGCGGCGAGGATCGATCTTGCGACCCCGCCGCCAAGCTTCAGAAAGCTGTCGTCTCCGCCGCATGTGCATTGCGGCGGCCGAATGAACTGAAGAAATACGACTGGTTCTACCGGCCCCGAGCATGGGGGCGACGCGCAGTGGATCGGATCGTCCCCAAGGCGTGGGGGTCAAGAATTCAACTAAAAGGCATCATGTGTCGATGAGTCAACCATTGAGTTTGGTGCGCGTCAGGGCGTGTCCAGCGCGAGCCGGCGATGGCGACATGGCTCCGGGACGGTCTGGTGAGCGGCCTCTCTAGGCCGCCGCCCCGTCCGTCATCCACCGGCCGACCAGCCGTCCGCCGCGATCATGGATCCGAACCTCGACCGGGCTATCGGACTCCGCCGCCAGCCGCCGTGCGCGGCGCTCGGCTTCGCCGCCGCCGGTGAAGCGCAGCACCTCGCCGGTGTCGTGAACCCGCACGCACCAGCCGCCTTCGCACGGCACGACATCGACCCGTCCAGACATGTCGCACCCCTTTGTACGCGAACTCGCCGGGCCAAACGCCGGTCTAGGCGAAAGGTTCGACGGGCTTGCGACACCGTTTTGCGACGAAGTGTGACGAGGGCTGGCGCTCGCGTGGAAAGTTCATAAAATGACATAAAATATCAAGATGTGGGACGTGCCTCGATGCGCGGCCCCAGGGAGAAAACGATGGCTCACCCTTCGCTGCGCGGCGTCTCGCGCCTTGTCCTGGCCGCGACGCTTAGCCTTGCGGCGCTGCCCGCCCCGGCCGCAGACCGGGTGACGACGCCGCTGGCCGACGGCTGGACCTTCTTCCAGGGCGACCCCGAGGGCGCCGAGACGGCCGCCTTCGATGACGGCGCCTGGGCCAAGGTCTCCGTGCCGCACGACTGGGCCATAACCGGGCCGTTCGACATCAAGGCCCGGGCCGGCGGGGCGGGCGGCTTCCTGCCCACCGGTATCGGCTGGTATCGCAAGACCCTCGACATCAAGCCGCCCGCGCCGGGCCGCCGCGTCTTCGTCGAGCTGGACGGCGTGATGGAGCGCAGCGGCGTCTGGATCAACGGCCACCACCTGGGCCATCGCCCCAGCGGCTATGTGGGCCTGCGCTACGACATCACCGACTTCATCCGCGCCGATGGGCGCAACGTCCTGGCCGTGCGCGCCGACACCGACCACGCCCCGTCCTCGCGTTGGTACGCGGGCTCCGGCGTCTACGGCAAGGTGCGGCTGATCGAGACCGCCGGTCAGCATGTCGAGCACGGCGGGGCCTTCGTCAGCGTCACGAAGATCGCCGACGGCAAGGCCACGGCCGACATCGCCGTCGACGTGATCAACGACGCCCATGACGCCGCCAGGGCCGGGCTTGAGGTCGTGATCCGCGACCCATCCGGCAAGGAGGTCGCCCGCGGCCAGGTTCCCGCCGTCGCCATCGATCCGGCCCGCACCGAGACCCTGAAGCTGTCAATCGACATCGCCGCGCCCAAGCGCTGGGATTTGGAGACCCCCAACCTCTACCGCGCCGAGATCCGCGTGGTCGGCGAGGGCGGGCAGGGGCTCGACGCCGAGACCGTGCGCTTCGGGGTCCGCGACGTCGCCTTCAAGGCCGACAGCGGCTTCTGGCTCAACGGCAGGAACGTCAAGCTCAAGGGCGTGGCCTTGCACATGGACGGCGGGGCGGTCGGGGCGGCGGTTCCCATGGCCGTCTGGCGCCAGCGCCTGACCGCCCTGAAGGCCCTGGGCGTCAACGCTATCCGCACCGCCCACAACCCGCCGTCGCCCGACTTCCTCGACCTGACCGATGAGATGGGCTTCGTGGTCATGGACGAGCTGTTCGACCAGTGGAACGTCTCCAAGACGCCCGGCGACTACCACCTGTTCTTCAGCGACTGGCACAAGCGCGACGCTCGCGACATGGTCCGCCGCGATCGCAACCACGCCAGCATCGTCCTGTGGAGCGCCGGCAACGAGATCCACGACACCGCCTACCCGGTCCAGGCCAAGGCGGCGCTGAAGAGCCTGCTGGCCGTCATGCACGCCACCGATCCGACCCGGCCGGTGACCATGGGCCTGTTCCGGCCCAACGTGACCGGCGACTACCAGAACGGCTTCGCCGACATGCTCGACGTGGTCGGCCAGAACTATCGCGAGAACGAGCTGATCGCCGCCCACAAGGAAAAGCCCACGCGGATCATCGTCGGGACCGAGAACAGCAAGACCCGCACCTCCTGGGTCGCCGTGCGCGACTATCCCGCCTATGCCGGCATGTTCCTGTGGACCGGCATCGACTACCTGGGCGAGGCCGACCGCAGCGGCTGGCCCAATATCGACAATCCGGCCGGCATCATCGACCGCACGGGCCTGGCCAAGCCCATCGGCCTGCAGCGCGCCTCCTGGTGGGCCGAAAAGCCGGTGCTGCACGTGGTGCGCAACGCGATGCCGGCAGCCCCGCCGCCCTCGTCCGACGGGGCCGGTCCCGCTCCGGCCCTGCCGACCATGATCGCCGTCGCCACGCCCCAGCCCAAGGTCGCTGTCTATGACGACTGGACCCCGGCCGATCTCACGCCGCACGACGAGACCATCGAGGTCTACTCCAACTGCGCCAGCGTCGATGTTTCGCTCAACGGCCGCTGGCTGGGCGCCAAGCCTCTGCCCGCCGACGCTTCGCCGCGCCAGTGGAGCGTCAGCTTCGCGCCGGGCGAGGTGAGGGCGGCCTGCCGCGATCCGGGCGTCAAGCTCGAGGACGTGCTGCGCACCGCCGGCAAGCCGGCCCGCGTCGAGCTGTCGGTCGAGGGCGACAAGGTCGGGACGGGCTTCGACGACCTGGCCATCGTCCGCGCCCGGGTCGTCGACGCCAAGGGCGTGACCGTGCCCTCGGCCCAGGACGCCATCACCTTCCAGGTCTCGGGCGCGGGCGCCTTCGTGGCGGCCGACAACGGCGCGCCGACCGACCATACCTCGTTCGCCTCGCCGACTCGCCAGGCCTGGCAGGGACGGGCCACGGCCCTGGTGCGCGGGGCGGGGCAGGGCGGTGTGCTCAACGTCACGGCGACGGCGGCGGGGCTGACGCCCGGCAAGGTCGTCCTGAAAACCGCTCACGATACCGTTCGTTGAACATGTTCTGCGACAAAGCGTCACTTTTTTGCGGAACGGGCTTGAATTCGCCGTTGGTACCGCTAACTACAACCCCGTGAGGCGCGAGCGCCTCTGCCCTTCCTGGGCGTTTCCTCCCTAATGAACTAAGCCCGGCGGGTAACCGCCGGGCTTCTTTTTTGCTCTATTTCTTGCCGTCGGTCGTGAGCCGGAAGACCATCTGGTTCTTGTAGGTCTGGCCCGGATCCAGCCGCACCGGCGCGAACTGCGGCTTGTTGGGCGCGTCGGGGAAGTGCTGCGGCTCCAGCGCGATGCCGTCGCCCTGGCGATAGATCTTGCCGCTCTTGCCCACGGTCGTGCCGTCGATGAAGTTGCCGGCGTAGAACTGGATGCCCGGCTGGTCGGTCAGGATCTCCAGCACCCGGCCGCTCTTGGGATCGGCCAGACGCGCGCCCAGGCGCAGGGCGCCGCCCGACTTGCCCGTCAGCACGTAGTTGTGGTCGTAGCCGCGGCCGGCGACGATCTGGGCGTCGCTGGCGTCACGAATGCGATCGCCGACGGCGGTGGGCTTGCGGAAGTCGAACACCGTGCCGGCCACCGGCGTCGTCACGCCCGTCGGGATCAGCTCGCCGTCCACGGGCGAATAGCCCTCGGCCGGGATGGTCAGCACGTTGCCCATCGCCCCTGCCGAGGCGCCTTCGCCGGCGACGTTGAACAGGGCGTGGTTGGTGATGTTGACGATGGTCGGCTTGTCGGTCGTGGCGCCGTAGGTGACCGTCAGCTGGTTGTTCTCGTCCAGCGCATAGGTCGCCGTGGCCGTCAGCGTGCCGGGATAGCCTTCCTCGCCGTCCGGGCTGACATGCTCGAAGGTCACCGAGGCGGTCGGGCCGGCCTTGGCGTCGCGCACCGTCCAGACCACCTTGTCGAAGCCCTTCACGCCGCCGTGCAGGGCCGCCACGCCGTTGTTGTTCAGCGCCAGCTGGTAGGTCTTGCCGTCGAGGACGAACTTGCCCTTGCCGATGCGGTTGGCGAACCGCCCGACCGAACCGCCGAAGTAGTTGGCCGTCTTCACATATTCGCCGGCGTCCTTGTAGCCGAGCACGATGTCGGCCTTCTTGCCGGCGCGGTCGGGGGCCACCAGCGACTGCAGGGTCGCGCCATAGGTGATGACGGTCGCCGACACGCCCTTGGCGTTGGTCAGGGTAATCGCCTCGACCGCCTGGCCGTCCGGTGTCTGGCCGAAGGACTTGCGGCTCAGCTCGACCGCGTGCGCGGCCAGCGGAGCGGCCGTAGCGGCCGTAGCGGCGGCGATAGCGGCAAGGCTCGGCAGGACGTGGCGCCAGGTCTTCATTGGTTTCCTCTCCGGATCGGCCCTACCGCGCTCTGTCGGCGTTGACGGCCATTGGGTCGCCATATACTCAGACAAAAAACCAGGGCGCAACGTCAAGACGTCGTCCTTCTCAACGGGAGACCCGGGAATGCCCGCACCGATCACCACGTCCGCCGGAGTAGGCGCGGCCAGCGTGGGCGACCCCCGCGCTCAAAGGTCCGCCCTGACCCTGCTGGCCAGCCTCTTCTTCATGTGGGGCTTCATCACGGTCATCAACAACACCCTGCTGCCGCACCTGCGCTCGGTGTTCGACCTCAACTACACCCAGACGACCCTGATCGAGTCGGTGTGGTTCATCGCCTACTTCTTCGCCTCGATCCCGTCGGCCAAGCTGATCGAGAAGATCGGCTACAAGAAGTCGATGGTCACCGGCCTGCTGATCATGGCCTTCGGGGCGCTGCTGATGATCCCGGCCGCCCGCATCCCGTCCTACGGCGTGGTGCTGACGGCCCTGTTCATCGTCGCTTCGGGCATCACCCTGCTGCAGGTCGCCGCCAACCCCTACGTGGCCGTGGTCGGCCCGCCGGAGACGGCCTCTTCGCGCCTCAACCTGGTGCAGGCCTTCAACTCGCTGGGCACCACGCTCGCCCCGCTGTTCGGCGGCTACCTGATCCTCAGCCGCAGCGCCTCGGGCAACGCCGAGGCCGGCAAGGTGCTGACCCAGGCCGAGCGCCTGGCCGACGCCCAGTCGGTGCAGCTGCCCTACTTCATCGTCGCCGTGGTCCTGGTGGCCCTGGCCGTGGTCATCGCCCGCTACAAGCTGCCTGACCTGGGCGGCGCCACCCGCCGCGCCGCCGTCTCGGAGCGCAAGAGCCACTCGCTGTGGAAGCACCGCAACCTGGTGCTCGGCATCCCGGCCATCTTCATCTACCTGATCGCCGAGATCGGCGTGTCGAACCTGTTCATCAACTTCGTCTCCGACCCGAAGATCGGCGGCCTGACCCATACCGAGGCCTCGCGCTACCTGTTCCTGCTGTGGGGCGGGATGATGGTCGGCCGCTTCATCGGCAGCGTCTGGATGCGCAAGGTCGATCCGGCCAAGGTGCTGGCGATCTTCTCGACCCTGGCCTTCGTGGTGATGATCATCACCACCTTCTCCAGCGGTCCGGTCGCCATGTGGAGCCTGATCGCCGTGGGCCTGTTCCACTCGATCATGTTCCCGACCATCTTCACCCTGGGCATCAAGGGCCTGGGCGCGCTGACCGAGGAAGGCTCGGGCCTGCTGGTCATGGCCATCGCCGGCGGCGCCCTGGTCATTGTCCAGGGCAAGATCGCCGACACCTACGGCCTGCAGATCTCGTTCCTGGTCACCGCCGTCTGCGAGCTCTACGTGCTGTTCTACGCCCTGTGGGGCAGCCGGGTCACCGCCGAGGAGGCGCCTGTGGCCCTCGAAGGCGAGCCGGCGACGGCTGCTGAGTAGTCGGGGAGGGGAGCGGTTCGCCGCTCCCCGTCTTTCGCGCAAAAGAGAAGGCCTCGCACCGCAGGGTGCGAGGCCTTCTTGCTTTTTGGGGCCGAAACCTCGTCCTTCGACAGGCTCAGGATGAGGTTTCTACTGGCCCGCTGCGCTGGAAATGGTCCTCATCCTGAGCTTGTCGAAGGACGAGGACCACGCAGCGCGCCTTACAGCGCCTTCACCGTCACCGTAACTTCGGCCGGCGCCGCGTCCTGGGCCAGCGGGTTGCGCACCGGCAGGGTGAACGGCGCGGCCTCGATCTCGAACACGTCGCCAAGCGCCGTCTGGAAGCCTTCCGAGAACGACAGGGTGGCCGTGCCGAAGAAATGCACGTGCACGTCGCCCGGGCGGCGGAACAGCGCGTACTTGAAGTGGTGGTGCTCCAGGTTGGCGATGGTGTGGGACATGTTGGCCTCGCCCGACAGGAAGGGCTTCTCCCACACGGTCTCGCCGTCGCGAATGATCCGGCTCGCGCCGCGCACGTCGGCCGGCAGTTCGCCGCTCAGCAGCTCGGGGCCTAGCGCCGCCTGGCGCAGCTTCGAGTGGGCCAGCCACAGATAGTTGCCGCGCTCGATCACGTGGTCGGAGAACTCGTTGGCCAGGCAGAAGCCCAGGCGGTGCGGCGCGCCATCCGGACCGATCAGGTAGACGCCGGCGATCTCGGGCTCCTCGCCGCCGTCCTTGGCGAACGAGGGCGAGGTCAGGGCCTGGCCGGGACCGACCAGCTGCGTGCCGTCGCCCTTGTAGAACCACTCCGGTTGCACGCCTTCCTGGCCGTCGGCCGGCTTGCCGCCCTCGACGCCCATCAGGAACATCCGCATCGAGTCGGTCAGCTGTTCTCCAGACTGGGCGGCCTTGTGCATCTTGTCGCGGCCCTCGGCCGAGCCCAGGTGGGTCAGGCCGGTGCCGGTCATCACCAGGTGGGCCGGGTCGGCGTGGTCGATCGGGGCCAGCACCCGGCCTTCGGTCAGGGCGGCGGCGACGTCGATCGCCTCGCCCAGCGGGGCGGCGGCGTCGGCCAGGCTGACGCCCTTGTCGACGGCCAGCTGGGCCAGGGCGTAGAGCGTGTCGGCGGCGCCGACCTTGCGGGCCGCGCCCGTGTCGTCGATCGCCGCGAGGGCGCGGGCGCCGTCGGGCGTCTTCAGCTGCACGAACCGCAAGGGCATGGTCGATCCTCTCGTTTGTAATTAGTCAGACAAATAGCAATCGCGGCGGGCAAGTCAAACCCGGATATGCGGGGTTCGAACCGCCCGCCGGGCGAGCCCGAAAAGGCCCGCCGGCAGGCCGGAGGCGCCGCTATCACCTGATTTATCATACTTTTACCGCAAGGGTTCGCGGCGCCTGATTGATCGCCCGCAGGTGAATTTCCTTGTCGTCAGACAATTAGTCTCGCTAGAGTCGCCTTCATGACCGGCGGGGACGCCGTTTGGCGACAGCGGAGGCGGCGTGGGCAAGGCGAAGGGTTCGGGCGCGGACGGCGAGTTCGAGCGCGAGGAGGGGTTCTCCGGCCGGATCCACGGGTCGATCGCGCGGACCCTGGGAATCGCCATCGTCTCGGGCCAGTACCAGCCGGGCGATGTGCTCAACAACGAGATCGACGCCAGCGAGCAGTTGCACGTCTCGCGCAGCGCTTACCGGGAAGCCATTCGCATCCTGGCCGCCAAGGGCCTGGTGGAAAGCCGTCCCAAGGCTGGCACCCGCGTCAGCGCCCGCTCGCGCTGGAGCCTGCTGGATCCCGAAGTCCTGGCCTGGTTCTTCGAGGCCGAGCCCAGCGAGGAGTTCCTCACCGGCCTGCACGAGCTGCGGATGATCGTCGAGCCGGCCGCCGCGGCCCTGGCCGCCGAGCGCCGCGACGAGGACCAGCTGGAGCGTATGCGCACGGCGCTGATCCAGATGCAGCAGCACACCCTGGCCACCGAAGCGGGCCGGGCCGCCGACCGCGATTTCCACGACACGGTGCTCGAGGCCACCAGCAACGAGCCGCTGCGCACCCTGTCCAGCAGCATCGGCGCGGCCGTGCGCTGGACCACCATCTTCAAGCAGCGCGACCGCGAACTGGCCCGCGACCCGATTCCCGATCACTGGAAGGTCTTCGACGCCATCGCCGCTGGCCGCGCCGACCAGGCCCGCCAGGCCATGGAACGCCTCGTGGGCCTCGCCCAGGACGACACCCGCGCCGCCATCTCCCGCCGCTCGCCGTCGGCCTGACGACCCTCTCCCAGAGGGAGAGGGAGGGGCCCAGGCGTAGCCTGGGAGGGTGAGGGGTTACGCCGCCAGCCGGCGCGCCCGCCCGCCGTCTCCAGCCGCCCTTCAAGCCAACAAACCCCGCCTCCCTCGCCCTTGTGGCGAGGGTCCATGCCGGCGACCGCTCAAACCTCGACCGTTCCGCCAAGGTCTGAGCAGCGGAACGATGGATCCTGGGCACAAGGCCCAGGAAGGCGATTGGGGTTGGGCTGACGGGGATGGAGCGCCGTCGATCCACGGTGTCGCGCTTGCGGACACGAGCAAAATCAACGCCCTGCAACTTTCTCACCGCTCTGGA
>NZ_JBWKPK010000059.1:0-16682 GCF_059418205.1 Caulobacter sp. GW821-FHT09B11 | reverse complement strand
AAAAGCCTGGGTCCCCGCTTTCGCGGGGATTTTACGGAAGGAGGGGCAGGCTCCCCGCTCGTAACTTCCCTCGCCCAACCCCAACACCGCCTTCCTGGGCCTTGTGCCCAGGATCCATCGTTCAGCCGCTCAGACCTTGCCAGGACGGCCTGGGTCTAAGCGGTCGCCGGCATGGGCCCTCGCCACAGGGGCGAGGGAGGCGGAGTTTTGTGGTTGGGGGTGGGGGGAAAGACCGGCCAGCGCCGCGGAAGCTGAAAACGGCCCCCCTCCGGCGCTTCGCGCCACCTCCCCCAGAGGGGGAGGATCTGGCGGTCACTTCGGGGGCAACTGGAACTTTTCGAACCAGGCCAGGATGGCCGAGGCCTTGGCGGCCGATTGGGAGGGGCGGCTGGCGATACCGCCGTGGCTCGCGCCGGGGACCTTGACCAGGGCGGTGGGCACGCCGCGCAGTTGGAGGGCCTGGTAGTACTGCTCGGCCTCGCCGACCGGGGTGCGCAGGTCCTGGTCGCCGACCACGACCAGGGTCGGGGTCTTGACGTTGCCCACCAGCGACAGCGGCGAGCGGGCCCAATAGCCCTGCGGGTCTTCCCACGGCATCTTGCCGAACCAGTAGGAGGCCATGGAGCTGTAGGCGTCGGTGGTCAGCACCTGGCTGGTCCAGTTGATCACCGGCTTCTGGGTGGCGGCCGCGGCGAAGCGGCTGGTCTTGCCGACGATCCAGGCCGTCAACGCCCCGCCGCCCGAACCGCCGGTGACGTAGAGGCGGTCGCTGTCGACGAAGCCCTTGGCGACGGCGGCGTCCACCGCGCTCATCAGGTCGTCGTAGTCGTGGCTGGGATAGTTGCGGTCGATCTCGTTGGCGAACGCTTCCCCATAGGAGGTGGAGCCGCGCGGGTTGGCGTAGACCACCACGTAGCCGGCCGCGGCATAGAGCTGGTAGTCGGTCGAGAAGCCCGGGCCATAGGCCGAGAACGGCCCGCCGTGGATCTCGAGGATCAGCGGGTACTTCCTGGCCGGGTCGAAGTTGGGCGGGGTGACGATCCAGGCGTCGATCGGCTTGCCGTCATAGGACGACTTTACCGGCAGGGCCTCGACCTTGCCCAGGGTCTTGGCGCCCAGCAGGTCGGCGTTCAGGGCCGTCAGGCGGCGGGCCTCGGCGCCCTTCCTGGCCACGGCGATGTCGGAGGGGCGGCTGGTCGAGCCCTGGGTGAAGGCCACGGTCCCGTCGCGCGAGACGCTGAAGGCGCCGCCGCTGTAGGGACGGTCGAGGCCGGCGCCGTTCAGGCCGGCGACGATGGTCTCGATCTCGCCAGAGAACAGGCCGACCCGGGCGACCCGCACCGAGCCGTGATCGTCGTAGTCGACATAGAGGCTGCGGCCGTCGGCCGACCACACGGGGGCGTCCACCGAGCGGTCGAGGCCGCCGGTCAGCACCCGGCTGTTTCCGCCGTCGATGTCCATCACGTAGAGGCGCTGGTTCTCGTAGCCCCGGCGGCGGGAGTCGTCGTAGCCGACATAGGCCACCTGGCGGCCGTCGGGCGAGACCACCGGACTGGCGTCGGGACCGATGCGGCTGGTCAGGGCCTTGAGCGCCCCGTCGGCCAGGGTCAGGCACCAGATCTCGGTCTGGTTGCCGTCGCGCTCCCAGCCTTCGGAACGATTGGCCGAGAACAGCAGGTAGCGGCCGTCCTTGGTGAACGACAGCGGCCCCCGGTCGTCGAACCTGCCGAAGGTCAGCTGGCGCGGCGCCCCGCCCTCGGCCGAGATGGTGTAGATCTTGGCGTAGCCTGGCTTCAGCGTGCCCTCGCCGTCCTCGCGGAAGTTGACGCGGGTCTCGACGGTCAGGGCCGGCGCCCACTTGGCGTTGTCGGGCTTGCCCTCGGGGGCCGAGCCGAGCTTGGCGCCGTCGTCGGCGGTGAGCATGGTGAAGGCGATGGTCCTGCCGTCCGGCGACCAGGTCAGGTCGCTGGGGGCCTCGTCCAGCGTCGCCAGCCTGGCGGTGCGGCCGGTGGCGACCCACTGGACGTAGAGCTGGGCGCCGGCGTCCGGGGTGACCTGCACATAGGCCAGCCGCTGGCCGTCGGGCGACCAGCGGGGCGACATCGCGGAGCCGGGACCAGAGACCAGCGGCGTCTGCACGCCGGTCTTGGCGTCGACCAGCCAGATGCTGCGCACGGCGCGGTCGACCATGATGTCGTTGGTCGCCCGCACATAGGCGATGACGTCGCCGTCGGGGCGGATCTGCGGATCGCTGGCGACCTCGAGGCCGAAGAGGTCGCGGCCGGTGAACAGCGCCTGGGGCGCCTCGCGCACGGCCGCGCCGGCCATCGGTCCGGCCGCCGTCAGGGCCAGCAGCGAGACGAGCAGCAGTTGGGTCGGGCGGCGCATGGGCGATCCTGGCGAAGCTGACGAAAGAAGGGGTGGATACTGCCGCGCTAGCGGCCAGCGTCCACCCCCATTTCAATGTCTCGTGGAAGGATCTTGCGTGGAAGTTTCTGAAGCTCCGTGCGTTGGCCCTCGCCCTTCGACAGGCTCAGGGTGAGGACCAATTTGCAGGCCTCGCAGTAGAAATCCTCACCCTGAGCTTGTCGAAGGGCGAGGATTTCCGCCGCGCAGCCCCTACCCCGCCTTCAGCGCCAGCGAGGCCGGCTTCAGGCCCGGGGCCGAGGCCAGCACCCGCACCTCGCCCGCCTGGCCGCGCTTGGTGCGGACGATGGCCTGGGCCAGGCCGTTGAAGAGCTTGCGCGCGCTGGCGACGTCGCTCTCGTGGCTGGTCGGGTTGCCGTTGCCGACGCCGATCACCTCGCCGGGGCCGGTGACCGCGAAGGTCACCAGGTCCTCGGCCTTGGGCACGACGCGGCCCTTGGCGTCGACCACCTCGACCTTGAGGATGCCGACGTCCTGGCCGTCGGCGGCGAGCGCGGAACGATCGGTGGTCAGGCGCAGGGCGGCGGCCGGGCCGGCGGTCTCGCGGCGCTGGCGCAGGATGACCTTGCCGCCCTTGTAGCCGTGGGCCTCGATGACGCCCGGCGCGTAGGGCACCGACCATTCGACGTGGTGGTTGGCCTTGACCTCCCGCACGCCCTGGCTCTTGCCATTCAAGAACAGCTCGACCTTGTCGCAGTTGCTGTGGACCCAGACGGCGACGGGCTGGCCCTCCTGACCTTCCCAGTTCCAGTGCGGGAAGAGGTGCAGCAGCGGCTCGGGACGCCACCAGGCGCGGTAGTAGTAATAGTTGTCCTTCGGGAAGCCGCAGGTGTCGAGCGCGCCGAAGTGCGAGCTGATGCTGGGCCAGCGGTTGAAGGGCGTCGGCTCGCCGCGATAGTCGAAGCCGGTCCAGATGAAGCCGCCGGCCATCCACGGACGGTCGGCCGCGTGGCTCCACCACTTCTCGGCCGTGGTCGCCCACCAGGGGTGGTCGGTGTCGTAGGCCGGGACGTAGGACTTGGCCTCGCTGCGCAGATATTCGCCGCGCGTGGTGACCGTGCTGCCGCTCTCGCTGCCGATGATCGGCAGCTTCGGGAAGCGGGCGTGGAAGTCGTCCATCTTCTCGTGGCGATAGTTGAAGCCGATCACGTCGAGCTCGGCGGTGATGCCGTCGCCAAAGCCGTTGTCCATGGCGGCCGTGACGCCGCGGGTCGGGTCGAGGCGACCCACCAGGCGCTTCATGGTCCTGGCGACCTTGGCGCCGCGCGGCGTGCCCTGCTGGGGCTCCTCGTTGCCGATCGACCACAGGATGATGGACGGGTGGTTGCGGTCGCGGCGGATCAGCCGCTCCATCTCGTCCAGCGAGGTGGGGTCGCTGGACATCCGCCGGGTCTCGGCGATCAGCAGCATGCCCAGGCGGTCGCAGGCGTCCATCAGCTCGGGCGTGGCCGGGTTGTGCGAGGCGCGATAGGCGTTGCAGCCCATCGACTTCAGCTGCTCGACCCGCCAGACCTGCAGGGCGTCGGGGATGGCCGCGCCGACGCCGGCGTGGTCCTGGTGGTTGCAGGTCCCCTGCAGCTTGACGTGCTTGTCGTTGACGAACAGGCCCTGGTCGGGATCGAAGCGCACCGAGCGCACGCCGAACGGGGCGGCGAATCGGTCGACCACGGCGCCGGCGACCTTCACCTCGGTCACCAGGGTGTAGAGGTGCGGGTTTTCCAGCGACCACAGGACGGGGCCGGCCAGGGTCACGGTCTGCGACAGCGACTGGCGCTGCCAGGCCGGCAGGCGGCCGCTCGCGGGGGCCACGGCCAGGGCCGGCTTGCCCGCGCCGTCGAGCACGGTGTGGACCAGCTCGAACTCGGCGGCGGCGTCGCCGTCGTTGGCCAGGTCGGTCTCGATCTCCAGCGTGCCGTCGACCTTGGCCTTCACGAAGACGCCCCACTGGGGCACGTGGACCGGGGCGGTCTTGACCAGCCAGACGTGGCGATAGATGCCCGCGCCCTCGTAGAACCAGCCCTCGCCGAGGCTGGCGTCGACGCGGACGGTGATCAGGTTGTCGCCGCCGAGATTGACGATGTCGGTGATGTCGACGCGGAAGCTGGCGTAGCCGCTGTCCTCGCGCTCGAGGATGTAGCCGTTGATGATCACCAGGGCGTCGCGCATGACGCCGTCGAACTCGATCGACAGGCGCTTGCCGGCGTCGGCGGCCGGCAGGGCGAAGCTCTTGCGGTACCAGCCGACGCTGGTGTCGGGGAATTCACGGCCCAGGGCCTTGTAGCCGTGGGCGGCGCGCAGGTCCTCGTCGTCGGGCTTGCCGCTGGGCACGTAGGCGGGGTTGTTCACGAACGGCAGGGTGACGGCCCAGTCGTGGGGCAGGGTCACCGGCGTCCAGGCGCTGTCGTCGAAGTCCTTCTGGGCGGCGGCGGCCACCCACCAGTTGGGAGCGTTGGCGCCGGCCTTGGCGTAGGTGCGCTGGTTGGCGCCGAAGCCGAAGTCGCGGGCCGGATCCTGGGCGTGGCCGAGGTGGAACTTCCAGTCGAAGTCGAGGCTGGAGCGCTCGCGCGGGCCCAGGTCGACGACCACGGGCTTGGCTTCGGGCTTGGCGGCTGCGGCGGACTTGGGGGCGGCTTGCGCGGACGACGCGGCGAAGGCGGCGACGCCGGCGGTGGCGACCAGAGCTTGCCGGCGGCTGAACTCGACCATCGGGGGACCTCTCAAAGCAAAAAGAAAGGGAGGAAGCCTGCGAGGCTCCCTCCCCTCACAAAGGATCGTCGGGGAGGAATGACGTCCTGGATAGTGGTCTTGCGAGACCCTCGTCCTTCGACAGGCTCAGGATGAGGGTCTCGAATGCCGAAGCGGTGCGTTGGTCCTCACCCTGAGCTTGTCGAAGGGCGAGGACCACGCGAGGCGTCGGACAACTAGAACTTCAGGGTCACGTCCATCAGGAAGCGACGACCATAGAGGTCGTAGCGGCCCAGACGGTTGGGATCGCCGTCGCGATAGGTGCGCATGGCGCGGTTGGTCAGGTTGTTGACCTGGAAGCGCACGCCGACCATTTCGGTGACCTGGTAGGACGAGCTGAAGTCCAGGGTCTTCTCGGTCGTCAGGGTCTGCAGTTCCGAGCCGTTCCAGCCGTAAATCACGGTCATCGGGCTGTGGTACTTGTAGCCCAGGCGCGCTTCGATCGGACCGTCCGAGTACCACAGGTCGACCGTGGCGGTGTGCTTGGCCAGGCCCACGAGGCTCAGCGGCTTCACGGCCGGGGTCATTTCCTTCAGGTCGGAGTCGACGAAGGCGTAGTTCGAGTAGATGCCGAACTTGTCCAGGCCCTTGGGCAGGAAGAAGAACGGCGTCTGGAACGTCGCCTCGACGCCCTGGATGTAGCCGCCGCCGCCGTTGACCGGGGTCGACACCGCGTAGGTGGTGCCGTTGTAGGTCTCGGGGGTCTGGGTCCAGCCGATGTAGGTGTCGACGTCCTTGTAGTAGTAGGCCAGGGCGACCAGGGCTTCCGGACGGAAGTACCACTCGGCCGAGGCGTCGAACTGCACGGCCTTGAACGGCTTCAGCTCGGGGTTGCCGCCGCTGCCGGTGTAGGGCGCCCAGGTGGTCAGGGTCTTGCTGGCGCGCAGCTCGTCGAGCGGCGGGCGGGCCACGACCTGGGACAGGCCGAAGCGGGCCACCTTGCCCTGGCCGAAGTCGAACTTGACGTTCGCGCTGGGCAGGACGTCCGTATAGTCGTTGTCGACGGTCACGGCGGTGAAGGTGGCCGCGCCGGCGTCCTGGCGGTAGCCGTCGCTGCTGGTCTTGGTGGTGACCACGCGCACGCCGACATTGCCGCTCATCCACGAGCCGGCGAAGGCGTCAGCCGCGAAGTTCACCTTGGCGTAGGCTTCGCCGACCTTCTCGTTGACCTTCCAGCGCTGGGCCAGGTTGTCCCGGGCGTTGGCGTAGTTGAAGGCGTTGTCGCCGTAGATCTTGCGGGCGATGGAATCCAGGTCGCCCGTGATGACGTTCGGCACGTTCAGGCCGCTGATGCTGTACGCGCTGAGCATGCTGGCCGGCACGGTCGCGTTCTGGATGCAGTTGCCCCACTCGTCCTGAACGGTCGGGTCGTAGATGTTGCTCAGGTTGGCCGAGTTGGCGCAGACGAACCACTGGGCCTGGCTGTGGTCCTTGGTGCGGTCCGACACGCGGAAGCCGAACTGGAAGCTCTTGAACTTGCCTTCCAGGTCGCGCGTGAAGTCCAGGGCGCCGGCGACCAGTTCGTCGTTCAGCTGCTCCAGGCCGTCGTTCTGGCCGCCTTCGTTGCTGGCCTTGGACCAGCCGCCCCAGACGTTCTGGGTCAGGGTGATCGGCTGCTGCGTCGTGCTCACGGTCGGCTTGGCGCCGGCGCGCACGTCGTAGCTCAGCGAGGTCGGCTCGGAGACCATGCGCAGGGCGCGCCAGTTGTTCTCGCGCTCGGCCTTCGAATAGGACAGGTCGCCCGCCACGACCCACTGGTCGGCGGTCCACTTGCCGTTCAGGCCGGTGACGAACAGGGTCTTGTCTTCGGTGTAGCGCGCCAGGATCGAGGTGACGTTGGCGCCCGGCAGGGTCGCGGCCACGACGGTGTTGTTGACCAGGGTGTACGACGCGCCCGGCGCGCCGGTGTACCACCACTGGTCGACGTTGGCCCAGTTGCCGCGGTTGCGGGCGTAGACGACCTGGTCCTGGTCCTCCTTGATCTTGATCTTCGAATAGAGCGCGTCGAACTTCAGTTCGAAGTTGTCGGTCGGCTTCCACTGCAGGCCGGTGGAGAGGCCGTCGCGCTTCTGTTCGAGCTTCTTGACCTCGAGCTGCAGGCCCCAGGGCGTGGCGTCGGCCTTGCCGTCGCCGTTCAGGTCGCCGCTGGAGTCGCTGGCGCCGACCGGGGTGCGGATGTTGGAATCGTTCCAGCCCCAGCCCTGCAGCGAAACGTAGCCGTTCTTCTGCTTCTGGCTGGTCAGGCCCAGCACGATGGCCAGGTCGTCATTGATCTTGTGCACGAACGAGCCGCTGGCGCGGTAGCCGGTCTGGCCGTAGTTCGGGATGTCCTTGCCGCCGTCGTAATAGACAGGGCCGGCGCGCAGCACGACCGACGGACCCTTGTAGTCCAGCGGGTCGATCGTCGAGATGTTGATGGTGGCCGCGACGCCGCCGGCGATCAGGTCGGCCGACTGCGACTTGTAGACCTGCACGCCCGAGACGACTTCCGACGGATAGACTTCCCAGCGGACGTTGCGGTCGGGCTCGGACGAGGCGACTTCGCGGTTGTTGATGGTGCCCAGCACGAGGCGGGCGCCGAGGCCGCGGACCACCGCCTGGCTGTCGTTGCCGCGGTCGCGGGTGGCGTTGACGCCGGGCAGGCGCGCGATCGACTCGGCGATCGTCACGTCGGGCAGCACGCCGATGTCCTTGGCCGAGATCGCCTCGACCACCTTGTCGGAGCCCTGCTTCACGTCGAGGGCGTCGCGCAGGCTCTTGCGCACGCCGGTGACGACGACTTCTTCGACCTGCGTGTCGGAGACAGCGGTGTCTTGAGCCCAAGCGGCCGACGAAACGGCGAGCAGGCTCAGGCCGCTGGCGGCGGCGAGCAGCATGGATTGACGGGTCATCTAGTTCCCCCAATTGGAAACGCGACGCCTTCTGCGGGCGTGGCTGTTTTCTGGTTTTGTGGATTGGACCGGCGCTCAGATCGCCGGATCAGTGGGGCGCGACGTCCGCGCCGAAGTCGACCGCGCCTCTGCGGGCGCTGACGCGCCGGTTCTGCCGATCGACGCGTCGGTGCTATTTATCATACCAATCACATATGACAAGCGGTCACGGTTGAGCCGGCAACCTCAACACACTCGGCTTGGCGGCGATGGTCGCGGTAACGGCGGACGCCGAACCCACCGCTTCGGCGGTCGAGGCGGTGGCCACGGTCACCGATGCGCCCGGCATCAGGCGGGTGCGATAGACGAAGTCGGCCCCTTCGCGAACCATAGGCCGCGGCCCGACGCCGCCCAGGAAATCGCCGTCGATGAAGGCCGCCGTCTGGTCGCCCGCCGCCACCTTGAAGGTCGTCTCGACCGGGAAGGCGTAGGACGTCGACAGCCACTTCATGCCCTGCGTCGGCTGGCCCTTGAAGTCGAACAGGGTCGAGTTCTCCCAGTTCGAGCCCGTGCCCCAGCGGGTCTTGCACTTGGTCGAGACCCAGGCCGGCTCCCAGTAGAAGACGCCCGTGCCGCCATTGGCGAAAACGAGCTGAGTGAGGTCGGTCAGGTACTTCTTCTGGCCTTCCTGCGTCGCCGGATAGCCGGGGATCAGCGAATCCTCGCCCAGCAGGTTGGGCGAGCTGTCGGCGCCGTCGGTGGTGAACGGATAGGACGTCTCGACCACCACCACGTCGGCCGCATAGGTGTGGCGCAGGTGGTTGATGGTCGCCCCCAGCTGCGCCATCGAGCGCTTGGACCACTTGCTGTAGTAGCTGATGCCGATCATGTCGAAGTCGGTGACCCCGGCCTTGGCGGCGGCGGCGAACCAGTCTTCGACCGTGTCGGGCTGGGCGATGTGCAGCATCACCCGTGGCTTCTTCGAACCCGCCGCGCCGGCGTCGCGCACGGCCTTGATGCCGGCGTTGAACAGCACGGCGTTGCGCTCCCAGTTGATCGGGTCCTTGGCCTTGGCCAGGGTCGAGACGATCTCGCCGTTGGTCTCGTTGCCGACCTGCACCAGGTCGGGCATCAGGCCCTGGGCGTCCAGCTTGCGCAGGGTGTCGTAGGTGAAGGCGTAGAGCGCCTTGGCCTGATCCGGCGTCGACAGCTTTTCCCAGGCCTTGGGCGCCAGTTGCTTCTCGCCGTCGACCCAGTCGTCGGAATAGTGGAAGTCGAGCAGCACCTGCAGGCCCGCGGCCTTGGCGCGCTTGATGCTGCGGACCACGTCCTCGGGGTTGGAGTACTTGGTCCACTGCGGGTCGTTCCACAGGCGGATGCGGGCGATGTTGGCCCCGGCCTGCTTGAAGTAGGCGTACTGCTCGACCTTCTGGTCGCCCGAGCGATAGACCGCGCCGCAGTCGTCCATCTCGTTGGCGTAGGAGATGTCGACGCCCAGATAGGTCCTGGGCGGCAGGGGCTCGGCGGCCTGGGCGCTGGTCGAGGCGAGCAGTCCGGCGATGAGGCCCAGGCCCAGCTTCTTCAGTCCCGACATGGCGTAGACTCCCGTTCGATTTTTCCCCGCCGCATGCGTCCGCGACGGATTTGCGGGCGGAATATCTTCGTATTGATATTACAAATCAAGCCACAGAACCGGCGGGTCATGTTTCGTCACGAAGGCGCCGCCCCTCTCCTTTTCGTCATCCCGGGCGGAGGGCCGCAAGGCGGACCGTAGACCCGGGACCCAGGGGGACTGGGCGCGGCGCTTGGGCTCGCCACCTCAGCGTTGGCCGGCGCTTTGCGGCGCCCCCTGGGTCCCGGCTCTCCGCTTCGCTTCGGCCGGGATGACGAAGATAGAGTGCGCAGATGCGAACCTTGTTGATCCCCGCTTGACTCCCAAACCCTTCCGCCTGATATTTCTGTCATGACAGAAACAGCTGACATGACCAGAAAGCTCCCCGCCGCCGTCGAGCAGTTCGTCCTGCGCTGGGGCGACATGGGCGGCCAGTGGGGGGTCAACCGGTCGGTCGCCCAGATCCACGCCCTGCTCTATCTGGCCGAGAAGCCGATGACGGCCGAAGACATCGCCGAGACCCTGGGCCTGGCGCGGTCCAACGTGTCCAACAGCATCAAGGAGCTGATCGGCTGGAAGCTGATCCGCCGCATCCCGGTGCTGGGCGACCGCCGCGACCACTACGAAGCCGAGGCGGATCTCTGGCTGATGCTCACCCGCATCGCCGAGGGTCGCAAGGAGCGCGAGATCGACCCGATGGTCGAGGCCCTGACCCACGTGCTGGCCGCCGCCGACGGCGACCCGACCCTGGGCAAGGTGGCCAAGAGCCGCCTGCGCTCGATGCACGAGTTCGTCAGCACCATCGACGGCTGGTACGGCCAGATGCTGACCGTGCCGCCCTCGACCCTGATGGCGCTGATCAAGATGGGGACCAAGGTCGTGGCCCTGCTGGGCCTGGGCCGGAGCAAGCCGCCCTCGTAAGGCGGCGCTCCCGGGACGGGGGCGTCGGGGGACGCCTCAAAAATTTTGACCGACAATTTCTGTTTCTACAGAAATAACTGAGAATACGGGGAAGGCAGATGTTTCGTCTCGCAGCTCACGAGGTTCCGGCAAAGGTCCGCCAGGACGCCCCGGCCGCCCTTCCCGACACCCTGCACGACCTGCGCTTCGCCGCCCTGCTGGGGGCGGAGGCCTGGGCCGGCCTGCCGCCGGTGGTGCGCGAGCGGTTCAGCAAGCGGATGCGCCCCGGCCTGGCCGTCACCTACGCCGGCGAGATCGTCGAGAGCCGCCGCAACGCCGCCGGCTGGATCCTGGCCCAGCTGTGCCGCCTGATCGGCGCGCCCCTGCCCCTGGGCGACGACCTGGGCGTGGCGGCGGTCGTCACCGTGACGGAAGACCACGAGGCCGGCGGCCAGTTCTGGACGCGGATGTACGGCCGCGCCCATGGATTTCCCCAGGTGATCCACAGCAGCAAGCGGTTCGCCGGCCCCACGGGGCTGGAGGAATATCTGGGCGGCGGTTTCGGCATCGCCCTGGCCGTCAGCGCCGACGAGCGCGCCCTGCACTTCCACAGCGACCACTACTTCCTGGCCCTGGGCCCCATGCGCCTGCGGCTGCCGGCCTGGCTGGCGCCGGGCGAGCTGACCATCAGCCATGTGGACCGCCCCGACGGGCGCTTCGACTTCGTCCTTCGCCTGCATCACCCCCTGCTGGGCGAGGTGATGCGCCAGGTCGGCGTGTTCCGCGAACGCGCCGCCGAACCTAGGGAGTTCCGCCAATGACCGACCTGATCTGGGTCCTGGTCTTCGTGCAGGTGGCCATGGGCGGCTTCGACACGCTCTACCACCACGAACTGACCCAGCGCCTGGCCTGGAAGCCGACGCAGAAGGGCGAGCTCGTGCTGCACGGCGTGCGCAACCTGGCCTATGGGGTGATGTTCGCCGCCCTGGGCTGGAGCCGCCCCGAAGGCGCCTGGGCGATCGCCCTGCTGGCCCTGATGGCCGGCGAGCTGGTCATCACCCTGTGGGACTTCGTCGAGGAGGACCGCACGCGCAAGCTGCCGGCCAGCGAGCGCGTGCTGCACACCCTGCTGACCCTGAACTACGGGGTGGTGCTGGCCATACTGACGCCGCTGCTGCTGGGCTGGGCCGCACGCCCGACCGGCGTCGTTCCCGCCTTCCATGGCGTCTGGAGCGTGCTCTGCGCCATCGCCGCCGTCGGCGTCGCAGTCAGCGGCCTGCGCGACCTGGCCGCCGCCGCTCGTACGGCGCGGATCTCCGTCGAGGATCCGACGCCCCTGGTCGCCGCCCTGCCGCCGCGCCGGTCGGTGCTGGTCACCGGCGGCACCGGCCTGATCGGCGCCCGGCTGGTCGCGGCCCTGGTCGGCGCCGGCCACGAGGTGACGGTGCTGACCCGCACCAGAGCCAACGCCGCCGCCCTGCCCGCCCCGATCCGCATCGTCACCGACCTTGCCCAGATCGCCGACGACACGCGGCTGGACGCCATCGTCAACCTGGCCGGCGAACCGATTTCCGACGGCCTGTGGACCATCGCCAAGCGCCGCCGCATCGTCCGCTCCCGGGTGCGGACCACGCAAGGCATCGTCGCCCTGATCGCCCGCCTGGACAAGAAGCCCAAGGTGCTGGTCAGCGGCTCGGCCATCGGCTGGTACGGCCTGCGCGGCGACGAGCCCCTGACCGAGGCCGATGGCGGGAAGCCCTGCTTTTCCCGCTTCATCTGCGCCCTGTGGGAGAAGGCCGCGATCCGCGCCGAGGCCCATGGCGTGCGGGTGGTGCGCCTGCGCATCGGGCTCGTTTTGTCCACCGAGGGCGGCATGCTCTCCCGGATGCTGACGCCGTTCGAGTTCGGCCTGGGCGGGCCGTTCGGGGCCGGCCGCCACTGGATGAGCTGGATCCACCTGGACGACGTGGTGCGGATGATCGCCCACGCCATCGCCACGCCGCAGTGGAAGGGCGCGGTCAACGCCACGGCCCCGCGGCCGGTGACCAACCGCGCCTTCGCCGCCGCCCTGGGCCGCGCGCTGGGCCGTCCCGCCCTGCTGCCGGCCCCGGCCTGGCCGCTGCGCGCGGCGCTGGGACCGTTCGCCGACGAACTGCTGCTGAGCGGCCAGAAGGTGCTGCCGGCGGCGGCCCGCGACGCCGGCTTCCGCTTCGCCTATCCGATGCTCGACGAGGCCCTGGCCGCCCTCGTCGGCCGCCGGACCGCTCCTCGCAGAAAGCATGCCCTGACCAGGGAGACCCCCGCCAAGGCCTGATTCCAGCATACGGGACGGCAAGCCCCGCAAGGCTTGCTACCGGTATCTCGTCAAGTCGGAAAATCACCGTTCGGAGCCCGACGTTCCCCGAAAGTTCCCCTTCCGTAGCGGCGCCACGGCCTGCCATACCTGACTCAACCAAAACGCCGCATCGAAGCGGCGACCTAGGAGGAGATGAGGGATATGGCTGACGCCGCTGCGACGTCTGGCGCTAAGGACGGTAAGGTCGTGGAGCGCAAGGACGCCCTGGTCATCGGCGCGGCGTCGGTGGGCACGGTCTTCGAGTGGTACGACTTCTACCTGTACGGCTCGCTGGCGACCTACATCACCCACCACTTCTTCTCGGGCGTGAACGAGACCACGGGCTACATCTTCGCCCTGCTGGCCTTCGCCGCAGGGTTCGCGGTGCGGCCGTTCGGGGCGCTGGTGTTCGGACGCCTGGGCGACCTGTGGGGCCGCAAGAACACCTTCCTCGTCACCATGCTGCTGATGGGCCTGTCGACCTTCGTGGTCGGCCTGCTGCCCAGCTACGAGCAGATCGGCGTCATCGCGCCCATCGCCCTCGTCCTGATGCGCCTGATCCAGGGCCTGGCCCTGGGCGGCGAGTACGGCGGGGCGGCGACCTATGTGGCCGAGCACGCCCCGCACGGGCGTCGCGGCTTCTACACCAGCTTCATCCAGATCACCGCGACCTTCGGCCTGTTCCTGAGCCTGGTGGTGATCCTGGCCACCCGCTCGACCGTCGGCGAGGACGCCTTCCAGGCCTTCGGCTGGCGCATTCCGTTCCTGATCTCGATCGCCCTGCTCGGCGTGTCGCTCTGGATCCGCCTGCAGCTCTCCGAGAGCCCGTCGTTCCAGAAGATGGTCGACGAGGGCAAGGGCTCCAAGCAGCCGCTGAAGGACAGCTTCGCCCGCTGGGGCAACCTGAAGATCGTCATTCTCGCGCTGGTGGGCCTGACCGCCGGCCAGGCCGTCGTCTGGTACACCGGCCAGTTCTACGCCCTGTTCTTCATCGAGAAGATGCTGAAGGTCGACGGCGCCACGGCCAACACCCTGGTCGCCATCGCCCTGCTGATCGGCACGCCGTTCTTCGTGGTCTGCGGCTGGCTGTCGGACAAGATCGGCCGCAAGCCGATCATCATGCTGGGCTGCGCCCTGGCCGCCCTGACCTACTTCCCGCTGTTCAAGACCCTGACCAGCGCCGCCAACCCGCAGCTGGCCGCCGCCACCGCCTCGGCCCCGGTGACCGTGGTCGCCGACCCGGCCGACTGCTCGTTCCAGTTCGACCCGATCGGCAAGACGGTGTTCAACACCTCCTGCGACCTAGCCAAGTCGTACCTGGCCAAGGCCGGCGTCAGCTACAACAACCAGCCGGCCGCGGCCGGCGAGACCGCCGAGGTCCGCATCGGCCAGACCTCCCTGCCCTCGTTCCGCGGCGAGACCCTGCCGAAGGCCGAGTTCGCCGCCGCCAAGAAGGCCTGGGAGGCCAAGCTCGCCGACGCCCTGAAGACCGCAGGCTATCCGGCCAAGGCCGACCCGGCCAAGATCAACAAGCCGCTGGTGGTCTTCGTCCTCAGCCTGCTGGTGATCTACGTCACCATGGTCTACGGCCCGATCGCAGCCATGCTGGTCGAGATGTTCCCGACCAACATCCGCTACACCTCGATGAGCCTGCCCTACCACATCGGCAACGGCTGGTTCGGCGGCTTCCTGCCGACCACGGCCTTCGCCATGGTCGCGGCCACGGGCAACATCTACTACGGGCTCTGGTACCCGATCGCGGTGGCGGGGGTGACGGCGGTGATCGGCATCCTGTTCCTGAAGGAAACCAAGGACGTCGACATCGAGGCGTAGGTTTACGTCTCTCCCCTCCTCGTCATCCCGGAAAGCGCGCAGCGCTTATCCGGGACCCAGGGGACTGGGCGCCGCGCTTGGGTTCACCGCCTGGGCGGTCGCCAACGCTTTGCGGCGGCCCCTGGGTCCCGGCTCTCCGCTACGCTGCGGCCGGGATGACGAATTGGTTGATTAGCCCCGCAGCGAGAACGGCACCCAGCGGCGGTCGTCCTCGAACACCTCGAAGGCCCGGTCCACCGGCGGGAAGGCGCGCTGCGAGCAGTCGTCGCGCTCGCAGATCCGGCAGCTGACGCCGATCGGCGCCGGGGGCCCGGCCAGGTCCAGCCCGTCGGCATAGACGAGCTGATCGGCGTAGCGGGCCTCGCAGCCCAAACCGAGAGCATAGCGGCGCTCGGCCTGGCGATAGGCCCCCGACGGCTTCACCACCCCCCGCGCCAGGCAGATGTAGCGCGTCGCGTCGGGCATCTGCGCCAGCTGCACCAGCCAGGCGTCGGGCCGGGCGAAGGCGTCGTGGACGTTCCACAAGGGGCAGGCCCCGCCGAAGCGGGCGAACTGCAGGCGCGTGGCGCTGTGGCGCTTGGTGATGTTGCCGGCCCGGTCCAGTCGCACGAAATAGAACGGCACGCCCCGCGCGCCCGGCCTCTGCAAGGTGCTCAGCCGGTGGAACACCTGCTCCAGGCTGGTCTGGAAGCTCAGCGCCAGCCGCTCGACATCGTGACGCGCCGCCCGCGCCGCCTCGCGGAACCGCTCGTAGGGCAGCACCAGCGCGCCGGCGGCGTAGTTCAACAGGCCCGTGCGGCAGACCTTGGCGGCGCTGTCGCTGCGAAACCCCGCCGCCGCCAGCTCGGCCTCGACGATGTCGGACAGGGTCAGGGCCGCGATCTGGTAGGCCAGCTGGAAGCTGCGGGTCGCCTCGGGGTGGGCCGCGCCCACGCTCACCGTCCGCGAGGCGGGGTCCCAGTGGCGTAGCAGATCGGCCTCGCCGCTGCGGGCCACGCGAACGCCCAGGCGGTCGGCGAGATAGGCCTCCAGCGCCCGCTCGCCGCCCCCGCCGATCTCGCCCGCCAGGGCCTCGGCGGCGACGTCCAGGCTGTGGATGTAGTTGTTCTTGTAGTGGAAGAAGTCGCGGACCTCCTCATAGGGCAGCAGCGCGCTGGCCGCCCCGCGCTCGTCCAGCGACACCGCCTCCTCGGTCGCCTTCAGCCGTTCGTCGAGCCGGCGATAGGCGCGGTGCAGGTCGAGATAAGCCTTGGCCAGGTTGGGCGTGTTGGCCACCGCCGCCTTGATCTCCGACAGGCTGGGAGCCTCCCCGCCCGAGGGCGCATCGGCGCTGGCCTCGCGCAGGTCGGCGATCAGGCGCTGGTCGTCGGCGGCGTCCAGCGAGGCGGCGTCGACCTCGAACACCCGCATGACGTCGATCAGCACCCGGGCGGTGACCGGCCGCTGGTTGGCCTCGATCTGCGACAGATAGCTGGCCGAGAGGCCCAGCTGGGCGGCGCAGGCCTCCAGCTTCCAGCCCTTGGCCTGGCGCAGCAGCCGCAGGCGCGGCCCGATGAACAGCTTCTCTCCCATTTCGCAACTTTGCTATTTCACAAGATGCAAGTTCGCAAGCCCTCGCCGAAACCTCAATTTCCTTGAGCCTTCAGCCCTCAAGCCCGCAAAATCCGATCTTTGCGACGTTCACGCACCGGGCCGGAGTCTTCCTTGCAGCACATTCTCGAAGAACTCGAACGCCGCCGGACCCAGGCCCGCGCCGGAGGCGGTGAGAAGCGCGTCGCCGCCCAGCACGCCAAGGGCAAGCTGACGGCCCGCGAGCGGATCGACCTGCTGCTGGACGAGGACTCGTTCGAGGAGTTCGACATGTTCGTCGAGCACCGGGGCGTCGAGTTCGGCATGGCCGAGCAGAAGGTGGCCGGCGACGGGGTGGTCACCGGCTGGGGCACGATCAACGGCAAGGTCG
>NZ_JBWKPK010000058.1:0-17514 GCF_059418205.1 Caulobacter sp. GW821-FHT09B11 | reverse complement strand
GTTCCTCCCCCGTTTCACGGGGGAGGAACCGCGCCGACACACTGAATTGGACTAAAGAAAAAGCCGCCCCGACAGCGTCGGAGCGGCTTGGAAGTCAGCCTAGATTGAAAAATTCGGTATCAGGCCGCGACAGCCGCGGCGGCGGCCAGGCCCTTGCGGCCCCAGGTCGGGCGGCGGGCTTCCGGCTCGGCGATGTGAACCTCGGCGTAGCGGCCCTGGCTGGTCATGTGGCGGGCCAGCAGCTGGGCCAGGACCACGGCTTCGTGCTGGCTGGGGCAAGAGCTGATCAGCTCGGGCGAGTCGTTCCAGGTCACGTGCCAGACGCCGGCGACCGGACGGACGTAGTAGTGGTTCGAATCGGCCATGGGGAGGCTCCTTGATCGAGGCTGACGCCAGCATCCCCCCACGGGCGGCTTCGCGACAGCTGTATCAATGCTGCACAGCAACATCGAGTTGCGCCGCACAATGCACACGCCACGCCAGGTCTCAAGCGGTTAATTTTTTGGCGCCAAGGGAACCCTAGTCTTTGTAGACGCCGCCGCCCTTCATGACCTTGGCCACGTCCTGCAGCACGCCGACGTCGGCCAGCGGATCGCCGGCCACCGCGATCAGGTCGGCGTAGCAGCCGGCCTGGTCGCAACCGACGTCCTTGTCCTTGCCCATCAGGGCCGCGGCGCTGGTGGTCGCCGACTGGATCGCCTGCATCGGCGTCATGCCGTACCTGACCATGTAGGGCAGCTGGCGAGCGTTCCAGCCATGGGGATAGACGCCGGCGTCGGTGCCGTAGGCGATCCTGACCCCGGCCTTCACTGCCTTGCGGAAGCCCTCGCGCTGGGCATCGGTGGTCTCGCGGTTCTTGCGCAGGGTCTCGGCGGGCCATCCGTTCTTCGTGCCGATCTCGTCGATGTAGTCGCCGTTGTAGATGTCGGCGACCAGCCAGGTTCCCCGCGCCTTCATCAGGGCGATGCCCTCGTCGTCGATCAGCGAGCCGTGCTCGATCGAGCGCACCCCCGCCCGCACCGCCACCTTGATGCCCTCGGCCCCATGGGCGTGGGCGGTGGCGTAGGTGCCGCGCTTCGCGGCCTCCTCGACGGCGGCCTCGATCTCTTCCCTGGAAAGCTCCAGTTGGCCGGGCTCGGTGCCGACGGTCAGGACGGCGCCGGTGGCGATCAATTTCAAGAAGTCGGCGCCGTGCACCAGGATGTCGCGGGTCTTGCGATGGGTGTCGGCGACGTCCTCGACCACGCCCCGGCGCATCTCGGCCGGAATACCGACGTCGGCGGCGATGCCGGTCACCTCCCCGCCCCCGCCGGGCGTCGTCACATAGGCCCCGGCCACCGACATGCGCGGCCCCGGGACCAGGCCCTTGTCGATGGCGTCGCGCAGGGCGACGTCGCCGAACGCTCGCCAGGTGCCGACGTCGCGCACGCTGGTGAAGCCGGCCATCAGGGTCGTGCGGGCGTGGGCCGCGCCGATATAGGCCTGCTCGGCGGCCGTGGTCAGCAGCGGCTCGGCGATGTTCTCGGTCTGCTCCTGGTCGACGATGTGGGTGTGCATGTCGATCAGGCCCGGCAGCACGGTCAGGGCCGACCAGTCCAGCACCGGGCCGTCGGCCGGAGCGCCGCTCCAGGCGGTGACGGCGACGATGCGCTCGCCCTCGATGCGGATCAGCCGGTCGGTCAGCACCTTGCCCGCGACGGGATCGATCAGCCGCCCGGCGTGGACATAGGAGACCCTCGGGGCTTCGACGGCCAGGGCGGGAACAGCGGCCAGGGTCGCCAGAACGGCCAGGGTCGAACGCAGGATCATCCGGGAGGCCTCACGCACGCGCCGCACGGCGCATCAGCAGATGGACGGGAACGCCGGCGGCCAGCAGCACCAGGCCCCACAGCACGGCTTCCTTGCCCGCGCCGAACAGGGTGAACACCGCATAGAGCCCGGCCAGGATCGCCACCATGGTCAGCAGCCGCGACCCCGGAACAAGTCCATCCCGTTGCAGCTTCAGCGCCGCCAGGGCGCAGGCCAGGTAGGTGAACAGCGAGGCCGTGGTCGCCAGCAGGGCGATGAAGGTGAAGAGGTCGGCCATCGACTTGGCGTAGTTGATGCCCACCAGCACGCTCAGGAACAGGCCCGAGACCAGGTGCGCCCGCACCGGCGTGCCGCGGCTGGACGACTTGCCCAGAAAGGCCGGAAACACCCCGCCCCGGGCCATCGCATACGGCATCTCGCCCTGCAGCAGCACCCAGCCGTTCAGCGCCCCGAAGGCGCTGATGGCGGCGAAGGCGGCCACGGCCATGGCCGCGCCCGAGCCCCAGAACCGGCCGATGAACTCGGCCATCGGGGCGTTGGAGGCCTTCAGGGCGTCAGGCGGCGACAGCAGCACCACCGCCGAGCAGACCAGCAGATAGACGACGCCGGTGAAGGCCGCGCCGAACAGGGTGGCGCGCGGGATGGTGCGGGCCGGATCCTTGACCTTGTCGGCCGGCACCGTGGCCGACTCCAGGCCCAGCAGGGCCCACAGCGTCAGGGCCGAGGCGGCGACCAGGCCCGGCCCGCCCAGGTCGGAGACCCGCAGCGGGGCCGAGACGGCGGTCGATCCGGCCTGGGTCAGCAGCCAGGCCGACAGGCCCAGCACCGCGGCCAGCGGCAACAGCTTGAGGACAGTGGTCACCACCTGCACCTCGCCGGCCAGCCTGGCGCCGAAGCAGTTCACCCCGATCAACCCCCAGATCAGGCTCAGGGTCACCAGGGCGTGCAGGCCGGGAACCTTGGCGATCGCCGGGACCAGCACCGACAGATAGCTCACGGCCCCCGTGGCGATGGCGGCGTTGCCGACCCACAGCGAGATCCAGTAGGCCCAGGCGACGATGAAGCCCGCCGCCGGTCCGAAGGCTTCCTGCGTATAGGCGTAGGGGCCGCCCTCGCGCGGCAGGGCCGCCGCCAGCCGGGCGAAGACGAAGGCCAGGCAAAGGCCGCCGGCGATGGTGACGATCCAGCCCAGCACGCCGTTCCAGCCGTACGGAGCCAGCGAGGCCGGCAGCATGAAGACGCCCGAGCCGATCATGTTGCCGACGACCAGGGCGCTGCACATCCAGAAGCCGAGGGCCTTGGGCGCGGGCGTACTCATAAGGTCATGCTTTCACCCGCACGAGGAACGCGCAACCGCCTCCGTCCCGAAGGACGGAGGCGGCGCAGGCGTCGTCCGCGATCAGAACTTCTGGCCGAACTTCAGGCCCAGGGTTCGCGGCTGGTTGGGGATCACATAGACCGCGCCGCCGCACACCGCTTCGGCGCACTGGACGAAGCGGTTGTTGCCGGCCCGCTTGTCGCCGACATTGGTGATGTAGGCGGTCAACGACCAGGTGTCGCGGCTCAAGCCCCCCGACAGGTCGAAGGTCGTGAAGCCGCCGCCCGTGCCCAGGATCCCGGACTGCTTGGTGCGCAGGTCGGAGAAGACGTCCGACTGGCCGACCGCCGAGCCCTGGACGAAGGCCCGGAAGGCGTCGAGGTCGAACTCGTAGCGCGCCGTGACATTGGCCTTGTACTTGGGCGTCACCGGCAGGCGCGTGCCCGTCGGCGCTTCCGGATCGGCGCAGGTGGTCACCGGATTGCCGGCCGCGTCCGTATAGCCGCAGTAGTTCTCCGACAGCTTGGCGTCGGTATAGGCGCCGGCGGCGTTGATCGTCAGGCCGGGCAGGACCGCCCAGGTGATGTCAGACTCCAGGCCCTTGATCTCGGCCGCGCCGGCGTTCTTGATCTCGGTCAGGCCGTTGGCGCCCAGGATCGAGAACTGGAACTTGTCCCACTTCTCGAAATAGGCCGCGCCGTTCCAGCGGAAGCGGTTCTGCGCCCAGCTGGTCTTCCAGCCGAACTCGTAGTTCTTCAGGTAGTCCGACAGGTACGGCGCCAGGGTGCCGCGCCGGTTGATGCCGCCGGGCCGGAAGCCCTCGGAATAGGTGGCGTAGACCAGCTTGTCGTCGTCGACCTTGTAGGTGAGGTTGAACTTGGGCGTGTTGCCCGTCTCCTTCACCCGCTTGTCGAGGTTGGTGCAGGGCGAGCCGGCGATCACCGACCCCTTGAAGCACGCCGCCACGCCCGTGCCGCTGCTGTAGCCCGATCCGTAGCCGTAGAAGCCGACCAGCGAGTTGTCGGCCTTGAAGAAGCGCACCCCGGCCGTCGCCGTCAGCTTCGAGGTGATGTCGAACGACACCTCGCCGAAGGCGGCGCTGTCGCGGTCGATGCGCTTCTGCTCTGTCAGCCAGATGGTGCCCGGATGGCCCTCCACCGACAGCGACTCGCCCAGGGCGTCGATCTTGTAGTCCTGGTGGATGCCGTGGGTCTGGCGCTGGTAGAACAGGCCGGCGACGAAGCGCAGGCGGTTCTCCTGCGGCGAGGACAACCGCAGCTCGTGGCTGACCTTGGAATAGCGGTCCTTGCCGACGATGTACTGCGAGGGATCGACCGGATTGCCCGCGTCGTCGGTCCAGTAGGCGCCGTAGCCGTACAGCGTGTCGTAGAAGTAGGAGTAGTCGGTGTAGTCCTGCTCGGTCTCGACCGTGCGTTCGAGGTACGAACCGGCATAGACGATGTCGAGGTTGCTGATCTTGCCCTCGACGGTCAGGGCGGCCTGCACCCAGCGGTCGTCGGAGCTTTCCGGATAGTAGTGGCTGATCTCCAGGTCGCCGACGTCGGGATCGTAGCCGGCGAAGCCGTTCGACTTCTGGATCTGGCCCATGACCTGGGGCGTGACGGTCCAGTTTTCGCCGAGGTCGACCTTCACCGCCACCCGCGCGCCGCGGGTCTCGTTCTCGTTGTAGTCCTTGCGGGCGAGCGCGTCGTTGTCGATGGTCACGCCCGAGGTCGGATAGGTGCGGGTCGCCGGCACGTTGTCGATATAGCCGCCGACGCGCTTGCTCCAGCCGACCATGCGCACGGCCACGGTGTCCGAGATCGGCTGGTTGATGAAGCCTTCGGCGACGTAGCCCGCCTCGCCATGCGCGATCGCGTTGACCTCGAGGTCGTAGCCGGCCTTGAAGCCGGCGGTGCTGGGCTTGTTGGTGATGATGCGGATGGTGCCGGCCTGCGAGCTGGCGCCGTACAGCGTGCCCTGCGGCCCGGCCAGGGCCTCGACCCGGGCGATGTCGTAGACGTGGATGTCGAGCGCGCCCTGGATCGTGGTGATCGGCTGCTCGTCCAGATAGATGCCGACGCTGGGCAGCGAGCCCGAGTGGTTGCCGTCGCCGCCGCTGGCCACGCCGCGCATGTAGACCTGGTTGAAGCCCGGACCCGAGCCGTTGAACGACACGCTGGGCAGGAACTTCACATAGTCGGCGAAGTTGGTGACCTGCAGCTGCTGCAGCTTGGTCTCGCCCAGGGCCACGATGCTGACCGGCACGTCCTGCAGGTTTTCCGAACGCTTCTGGGCGGTGACCACCACCTCTTCCAGCGCCACCCCGCCATCCTGCGCCAGCGCCGCGCCCCCGAGCGCGCTGGACGACATCAGGGCCGTGGCCAGCAGGCCCGACCTCATTGTTTTTGAACGCATAATCGGCACGTGTTCACTCCTTGGCCCCAGAGAGAACGACGTTCTTTCAGTTGATCTGAGGTCGCAAGCAGCAAAGCTTCACGCCAGCGCAATTCACGAGACTGTTGCAAAAACGGCAGTCTCGGAGCCCGGTGGTCAAATATCGGGCGCGGCGGGATAGGCGGTCAGAACCGGCCCGAGAGCCGCCTTCAGCGGATCGAGCCAAGGCTCATAGTTGCGCCACTGATCGACGCCGTCCTTGAAAATCGGCTGGCGCACCTGCTCTGAACTGGCGGTGCGCACGGCGCGGTCGTTCTGGTGGAAATTCAGGCACGCATCCTCGAACGGCAGACCGCAATGGTCGAGCAGCCGCCGGATCTCGGCCTCCGGCGCCTCGACCATCTCCTCGTAGATCACCCGGTGGACGCGCCCCGGCAGCACCGCGTCGAAGTGCGCCATCAGGTCCACATAGTCGGCGTAGTAGCGGCCGATGTCGGTCAGGCCGTAGCTGAAGGCCTGGCCCCGCGCGAAGTGCTGCTTGAACCCCGAGAAGCAGCAGCCCAGCGGGTGGCGCCGCGCGTCGATGATCCGGGCGTTGGGCAGCATCAGGTGGATCAGCCCGGCGTGCGCGAAGTTGTTGGGCATCTTGTCGACGAAGAACGGCCTGTCGGTCTTGCGCTGCACCCGCGTGCGCTCGAGATACTCCTCGCCCAGCGCCTTCAGGGCGTCGGCGTCGAGAGCGGCCAGGGCTTCGGGATAGGCGCTAGCCCCGCCCTTCCCCGGCTTGCCGCCCTCCCTGAGACCAAGCCGCTTGGCGATGGCGATGACGTCGGGCAGCTCCATCGTGCCCTCGACCTGCGAGTGGCTGGCCAGGATCTGCTCGATCAGGGTCGAGCCCGAGCGCGGCAGGCCGACGACGAAGATCGGATCGGGCGCCGCGCTCCCCCAGTCCTTTCGCTCGGCGAAGAACGCCGGCGTGAACAGCGCCTTGCTGCGCGCCGCATGGGCCGTGGTCTCGTCGGCGTCGTAGCGGATCTGCACGCGGCGCAGCTCCGCGCCCTTGGCGTAATGGGCAAAGCTCTCCTCGTAGCGGCCGGCGTCCTCGAACGCCTTGCCCAGGGCGTAGTGCAGGTGGAAGCGGTCTTCATCGACCAGTTCCGCCGCCGCCAGCTGGCCCTCCATGACCGCCAGATCGTCGTCGCTGAACCGCAGGGTCTTGAGGTTGGCGAGACTCCACCAGGCCTCGCCCAGCATCGGCGCCTGCTCGACGGCCTTGCGATAGGCGGCCTCGCACTCGGCGCGTCGGCCCAGGGTCTTCAGGGCGTGGCCATAGCTCATCCAGCCCTTGGGCTGGTGCGGATGCCGGTCCAGCACGTCGCGATAGATGGCGGTCGCCGCCTCGTACTCGCCGATCCGCACCAGGGCGGCGGCGCGCAGGTTGGCGTAGGCCGGATGGCGCGGGTCGGCCGCCTGCAGCAGGTCGAGCTCGCGCAGGGCCTCCAGGGTCTTGTTCTGGCGATAGAGCAAGGTCGCCAGGTTATGCCGCGCGGCGGTGAAGCCGGGCGTGAAGGCCAGGGTCTGGGTCAGGATCCGCTCGGCGTCCTCGTAGCGGCCCAGGCGGGCGGCCACCTCGGCCAGCATGCGCAGGGCGGCCGGCTCGTCGGGCCGCGCCGCCAGATAGGCCCGCAGGCCGTGCTCGGCCTGAGCCAGCTTGCCCTCGACCAGGGCCGAGGCGGCGGCGATCAGGGCCGGATCGCGCACCGAAGCCTGGATCTGCCGGTCGCCGGCCTCCTGCGCGCCGGCCAGATCGCCCAGCACGGTCAGCCCCACCGACAGCGCCCGCCAGGCCTCGCCGAGACCCGCGTTCAGCGCCGTCGCTCGGCGCAAGGCGGCGACCGCCTCCTGGGTGCGACCAAGATCCAGCAGCACCAGGCCGTGCTCCAGCTGCGCCTCGGCGGCCTGGGGCAGCGCGCGCGACAGCGGGTCGATCACCGGCAGGGCGGCGGCCGCATCGCCCGACAGCCGCAGGGCCGCGGCCAGGATCAGGGTCGCGCCCGGATGGCGGGGAACGGCCTCCAAGATCGCCAGGGCCTGCTCGCGCGCCATTTCGGGGTCATGCGACAGCAGCCGCGCCGCATGGCCGAGCGCGGTCGCCAGACTGCCCGTCGGCTCCGAAACCTGCCCCTGCATCTCACCCCGCCACGCTTCGTAACGGGGGTATCGGAGGGCGACGCTGGTCGGGTGTCAATCGGTGAGCACAGCAACACGAGAGCCGGCCGCCGCCTGCCGTCAAACCCGGCTCCGCCGCCTTGAGACGCGCGGTGCGTCCTTCGAGGCCCGCTGCGCGGGCGCCTCAGGATGAGGAGATCAGTGCAATGAGGTCCTCATCCTGAGGTGCGAGCCGCAGGCGAGCCTCGAAGGACGCACCGCGGCAACCTCAGGCCCCGGTCTCGTCCACGGCGATGATCACCGGCTTGCCGCGCGACCAGGGCTCCCAGCCCGCCGCGACGGCCGAGGCGATGGCCTTGCCCACCAGCTTGACGGGGATCTGCTCGGGCTTCAGCTGCGGCGCGCCGTAGCGGGGCTGTTCGCCCGGCGGGAACTCGATCACCACCTCGCGCTTGCCTTCCTTGTGGTGCACGCAGATCGCCATGCCGTGCCGCTCGACGGGGTCCTTGGACCAGTGGGGCGTGCGCTGCAGCCGCCAGACATAGGTCTCGCCGTCGACGTCGATCTCGAATTCGGGGTTCAGCTTGGTTCGCGCCATGTGGGGGTTGTTAGCCCGGCGGGCGCGTCCAGACCAGCCCGTCGCGACCCGCGCTTGACTCATTTCGACGTTTAGCTAATCATCACATCATGAGCCAGGTGTTCAGAGCCCTTTCCGACCCCACCCGCCGCAAGGTGCTGCTGCTCCTGCGCGAGGGCCCCTTGAGCGCCGGCGAGCTGGCCGACCAGTTCGACGTCTCCAAGCCGACGATGTCGGCCCATTTCGCGGTGCTGAAGGAGGCCGACCTGGTGCACGCCGAGAAGGCCGGCAAGTCCGTCATCTACCACCTGAAGCTCTCGGTGCTCGAAGAGGCGCTGCTGGGCTTCGTCCAGTCGTTCGGCCTCGGCGAAGACGCGCCGGCGCCCCCATCGACCAAGCAGGAGATCGCAAGATGAAGCGGGAAGTGATCGCCGACCTCGCCTGGGGTGTCGGCATCGTCGTGCTGGCCCTGGCCGCGAGCCTGGCGCGCAAGCTGGGCTATATCGACACCGACACCGTCAACAGGCTGGTCATGGGCGCCATCGGCCTGATGGTCGCCTGGTTCGGCAACCGCATGCCCAAGCGGTTCGTGCCCAGCGACTGGGGCCGCAAAGCCAACCGGGTCGGCGGCTGGTCGATGGCGCTGAGCGGGCTGGTCTATGCCGGACTGTGGGCGTTCGCGCCGACGCGGGTCGCGGTGCTGGGCGGCTGCGGCGCCATCCTGGCGGGGCTGGCCGTGACGACCGGCTATTGCCTGTCGCTGCGGAGCAAGGCGAAAGCCGCCTGATCTCCCTAGAGCCGGTCCCGCAGCGCGTACCAGGACAGGCCCGCCACCGTCAGCGGCCAGCGCAGCAGCCGCCCGCCGGGGAACGGCGGGGTCGGCAGGCGCGACAGCAGCTCCACCCCGGCGCTCTCGCCCAGGGTCGCGTCGGCCAGCAGCTTGCCGAACCAGGGCGCCAGCATCACCCCCTGCCCCGAATAACCGGCCGCGACCCGCACGCCCGGCGCCAGTTCGCGCACGAAGGGCGCGCGGTGGACGGTGATCCCCAGGGCGCCGCCCCAAGCGTGGGTCACCTTCACGTCGGCCAGGTCGGGATAGATCTTCAGCATGTGGCGGCGCACGAAGCCCGGCAGGTCCGGCGGAAATCCCGGCCGGTAGTTCTCGCCGCCGCCGAACAGCAGCCGCCCGTCCGGGGTCTTGCGGAAGTAGTTCACGACGAAGCGGCTGTCGGCCACGGCGGCGTTAGAGCGGATGATGGTCTCGGCCCGCTCTCCCAAGGGTTCGGTGGCCAGCACGAAGTTGTTGATCGGTATCACCCGGGCGCGGGCCTGCGGGCCCGCCAGTTCGTCGAGATAGCCGTCGCCGGTCAGGATCAACTGGTCGCACAGCACCCGGCCGGCGGCCGTCTCGACCACGATCTTGCCGCCCTCTCGGCGCCAGGCCCGAGCGCGGCTGCGCTCGTGGATCTTCGCCCCCTTGGCCAGCGCCGCCCGCGCCAGGCCCAGCGCCAGGTTCAGCGGGTGCAGGTGGCCGCCGCCGTTGTCGCGGGTTCCGCCGTGATAGACGCCCGTGCCCAGTTCCTCGGCCAGGGCGTCCTCGTCGATCAGCTCCAGCTCGTGATAGCCGTAGCGGGCGGCCATGAACTCGATGTGGTCGAGGTCCTCGCCCTCCCCGCCGCTCTTGTGGCGGGCGTGGATCATGCCGGGCGCAAAGTCGCAGGCGATGGCGTGCTCGGCGATCAGGGCCGACAGATGCGAGCGGGCGTCCAGCGACATCTTCCACAGCAGAAGGGCGTCGTCGCGGCCGACCGTCTTCTCCAGCCAGGCCTGGTCGTTGCGCTGCCCCGCATGCACCTGCCCGCCGTTTCGACCCGAGGCGCCGGAGCCCACCTGGGCGGCCTCCAGCACGACGACCGAGACGCCCCGCGGCGCCAGCTCCAGCGCCGCGCCCAGGCCGGTATAGCCGGCGCCGACGACGCAGACGTCGGCCGTGACCTCACCGTCGAGGGCGGGCAGCGGCGGCAGGGCGTGCGCCGTGGCCGCGTACCAGGAAGCGGCGGGATGGCCGGTGTTCATCATGCTCAGACGCCACCTCTCCCATGGGGAGAGGGAGGGGCCCATGGCAAAGCCATGGGAGGGTGAGGGGTTTCACGGCCGACGGCGTAACCCCTCATCCTCCCACGCCTGACGGCGCGGGCCCCTCCTTCTCCCTCTGGGAGAAGGTCACCCAAGACCGCCCTAGACATTCAGCAGCAGGAACTCCCGCTCCCACGGACTGATCGTGCGCATGAAGGTCTCGTACTCGGCCTGCTTCACCCGGACATAGGCGCTGCAGAAGGTCGTCCCGAGGATCTCGACCAGCGGCTTGGCGTCCTCGAACAGGGTCACCGACTCCAGCAGGCTGCGCGGCAGTTCGATGCCGCGGACGCTGGCGTCGATCTCCACCGGCGCGGTGGGCGCCAGGTTCTGGGTCATGCCGAGATAACCGCAGGCCAGCACCGCGGCGATGGCCAGGTAGGGATTGGCGTCCGACGAGGGGATGCGGTTCTCGACCCGGCGGTTGGCCGGATCAGACGGCGGCACCCGCAGCCCGCAGGTGCGGTTGTCGTAGCCCCACTGGGTGTTGACCGGCGCGCCGCTGTCGCGGGCGATGCGGCGGTAGCTGTTCACGTAGGGGGCCAGGATCGCCATGATCGCCGGCAGGTAGCGCTGCTGCCCCGCGATGAAGGCGTAGAAGGCCGGCGTGGCCTCGCCCGTCTTGGGATCCGAGAACAGGTTGTCGCCGTCCTCGGTCAGGATAGACTGGTGGATGTGCATGGCGCTGCCAGGCTCGCCGGCCATCGGCTTGGCCATGAAGGTGGCGTAGATGTCGTGCTCAAGCGCCGCCTCGCGGATGGTGCGCTTGAACATGAACACTTGGTCGGCCAGCTCCAGCGGCGTGCCGTGGCGCAGGTTGATCTCCATCTGGGCCACGCCGCTCTCGTGGATCAGGGTGTCGATCTCCAGGCCCTGGCGCTCGGAATATTCGTACATGTCCTCGAACAGGGCGTCGAACTCGTTGACCGCGCTGATCGAATAGCCCTGGCGACCGCTCTCGGGCCGGCCCGAGCGGCCGATCGGCGGCTTCAGCGGATAGTCCCAGTCGATGTTCTTCTCGACGAGATAGAACTCGATCTCCGGCGCCACGATCGGGCTCCAGCCCTTCTCGCGATAGAGCGACAGCACCCGGCGCAGCACCTGGCGCGGGCTCTCCTCGACGGGACGGCCGTCGGGGTGGAAGGCGTCGTGGATCACCTGGGCCGTCGGGTCCTGGGCCCAGGGCACGGTGGCCAGGGTCGCCAGGTCCGGGGTCAGGAAGATGTCGGTGTCCGACTGCACCGCGTTCACCGCCCCCTCGAACTCGGGGAAGTCGCCGGTGATGGTCTGGTAGAACACCGCCAGCGGCAGGTTCATCGACGGCGTGCCCAGGAACTTGCGCACCGGCATGATCTTGCCGCGCGCGACGCCGGCGAGATCGGGCACGACGCACTCGATCTCCTCGATGTTCTGGCTCCGGAACCAGGCCTGGGCCTCGTCCAGCGTCTTGACCCCCCGGGTGATCTTCGGACCGTCGTGGTTCTTCTTGTGCTTGGGCTTCATGGGGGCGCTCCTCGCGCTTGCTGAAGTTTGGGCTGATTGTTGAGTGCTGTGGTTCGGCGTCGCCTCGCTCAGGCGGTATCCATGATAGGCTGAGGCATGACCCAGTCCGATCCCAATGCGGAATCCGACGAAGACGCCGAACGCCGCGTTGCGGCCGACGCCGATATCGAGGCCGGCCGCTGCGTCCCACACCAGCGGGTGCGCGAATGGCTCAAGACGCTAGGCACGCCCGACCAGACCCTTACGCCGTACTCCTGGCGGAAGTAGGCGGGAGCGGCGCTCACGCATCGCCCTCCTTCGGCTTCAGCGCCCGCAGCACCGGCTCGGCCTCGTCGAGCGACTTGCGGATGATGCCCACCAGTTCGTCGATCTGGGCCTTGGTGATGATCAGCGGCGGACAGCAGACGATGCTGTCGCGGATGGCGCGGACCATAAGGCCGTTTTTGATGCAGAGATCGCGCACGATCGGACCGGCCTCGCCCTCCTTGTCGAGAAAGCGATGGTTCGTGCCCTTCTCGCGCACGATCTCGACCGCGCCGATCAGGCCGAGCGACCGGGTCTCGCCCACCAGCGGGTGGTCGTTCAGGTCGGCCAGGGCCTGCGCCAGATAGGGGCCGGTCTCGTCACGGGTGCGCTCGACCAGGCCTTCGCGCTCCATGATCTCGATGTTCTTCAGGGCCACGGCGGCGGCGGTCGGGTGGCCCGAATAGGTGAAGCCGTGGATGAAATCGCCGCCCTTCTCGCGCAGCTCGGCGACGATGTGGTCGGCCACGCCCACGGCGCTGATCGGCAGGTAGCCGGACGACAGGCCCTTGGCCATGGCGATCAGGTCGGGCTTGATGCCGTAGTGCTGGTGGCCGAACCATTGGCCAAGGCGCCCGAAGCCGCAGATCACCTCGTCGCAGACCAGCAGGATCCCGTACTTGCGGCACAGGGCCTCGACGGCGGGCCAGTAGCCGTCCGGCGGGATGATCACCCCGCCCGCGCCCTGCACCGGCTCGCCGATGAAGGCCGCGACGTTCTCGGGACCAACCTCGAGGATCTTGTCCTCGATCGCCTGCACCGCCCGGTCGCGGAAGGCGGCCGGGTCCTCGCCGAAGCCGTCGCCGAACGGATAGGGCTGCATCACGTGCTCGACGCCGGTGATCGGCAGGTCGCCCTGCTTGTGCATGTGCTTCATGCCGCCCAGCGAGACGCCGGCCACGGTCGAGCCGTGATAGGCGTTCCAGCGGCTGATGAAGACCGTGCGGCTGGGCTGCCCTTTGAGCTTCCAGTAATGGCGCACCAGGCGGAAGACCGTGTCGTTCGCCTCCGACCCCGACGAGTTGTAGAAGACGTGGGTCAGATGCCCGCCCATCTTCTGGGCGATCTTGGCCGCCAGCTCGATCGGCGGCGGCGTCGCGGTCTTGAAGAAGGTGTTGTAGTACGGCAGCTCCAGCATCTGGTCATAGGCCGCCTTGGCCAGTTCCTCGCGCCCGTAGCCGACATTGACGCACCACAGCCCGGCCATGCCGTCGAGGATCTGGTGGCCCTCGCCGTCGTGGATGTAGACGCCCTCGGCCCGGGTGATGATGCGGCTGCCGCCCTGCTCGGCGATGACCTTGTGGTCGGCCTGGGCCGGCAGGTGGTGGGCCAGATCCAGGCGCTTGAGCTCGGCGATGTCGTGGTTGCGGAGGGGGGCGGTCATGTCTGGGTTTCCCGTACGACGAGCGGCGAGCCTCTGAGGGCCCGTCCGAAAAGCTGGAAAAAGGTCTGCGACTGCGGGTTCTCGTCGGGCTTCCATTCCGGATGCCACTGCACGGCCAGCACCGGCGCGCCGTTGACGCTGGCCGACACCGCCTCGACGACGCCGTCCCGCGCCCGGGCCTCCACCGTCAGGCCTTCGCCCAGCCGGTCGACGCCCTGGTAATGCACCGAATTGACCACCGCCCGCTCGACCCCGAAGGCCGTGGCCAGCACCCCGCCGGGGGTCAGGTCGACCGGATGGCGATGGTCGAACATGCCGTTGAAGTCGATCTCCTCGGGCGCGTGGTGGGCGATCAGCGCGGCGCTGGTCGCCATGTCGCGCCGCAGGGTGCCCCCGAAGGCGACGTTGATCTCCTGGAAGCCTCGGCACACCCCGAACACCGGCCGGCCGAGGTCGAGCATGACCTCGATCAGGTCGCGGGTCATGGCGTCGCGATCGTGGTCGAACGGCCCAGGTGCGTCGTCCACCGCCTCGTCGTAGAAGGCGGGATCGAGGTTCGACGGACTGCCGGTCAGCAAGAGGCCATCCAGCCGCGCGGCGACTTCAGAGGCCTTCATCAGCCCCGGCATCGACGGCACCAGCAGGGCCGCGGCGTCGGCGTACTTCATCGCGCCGGCGACATAGCGGTTCATCACCGCCTGGGCCGGTTCGATCCCGACGGTGCGGGTGCAGCAGATGACGCCGGCGACGGGTCTCATGGGATCACGACAGCAGCACAGCCGGCGAGCAAGCGTGCCAGGCGATCCACACCGCCTCGCCCAGCCGGAAGTCCTCCTGGTCCCAGCGCGTCAGGTTGGGGCGCTGCACCTTCACGCGGCGGCCGCCCGCGATTTCCACCTCGTAGGTCGAGATCCCGCCCAGATAGGCCTCGTGCTTGATCACGCCCGCCACGGCGTTGGCGCCCTTGGGGGCGTCGCCCATGTTCGGCGGCTCGCCGTCGTCGGGGCGCTTGTGCAGCTCGATCTTCTCGGGGCGGATCGCCGCCCACACCGTGCCGCCGCGCGGACCGGTGACGCCGTGGTCGAGGAAGATGTCGGTGGGCAGGCCGGGCGACTTGATCACCGCATGGCTCGGCTCGTCCACCGCCAGCACGCCCTCGAACAGGTTCACGCTGCCGATGAAGTCGGCCACCAGGCGGCTGTTGGGGAACTCGTAGAGATCGTTGGGCGTGGCCACCTGCTGCAGCAGGCCCTTGCTCATCACCGCGCAGCGGCTGGCGAGCGCGAGCGCCTCGTCCTGGTCGTGGGTGACCATGATGAAGGTGATGCCGACCTTCTCCTGCAGGGTGCACAGCTCGGTGCGCATCTGCTCGCGCAGCTTGGCGTCCAGGGCCGACAGCGGCTCGTCCAGCAGCAGCACGCGCGGACGCTTCACCAGCGCCCGGGCCAGGGCCACCCGCTGCCTTTGCCCGCCCGACAGCTGGTCGGGCTTGCGATGGCCAAGGCCGCCCAGCTGCACCAGCTCCAGCGCCTCCTCGACCCGGCGGTCGCGCTCGGCCTTGCCGACGCGGTCGACCTTCAGGCCGTAGGCGACGTTGTCGGCCACGGTCATGTGCGGGAACACGGCGTAGGACTGGAACACCATGTTCACCGGCCGCTTGTTCGGCGGCACGTTGGAGATGTCCTGGCCGTCGATCAGGATCCGCCCCTCGGTCGGGGTCTCGAACCCGGCCAGCATGCGCAGCAGGGTGGTCTTGCCGCAGCCCGACGGCCCCAGCAGAGCAAAGAACTCGCCCTCCCTGATGCTCAGCGAAACGTTGTCGACCGCCGCCAGCTTGCCGAAGCGCTTGGTGACGTTCTCGAAGGTGATGATGGGTTTGGGTTCGGTCACGTCTTCATTCCCCCCGAAAACTTCAGCGCCCAAGGCCCCCTCCGGCCCTCCGGGCCACCTCCCCCAGAGGGGGAGGATCTAAAGATGCTCCCCCTCTGGGGGAGCTGTCGCGGAGCGACTGAGGGGGTTTCCAGCGCAATCATTTGCCGTCGCCCCCATGCGCACCGGCCGTCGCCGCCGGATCGCCCTGCAGCTTCAGCGCCACGGCGGTCAGGATCACGGTCAGCACGATCAGTATGGTCGAAGCCGCGTTGACCTCGGGCGTCACCGAGAAGCGCACCATCGAATAGACCTTCACAGGGAAGGTCACGGTGTCGGGCCCGGCCGTGAAGAAGGTGATGACGAAGTCGTCGAGGCTCAGCGTGAAGGCCAGCAGCGCCCCCGCCACCAGCGACGGCGTCATGTGCGGCAGGATCACGTCCTTGATGGTGCGGAACTCGCCGGCCCCCAGGTCGCGCGCGGCCTCCTCCAGTTCGCGGTTGAAGCTGGCCATGCGCGCGCGCACCACCACCGCCACGAACGGGAACGAGAAGGTCACGTGGGCGATGATGATCGCCCCTAGGTTCAGCGGCCAGATCATCCCCTGCGGCCAGGGCAGCACCTTGGCGAAGAACACCAGCATGCCCACGCCCATGCAGATCTCGGGAACCACGATCGGCAGGGCCAGGCCCCCGTCCACCACCGTCTTGCCCGGAAAGCGGAACCGCCACAGGGCCAGGGCGACCATGGCCCCGAGCAGCACGCTGAGCACGGTCGACACCGCCGCGATGGTCAGGCTGTTGGCGAAGGCCTCGATCAGGCCGTCGTTGTTGAAGGCCTTCTCGTAGTATTTGAGGGTGAAGCCCTTCCAGACGATGTTGCGCCGGCTGTCGTTGAAGCTGAAGGCCATCAGGGCCACCAGCGGCGCGTAGAGGAAGATCCCAACGCCCGCCAACCACAGCCGGATCGGCCAGCGGCGCAGGTATTCGAGCGGACCGGGCGGCGAACGCTTGGTCATCCCACGCCCTCCTTCTTCTTGCCGCGCGACAGCAGGGCCTGAACGGCGATCGCGATGAAGGTCAGGTACATCAGCAGGAACGACAGGGCCGCGCCGAACGGCCAGTCGTTGGCGCGCTTGAACTGGCGCTCGATGACGTTGGCGATCATCTGGCTGTCGGGGCCGCCCAGCAGATCAGGCGTCAGATAGGCGCCAAGGGCCGGGATGAAGGTGATCAGGATCCCCGAGGCGATGCCCGGCAGGGCCAGCGGCACGACGATGCGGAACAGGGTGCGCAGGTGCCCGGCGCCGAGGTCGAGGCTGGCCTCCAGCAGCGACTTGTCCAGTCGGTCCAGCGCCGAATAGAGCGGCAGCACCATGAACGGCAGGTGCACGTAGACGAGGCCCAGGATCACCGCGAAATTGTTGTGCAGCAGCTCCAGCGGCTGGAAAGTCCCCAGCGGCGCGACCTTGGACGCCAGGGTCCAGATCCACTCATAGCCCTGGTTGATGTAGCCCTCGGTGCGCAGCACGGCGATCAGGGCGTAGGTGCGGATCAGCAGGTTCGTCCAGAACGGCAGCATGACCAGCAGCAGCAGCCAGGTCTTGGCCTTCTGCGAGGCGAAGGTGATGGCCAGGGCGACCGGGAAGCCGATCACCAGGCACAGGGCCGTCGTCAGCGCCGCCACCCAGGCCGACTTGACGAATATCTTCAGGTACAGCGGCTCCAGCGCCCGGGCGTAGTTGGCGATCGTGCCGGTGAACGAGATCTCGGTCAGCCCGACATTGTGGCCGAAGCTGTAGGCCCAGACGATCGCCATCGGCGCGACGAAGAACACCACCAGCCAGACCAGCGGCGGTCCCAGCGCGGCGGCGAACACCGCCTTGGCCTTCTTCCAGCTCTGTTCCATTGAGCGCTCCAAGATCCTCCCCCTCTGGGGGAGGTGTCGGCGAAGCCGACGGAGGGGGGTGTGGCCGCGAGGGCGAGACGCTCAGCGGAAGCTGAAAACGGGGGGGGGGGGGGGGGGGGGGGGGGGGGGGGGGGGGGGGGG
>NZ_JBWKPK010000057.1:0-18189 GCF_059418205.1 Caulobacter sp. GW821-FHT09B11 | reverse complement strand
GTCCGCGCAGCGGAACCTCCCCCCGTGGGGGAGGCGGCCGAAGGCCGGTGGGGGGACGGTTTCAGCTTTCGAGGCGTCGGCGGATCCCGCACCAACTCCCCCCTCCGATCGCTACGCGATCGCCTCCCCCAGAGGGGGAGGTTCCGCAAGGGGGAAAGGATCCTAGCGCCCGAAGTCCCGCGACAAGGCCAGCATCGCCGCTCGCTGCGGCACCGAATATTCGTCGATGGCGTCGGTGTCGCCGTCGCGGATGGCCTTCAGCAGGGCCGGAGTCAGGGCCGAGGAGAGCGACCAGTTCCAGTAGCGCAACACCGTCTGGGCCCGGTCGACGGCGATGGCGTCGAACACCCCCAGCACCCGCTCCAGCCCAGGCGAGGGTCCGCCGTTGGCGTCGGCCTCGGGCCGGCGCAGACCGCGCCACAGGGCCCGCACCGCCGCGCGCGGCAGGCCGGTGGCCTTGCACAGGATGGCGATCGGCTCGCCGCCCGGATCGGTGAAGATCTTAGCGCCGGTCATCGGCTTGAGGCCGGCCAGGTACGAGATCTCCTCGGCCGTCTCGCGGGTCAGGCCGGTCTGGGCCGCGGCGACGGCGTCCTCCAGGCTGTCGAACGGGCTCTTGGCGATGGCCGCCCGATTGCGTTGCCGGCGCTCGATGAACTGCAGCGCCTTTCTCGACAGCGGGTCCTGCCAGCCCTCCTCCGAGGCCACGGCGAAGACGTCGCCGACGGCGTCCTGCAGGATCTCGCGCGAGACGGCGAAGCGCTGGAGGATCGTGCGCCGGGCCTCGGCGTCGGCCCACCAGAACATCACATAGGCATGGCTGGGCCGCAGCTCGGCGCGCTTGAGCAGCAGGGCGATCAGGCCCGGATTGTCGCGCGTCATGGCCACGACGTTCTCGACGCCCTGGTGGCTGAAGCGCGCCAGGTCGTTGCGCAGCAGCGCCTCGACCACCGGAATCTCGCCCATGTCGACCAGGGCGTCGGCCACCACTTCGCCCACGCCGCGGCGGATGGCGATCAGCCGGCGGTGCTCCTGGCTGGCGTGGTACAGGCAGTCGATCAGGTCGGCGTCCGACAGGTTGGGCGAGTTCTCCAGCAGCGCCCGGGCTACCATCACCTCGTCGCGCAGCAGCAGGCGCACCAGCGAGCCCGGCATGTCGCTCAGCGTCGCCAGGCGCCGGGCGACCTTCTCGCGCTCCTCGACCACCGCCTCGCGCAGCATCTCGACCAGCAGGTCGGCGCACATGGCGCGCTCGAAATTGTTGATCCGGCTGGCCGGCAGGCAGACCACGTCGGCCAGCCGCTTCAAGAGGGCGGCGCGCGACTTGGGCGGAACGGCGATCGGCTTGGCGAAGGGCGAAATCGGGTCGGTCATGATCTTCCTGGCGGCGAAGCCCCCATCGCCGGATTCGAAACTAGACGGGAAACGTCTTTAACTTCGAATAAGCGCCAAGGATTCTCCCGCCAGGAGAATTTGCGGCCTCAAGCTCGGCTTCGCCAGGGGATTAGCGAAATTGTCGCGGCTCCCATTCCGGCCAGATGTCGGGCAGGTCGGTCGAGACGCGGTTGGGATAGGCCGGCGGGCGCTTCTCCAGGAACGAGGTCACCCCCTCCTTGGCGTCGCCCGAAGCGCCGCGCGACTGGATCGCCCGGCTGTCGGCCTTGTGAGCTTCCATCGGATGGTCGGCCCCGGCCATGCGCCAGAGCAACTGTCGAGTCAGGGCCACCGAAACAGGCGCGGTATTGTCGGCGATCTCGCGGGCCAGGGCCCTGGCCGCCGGCAGCAGGTCGTCAGGCGCGTGCAGCGAGCGCACGAACCCGCGCTCCTTGGCCTCCGAGGCGGGGAACACCCGGCCGGTGTAGCACCACTCCAGCGCCGTCTGCAGGCCAACCAGCCGCGGCAGGAACCACGAAGAACAGGCCTCCGGCGTGATGCCCCGCCGCGCAAACACGAAGCCGAACTTGGCGTCCTCGCTGGCCAGGCGGATGTCCATGGCCAGTTGCATGGTCGCCCCGACGCCGACGGCCGCGCCGTTCACGGCGGCGATCACTGGCTTGAGACTGTCATAGATCCGCAGGGTCACCCGGCCGCCGCCGTCGCGATAGACGTCGCCGACCTTGCCCTCCTCGCGCTCCAGGGCCTGCGGGGACGTGCGGTCGAAGGTGGCCCCGCCGCTCGACAGGTCGGCGCCGGCGCAGAAGGCCCGGCCCGCGCCGGTGACGATCACCACCTTCACCGCGTCGTCGGCGTCGGTGATGTCGAAGACCTCGATCAGCTCCTTCATCATCCGGGCGGTGAAGGCGTTCAGCTTCTCCGGCCGGTTCAGGGTGATCGTCGCGATCCCGTCCTCGACGGCGTAGAGCAGGGTCTCGAAGGCGGGCTGCGACATGGCGGGGCTCCCTGGGCGATTTTAAACAACCGTATGGCCGCTTGCCGCCTATGCACAACCCCTCCCCCTCGCCTCCGCACGTCATCCCGGCCGCAGCGAAGCGGAGAGCCGGGACCCAGGGGCCGGCGCAGGGCAGCGGCCATCGCAGCCGGCAAGCCAGTCGCCGCGCCCAGTCCCCTGGGTCCCGGATAAGCCCTGCGGGCTTTCCGGGATGACGGCGGTTTTTGGAGAAGGACTAAACGACCCGCCTCACCCCCAGCTTGCTGATCGCATGCACGAAATTGTTCGCCGCGACCTCCATGCTCCCCGTCCACTCCAGGTCGGGGAACCGCGCCAGGATCTGGCGATAGGCCTCCTCCAGCTGGATCTGGGCCACGCGCTTGCCCAGGCACGTATGGGGGCCATAGCCGAAGGCCACATGCTTGCCGGCGTTGGCGCGGGTCACGTCCAGGCGGTCGGGATCGGCGAAGACCTCCGGATCGCGGTTGGCCGAGCCGTAGTACATCACCACCTTCTCGCCCTCGCGGATCGCTTGGCCGGCCACCTCGACGTCGCGCGTCGCCGTGCGGCGCATGTAGATCACCGGGCTGACCATGCGGATGAACTCGTCCACCGCGCCCGGCAGCAGCGAGGGATCGTCGATCAGCCGCTGCTTCTGCTCGGGAAACTCGGTCAGCAGCTTCATCGCGCCCGACAGCGTGTTGCGCGTCGTATCGTTGCCGGCGAACACGATCAGCAGCCACGAGCCGTCCAGGTACTCGTCGGCCAGCAGGTCGCCGTCCACCTGGGCGCGGGCGATGGCGGTCATCAGGTCGGCTTGCGGGTCGGCCCGGCGCTTCAGCAGCATGGTGCGGCCGTAGTCGAACATCTCCTCGATGTTCTCGTTGAAATCGGCCACGAACTGCATGAGTTCCAGCGTCGGGGTGATCGGGGCCATGGCCTGCTGCACGGCCAGGTCCTGGGCGCGCTCCAGATAGTGCATCCAGCGCAGGAACCTGCCCCGGTCCTCGGCCGGCACGCCCAGGATCTCGCACAGGGTGAACAGCGGCAGGATCGACGAGAACCGCTCGACCATGTCGACCTCGGCGCCGCCGGCCAGCAGCGGCTCCATCTCGTCGAGCAGCCGCGTGACCTCGCCCCTCACCTTCTCTGTCAGGCCCCGCAGGTAGCCGGCGGTGAAATAGGGCATGTGCTCGCGGCGCAGCTGCAGGTGATGCGGCGCGTCGAGATTGATCATGGTGTCCATGGTCGCCCGGAACAACAGGGCGTGGCGCCTGTCGGGCGGTCCCATCGACATCAGGATCCCGCCCTTCTGCGACGAGAAGGTCTCCGGGTCGCCGTTCACCCGCATGACATCCTCATGGCGGGTGACGGCCCAGAAGCCCGGCCCGCCGAACGGCTCGGCGTGCCACATGACCGGCGCTTCCCGCCGCATCCGCGCGAAGTCGGCGAAGGGCTGGCCCTTGGTGAAGCGGAAGATGTCGGCGAGGTCGACGCCCTCGAGGGTCGGATAGGTCGGCGCGGCGGCCGGTCCCGGCCGTCCGTCCACCGCCGTCTGGCTGATCAGTTCCATGCGCGCCTCCCGTTGAACATCGTTCTTTTGCCGCACGATCACCCAGTATGGCGTCGCCGCCAACGGCGCCCCTACGGCAACTTGCGCGACAGTTCACAGCTGACGCATGCTCCAGATGAACGCCGATCACGCGGGAACACGCGGACGGTCTCAGGGAGAGAAACGGCCGTGCTCGCCTTGGCGGGACGGCCCTGGAGGGTCCATGCATCCGAGCGTCCATGCCCTAACCCAGCCCGACAAGCCCGCCTTCGTGATGGCCGGCTCGGGCGAGACGGTGACCTATCGAGACCTCGACGACCGCTCAAACCAGGGGGCCCAGCTGTTCCGCGCGATGGGCCTGGGCGTCGGCGACGTGGTGGCCATCCTGCTCGACAACCATCCGCGCTACCTGGAGATCGCCTGGGCGGCCCAGCGGGCCGGGCTCTATTTCACCTGCGTCTCGACCAAGCTGACCGCGCCCGAGGTCGAATACATCGTCAAGGATTGCGGGGCCAAGGCGCTGATCGCCGGACCGGCGCTGGACGCCGTCGCCCAGGCCCTTGCGCCGTCGATCCCAGGCGTCGCCCTGCTGCGGGTGGATGGCGCTCTGGCGCCCTACGGCGATTTCGACGCCGAGCGCGCGGCCATGCCCGCCACGCCGGTCGCCGACGAGACCTCGGGCTCGGACATGCTCTATTCGTCGGGCACCACAGGGCGGCCAAAGGGCGTAAAGCCGGCCCTGAACGGCGCGCCGATCGACGCGCCGACGGCCCTGCAGATGATGGCCCAGCACCTCTTCAAGCTGGACGGCGACAGCGTCTATCTCTCGCCCGCCCCGCTCTATCACGCCGCCCCGCTGCGCTGGTGCATGAGCGTGCACAAGCTGGGCGGCACGGTCGTGGTGATGGAAAAGTTCGATCCCGAGACGGCGCTGGCCCTGATCGAGCAGCACCGCGCCACCTGCGGCCAGTTCGTGCCGACCCATTTCGTGCGGATGCTGAAGCTGCCGGAGGCTGTGCGGACGAAGTACGACGTCTCCAGCATGAAGTCGGCGATCCACGCCGCCGCGCCCTGCCCGATCCCGGTCAAGGAACAGATGATCGGCTGGTGGGGTCCGGTGATCTACGAGTACTACGCCGGCACCGAGGGCAACGGCTTCTGCTGGATCGACAGCGGAAACTGGCTGGAGCGGCGCGGTTCGGTGGGCCAGGCGGCGCTGGGCGAGCTGCGCATATGCGACGAGGCCGGCGATCCCCTGCCCGCCCGCGCCGAGGGCGTCGTCTACTTCGCCAACGGTCCGGCCGTGACCTACCACAACGCCCCGGAAAAGACGGCCGAGAGCTACAACAAGCACGGCTGGACGACGCTGGGCGACGTCGGCTGGGCCGACGAGGACGGCTATCTCTACCTGACCGACCGCAAGAGCTTCATGATCATCTCCGGCGGGGTGAACATCTATCCGCAGGAGATCGAGAACCTGCTGATCACCCACCCCCGCGTAGCCGACGCCGCCGTGGTCGGCGCGCCCGACGAGGAGATGGGCGAGAAGGTCGTGGCGGTGATCCAGCCCCTCGACTGGGACGACGCCGGCCCGGACCTGGCCGCCGAACTCCTGGCCTTCACCCGCGACAACCTCAGCCACGTGAAGGCTCCGCGCCAGGTCGACTTCGTCCGCGAACTGCCCAGGCATTCGACGGGGAAGCTCTACAAGCGGCTGGTGCGGGACGCGTACTGGGGCAAGGGCGAGGGACGGATCGTGTGATTTTAAATCACTAGAAAGTTGATTTTTTGATATTTTGCCACCACCTTAATGAAGGTGGTGGCAAGGATCTTTTCCGTGAGCGTGCAGCGCCTTCCCCTGGCGATCCACACCAATGTCGCCGATCTGATCGACCAGCTTCGTGCGGCCCAGATCAGCGAATATGGCGACGGCGCCAGCTTCCTGCGCCGCGAACGCGGCGGTCGCCCCTATTGGTACGTTCGCTCCCGGCAAGTGCGAGGCGAACGGACGGAGCGATATCTCGGCCCCGAGACGCCCGAACTGCTCGCCGCCATGGAAACGGCCAAGACCCTCAACAGCGCCGCGGACGGACGACGCCAGATCGTGCGGGCGCTGCGGGCCGCGGGGCTGCATGCGCCCGACCAGCGTTCGGGCCGCGTCCTCCAGGCGTTGAACAAAGCCGGCGTATTCCGGCTGCGCGCCGCCGTGGTCGGCACGGTAGCTTTCCAGACGTACGGCGCCTTGCTGGGCTTCAGCCTGCCCGCCCAGGCCGTGCGCACCGGCGATCTCGATATCGCCCAGGACTACGGGATTTCCATGGCCATAGACGACGGTCTGGACAGGCCGTTTATCGACGTGCTTCGAGCCGCGGATCCGGCCTTTTCGCCCGTGCCCAAGCTCGACCGAGGCAAGAGCACCGCCTATCGGACGCCCGACGGCTATGCGGTCGATGTGCTGACGACCAGCCGGCACGCGGCCGACGAGGAGACCTCGCGTCTCGTCGCCCCGAACACCGACGCCACGCCCCTGCGCTTTCTCGACTTCCTGCTGCGCGACACTGTGGAAGCCGCCGCGCTCCATGACGACGGCGTCCTGGTTCGCGTACCGGCGCCCGCCCGCTACGCGGTCCATAAGCTGATCGTCTCGCGCAAGCGCAGCCAGGCCAACCCCAAACGCCGCAAGGACGTCGAACAGGCCCTAACCCTGATCCGCGCCCTGGCCGAAGACGATCCCTACGCTCTGCGTGACGCCTATGCCGAAGCGCGCGGGCGGGGCGAAGCGTGGCGGAAGCTGCTGGACGAAGCGGTCGGCCTGTTGCCCGACGACGCGCGGGCGACGCTCGAAATCCCTTTTTAGTTCGTGGGACGAAGTTGAATAAACCCGACTAGCAATGCAAAATCGCCCTGACGCAAAACAAACAACTGACTGTCACATAGGCATTTTTACCAACGTTCATTTTCCCTCGATCAACAGCCGAACTGCTGCTGAATACGGAGGATATAAAAATGAATTACCTTCCGATTGCTGGACTGCACGATCACGATATTCGCATTTGGCGCCATGACGGACCTTCCCTACCAGAATGGATCCGCCAGGAACACGCCATCAGTTTTGAGCCAAATGGTACATTCGCCTTAAACACCACACTTGGATTGGCGCGCGTCCATCCTGGAAATATCATTGTGGAACAAAGAGGTGCGTTTTGGGTGCGCTCTGCTGAGGACCTCTCTGAGCTCATTACAGAGCTAAAAACATTTTCCAGGCCGTCGATTACAGCGATTGGCCCAGGCAAAACTTACCAGTTTGGGAACCATGTCACTCCCAAAAGAAGCAAAACCACAAAGGCAGCACCGACCGCCCATCGATATGCGCCGGCCATTGGCTCACTTCCTTCCATTGAATGGGTGCATCTCGATAGATTGTCTGTTGATGAAACGTATCAGCGCACCACAGACAATGCCGCTTCGCGCCGCCTAATTGCCGGCATTGCCGCCAAGTTCGATTGGCGGTTGTGCGCACCCCTTGTGGTTGCTCGACGCTCTGATGAGACCCTAGTGATCATCGACGGCCAACACAGATGGATGGCAGCCTTAAAACGCGGCGATATTCCTCAACTCCCCTGCTGCATCTTTCGATATGCCAGCCGTGAAGAGGAGGCACGAATGTTCATAATCGCTAATCGTGCCCGTAAGCCGATGAATCGCCTAGATGATTATTTCGCAGCACTAGCGGCTTCCGACGAAGACGCACTTGAAATGAAACAAATCGTCACGAGCGTTGGCTTCAAGATTGCACGCAATACTTCCGCGACCGCTTGGCGTCCTGGCGAAGTTGCGTTCACATCATCTATCGCCAAAGCTATTCGGCGGTTTGGCCCAGAAATGGCATCCGCCGCCCTAGCAAGCATGGCTGAAGCTTTTCCCGATCAAAAGCTCAATCATGGCGGCGCTATCTTTGGCGGCCTCATTGCCATCATGGCAAACCCTCCCACCAACTTCGATCCCGACCTGCTTGTAGACGTACTAAAAACGAAAAGCGCGGACGATTGGGGAGCGTTCGCAAACGGACTAAATGGCGGCGACAAAAGAACCGTCGCTCTACGAAAATCCATCATCGAAGCCTACGAAAAACTCGCCAATCAGACGTCAGGGCCATCTCCCGAATGGGAAACGATGGAAACAGCTTGCCGAACTGACTTCGCTAGTTGATTTCCGATGCCGTTGCTCCCCTTCCCCTCATCCGAGGGGGAGGGGTTGTTCCAAGTCGGAACGCGTGATCTCTTCCAAACAAACGTTTGGGAGAACGCCGCATGAAAGAGATCGCCTTCGCCGACATCGGCAGCCTGGTCGGCCAGGAGGTCGGGGTGTCCGACTGGGTCGAGATCAGCCAGGAGCGGGTCAACCAGTTCGCGGAAGCCACCGGCGACCACCAGTGGATTCACATCGACGTCGAGCGGGCCACCCGCGAGATCGGCGGGCCGATCGCCCACGGCTATCTGACCCTGTCGCTGATCCCGATGCTGGGCGCGGGCATCCTTCACGTCACCGGCGTGACGCGCGGCATCAACTATGGCTGCGACAAGGTGCGGTTCACCGGCATGGTCCGCGTCGGCAAGCGGGTGCGCATGCGCCAGAAGCTGCTGGCCGTGGAGCCCAAGGCCGGCGGCCTGCAGCTGAAGAACGAATGCACCATCGAGATCGAGGGCGAGGAGCGCCCGGCCTGCGTGGCCGAGACCATCTCGATCATCTACGGCGCGTAAGAAGAAAGGCCCCGGGATCGCTCCCGGGGCCTTCGTCCATCTAGGCTCGAACCAAGCCTAGCGCTTGATGGCGTCGCCGATCTTGTCTTGGGCCTGGCCGACCTTGTTCTGGACGTCGCCCTTGACCTTCTGGGCCGCGCCTTCGGCTTCCAGGCGTTCGTTGCCCGTGGCCTTGCCTACGGCTTCCTTGACGGCGCCCACGCCCTTGTCAACGGCGCCTTCGACACGATTGGTGCTCATGGTCTGCTCCTGCTGGAATTGAACTCCCCATCCGAACGGGGGCCTTGGAGCAAAGGTTCCTAGCGTGACCGGAGCGAGGTCAGCGGTTGTAGCCGGTCACTGCCACGGCCTGGACCCCGACCACGCCTTGCGCGGTTCCTTGGGACGCCGCCGGCGTAGGCAGGGCCTTCGCCTGGGTGGCGGGCTTGGCCGGCGCGGCCTGGATCACCGGCGGGCCGGCGGCCTTGTCGAGCAGGGCCACGGTCTCGCGAATATATTTGGCGTGGGTGACGATGCCGATCTCCAGGCGCTCGCCCGACAGCTCGACCTGCTGGGTCAGCATGCCGGCCACGAACTGCACTTCCTGGCTTTCGGTCGAGCCCGGCCGGCGGCGCGCGCCCTCGGCCATGAACACCGGCCCGCCCGAATTGCCGGGGAACACCGAGAAGTCCATCAGGAAGGTCGGGAACACGCTGGCCGGCGCCAGCGGATACGAAGCCACCCGGCCCGAGCGCAGGATCGGGAAGCCCGCGGTGTTGGCCGACAGGCCGCGCGGGAAGCCCAGCGCCATCATCTCGTCGCCGGGGCCCAGGCTGTACTTGTTGAAGGTGTCGTCCTGGGCCAGCCAGGCCAGCGGGATGGCGGCCTTGGCGAATTCCGGCGGGGCCTCGACCTCGATGGCGGCGACGTCGCGGCTGGGATGCTTGATCCACAGCGGATGGTCGCCGTCGCGGATCTTCAGGGTGCGGGGGTCATAGCGCCAGACGCCGTCCGTCCCCTGCACGCGATAGCCGATCTTGGCCGAGACCGAAGGCATCTTGTCGAAGACGTGGGCGGCGGTGACCAGGATGGTGCGCGGACGCCCCTCGGGCGTCGGGTCCTCAATGAGGAAACCGGTGCCGACCGTGCGCGAGCCGTCGGCGAGCGGCTGCTCGAGCTGCACCGTCGCCTGGATCAGATCGACCGACAGGTCCCAAGCCATGAACGCCTCGTCTCCGATTCAACCTTTGACGCCGTAAGAGTTTGACCAGAGGCGCCCGCCGCAACAAGTTGGCGTTCTGACGCATCCGAGGGGGAATCTGTCCATGAACCGGCGCGAAATGATGACGAGCGCTGCCGCCGTCGCCGCCTCCTCGTCCGCCGTCCTGATCCCCGGGAGTTCCATGTCCGCCACCGCCAAGCCCGTTCCGCCCGTCGCCAAGAAGGTCCCCAAGCGCATCGAGCAGCTGGGGCGCGTGCGGGTCGACGACTACGCCTGGATGAAGGACGACAACTGGCAGAAGGTTTTGCGCGACCCCAGCCTGGTCAAGGCCGAGGTCAAGGAGCACCTCACCGCCGAGAACGCCTACGTCAAGGCGATGCTGGCCCCCACCGAGGACCTGCAGAAGGCGATGTTCGAGGAGATGAAGGGCCGCATCAAGGAGGACGACTCCTCGGTCCCCGCCCCTGATGGTCCCTTTGACTACTATTCGCGCTTCGCCATCGGCGGCCAGCATCCGATCTATGCACGCCGGGCTCGCGGAAAGACCGACGGCGAGGAGGTGCTGCTCGACAGCGACGCCCTGGCCAAGGGCAAGGCCTACAGCCAGGTGGCGGCCGCCGAGCACAGCCCCGACCACAAGCTGTTCGCCTATGCCGAGGACGCGCAGGGCTCGGAAGTCTTCAAGATCTACGTCAAGGACCTGGCCACGGGACAGATCCTGGCCGAACCGGTCGAGAGCAGCACCGGCGACTTCACCTTCTCGCCGGACAGCCAGTGGCTGTTCTGGACCCACCGCGACGACAACGGCCGTTCCGACAAGATCTATCGCCGCCCCGCGCGCGGCGGGCTGAAGGACGACGTGCTCGTTTATGACGAGCCCGACGACGGCTTCTTCGTCAGCGTCAGTATCACCGGCTCTGACGCCTTCATCGTCATCAGCGCCGGCGACCACGAGACGTCGGAAACCCTGCTGATCCCGGCCGGCGACGTCGCCGCCAAGCCGAAAGCCGTCGAGCCCCGCACGCCGGGGCTGCGCTATTCGGTCGAGCACTGGGACGGCAAGTTCGTCATCCTGACCAACGCCGACGACGCCATCGACTTCAAGCTGGTCGAGGCTCCGGTCGACAATCCGGGCCGCGCCCACTGGAAGGACTTCGTGCCGCACAAGCCGGGGACCTTCATCACCGGCCACGCCGCCTACAAGGAGCATCTGGTCCGGGTCGAGCGGGTCAACGCCAACACCCGCATCGTCATCACCGACCGCGCGACCAAGGCTGAAAAGCCGATCGTCGTCGACGAGCAGGCCTATGTGCTGAGCGTCGAGGGCGGCTACGAGTTCGACACCCCGACCCTGCGCTACGTCTACCAGTCGCCGACCACGCCCCGGCAGTGGTTCGACTACGACATGCGCACCGGCGACAAGGCGCTGCGCAAGACCCAGGAGATCCCCTCGGGCCACGATCCGTCGAAGTACGTGACCAAGCGCCTCTATGCGAAGGCGCCGGACGGCGCGCAGGTGCCGGTGACCGTGCTGATGAAGAAGGACGTCAAGCTCGACGGCAAGGCGCCGCTGCTGCTCTACGGCTACGGCAGCTACGGCATGTCGATGGATCCGTCGTTCTCGATCCGCAACTTCAGCCTGGTCGACCGCGGCTGGATCTGGGCCATCGCCCACGTGCGCGGCGGCTCGGAAAAGGGCTACGGCTGGTTCCTGGACGGCAAGAAGTTCAAGAAGAAGAACACCTTCACCGACTTCATCGCCAGCGCCGAGCACCTGCACGCGGCCGGCTACGGCGCGGCGGGCCGCACGGTGGCCTACGGCGGCTCGGCCGGCGGCATGCTGATGGGCGCGATCACCAACCTGCGGCCCGACCTGTGGGCCGGGATCATCGGGGCGGTGCCGTTCGTCGACGTGCTCAACACCATGAGCGACACCTCCCTGCCGCTGACCCCGCCGGAGTGGCCCGAATGGGGCAATCCGCTGGAGGACAAGGAGGCCTACGACTACATCGCCAGCTATTCGCCGTACGACAACGTGACCGCCAAGGCCTACCCGGCCGTGCTGGCCACCGGCGGCCTGTCGGATCCCCGGGTCACCTACTGGGAGCCCGAGAAGTGGGCGGCCAAGCTGCGCGAGCACACGACCAGCGGCGATCCGATCCTGCTGAAGATCAACATGGAAGCCGGTCACGGCGGCGCCTCGGGCCGCTTCGACTTCCTCAAGGAGATCGCGCTCGACTACGCCTTCGCGGTGTGGGCGGTCGACAAGGGCTGGAAGGCCTAGGCCTTCCCCCTTCGGCCCTCTGGGCCACCTCCCCCAGAGGGGCAGGATCCGATTGCGTAGATGCTCCCCCTTTGGGGGAGCTGTCGGCGAAGCCGACTGAGGGGGTCTTCCCACATGTCCGAACTCATCATCCGCCCCTCCACCGACGCCGACGTCTCCGCGATCACGGCCATCTACGGCTGGAACGTGCTCAACGGCCTGGGCACCTTCGAGGAGGTTCCACCCGACGAGGCCGAGATGGCCCGTCGGCGCGCGGCCTTCCTCGATCGCGGCCTGCCCTATCTGGTCGCCGAGCAGGACGGAAAGGTGCTGGGCTACGCCTATGCCGGCCCGTTCCGGCTGCGGGCGGCCTATCGCTACACCGTCGAGGACAGCATCTATGTCGCCCCCGACGCGGCCGGAAAGGGCGTCGGCAAGGCGCTGCTCAAGGCCCTGATCGAGATCTGCGAGGGCCTGGGCCTGCGCCAGATCTGCGCGGTGATCGGCGACAGCGGCAACGCCGCCTCGATCGGCGTGCATGCTTCGCTGGGTTTCGAGCACAAGGGCGTGTTCCCGGCCATGGGCTACAAGTTCGGCCGCTGGGTGGATCTGGTCTGGATGCAGCTGCCGCTGAACGGCGGCGGCGACACGCCTCCGGACGCGCCCGGACTGTCGCTGAGCGGCGTGTGACATTGCGGGATGGTTGCGCCGCGTCGCGACCATCCCTAGTTTCCCGACTATGCGCGGGCTTCGCCTCCTTCTTCTGGCCCTGATCGCGGTGGCTTTCGCCGCCGGCGGGATCATGCGCGCCGCGCCGGCCCAGGCCTCGGCCATGCCCGCCTGCCACGAGATGGCGATGGACGGCATGGAGATGGGCGCCATGGAGGGGGACGCCGCCGAGCGCGCCCCCGCCGACAAGGACGCCGACCACAAGTCCAAGCCCGGCGCGATGGCGACCAGCTGCTGCGTCGGCTGCCTGCCGGCCGGCCAGCGCGTCGCCGCCGGCGAACTGGCCTCGCGGACCGCCGGCGCCGTGGAGTTCTCCGCCCTCAGCCAGTCGCTCGACGGCCTGAACGCCGCGCCGGAGCCGCGCCCTCCGCGCGCCTGATCGCAAGACCGCGCGCCGATGCAGGCGCGCCTTTCCTCAAAACGTCTTACGATCACAGTTCCCAAGAAAGGCAGTCCCATGACCGCCCTCTCCTTCCGCGCGCGGCTGCTGGCCGGCGCGTGCACGATCGCGAGCCTGACGCTCGCCACCGCCGCCTTCGCCCAGGATCATACCGGCCACGCCATGCCCGCCCAGGCGGCGCCGGTCGAAGCCGAACCGCCGGCCGATCCGCACGCGGGCCACCACATGGCGATGCCCGAGACCGACCAGCCGATGGACGACGACCACGCGGGCATGGACATGACCTCGCCCATGATGGTCAGCCCGCTGGGCGCCTATTCCATGACCCGCGACGCCGGCGGCACAGCCTGGCAGCCCGACGCCACGCCGAACTTCGGGATCATGAAGCACAGCGGCGAATGGATGCTGATGGGCCATGCCCTGCTGAACGGCGTCCATGTCGACCAGGGCGGACCGCGCGGCGGCTCCAAGACCTTCGCGGCCGGGATGTTCATGGGCATGGCTCAGCGGCAGGTCGGCCCGGGCATGCTGGGCTTCAAGGCCATGGTCAGCCCCGACCCGTTCATGGGCAAGAGCGGCTATCCGCTGCTGATGGCCGTGGGCGAGACGGCCGACGGCGAGCACGCCCTGGTCGACCGCCAGCATCCGCACGATCTCTTCATGGAGCTGTCGGCCAGCTACAGCCTGAGCGTCGGCGACAAGTCGGACGTCTATCTCTACGCCGGCCTGCCCGGCTCGCCCGCCTACGGCCCGCCGGCCTTCATGCACCGGGCCTCGTCGCTGGACAGCCCGGAAGCCCCGATCAGCCACCACTGGTTCGACTCGACGCACATCACGTTCGGCGTGGTCACGGCCGGGTTCTCGCACGACGCCTGGAAGATCGAGACCAGCGCCTTCCGCGGCCGTGAACCCGACCAGAAGCGCTTCGACATCGAAACCGGCCGGCTGGACAGCGTCTCGGCCCGCCTGTCGTACAATCCGACGCCGAACTGGGCGCTGCAGACCAGCTGGGCGAAGATCAACAGCCCCGAGGCGCTGGATCCCGACAAGGACGAGGCCCGCGCCTCGGCCAGCGCGCTCTACGCCCGGCCGCTGGGCAAGGAGGGTTCGGTCAGCGCCACCCTGGCCTGGTCGCGCAAGGACCGGATCCCAGGCGACGCCCTGCAGGCCTGGCTGGCCGAGGGCGCGATCAAGCCGAACGACCGCTGGACGATCTTCGCCCGCGCCGAGCAGGTGGAGCAGGACGAGCTGGCCGACCATCACGGCTCGCACTCGGGCGAGGCCTATACGGTCCGCCGCGTGTCGGTGGGCGCGATCCGCGACTTCGCCATCGCGCCCAGCGTCAAGTTCGGGATCGGCGGGCTGGTCAGCGCCTACGATGCGCCCGAGGCGCTGGGCTATGACGACCCGACGGGCGGCATGGCCTTCGTTCGCCTGCGGATCGGGTAGGCAGACAACAAAAAGCCCCGCCGTCGCCGGCGGGGCTTTTCATGTTCCGAAGGACCGAAGGATCAGGCCTTGCGGGCGCGAGCCTTGCCGGGGGCCTTGGCCTTGCGGCCGCCTTGACCCAGGCCGAGGGCCTTGGCCATGGCCGAGCGGGCTTCGCTGTAGGCCGGGGCGGTCGTCGGGTAGTCGGCCGGCAGGCCCCACTTCGACTTGTATTCGGCCACGGTCATGCCGTGGGTGGTCAGGTGACGCTTCAGAGTCTTGTACGGCTTGCCGTCTTCGAAGCTGATCAGGGCGTCCGGCGTGATGCTCTTACGGATCTGGGCCGGAGTAGCCTTGGTAACGGTCTCGGCCACCGGGGCTTCCGGAGAGCCAATTCCGGCAAGGGCGTCGTGCGTCGCACGAATCAAGGCCGGCAGGTCAGAGACCGACGTCGTGTTGTTGGCCACATAGTTGGCCACGATTTCGGCGGTCAGTTCGATCAGGGTCGCTTTGTCTTCCACGGCGTCACTCCACAATGACTTTAAATTTGGAAATACACCCGCCCTACGGAATTACAAGTACACAAATACGCGGCAGCGCTGCCAACGCTCCACAAAAACAGGCTTTATTTCGTAGAAACAATGAGGAGCATCGTTCTGCGGAACCATAGCCGGCTTCGCATGCGCACACGTTCAAGTGCAGTTTACCCAGGGCGACCTTCTCGCGGGCGCGAAAACCCAAGGCAAATCGCATCGCACTGCACATGAATCCGCGCGAAGAAATGTTCGGAGATTCGTCGCGACCATAGGCGCGAGGCGTCCGTGCACTGACCGACAGGCGCACAGATCAGGCCGACGGCCAAACGCCCGGTTAAAAGCGTCATCTTTGAGAAATAAGGGAGGAAGTGGCTGGGGAACTAGGACTCGAACCTAGAATGACGGTACCAAAAACCGCAGTGTTACCATTACACCATTCCCCAGCAGGAACGGCTGCCGACCCTGTGGGCCGCGGCGAGGCGGTGGAGATAGCTCAGGATTCGGACGGAAGCAACGCCCTCCAAATTCTTTTTTGGGGTCCATTTTCACGCTTGCGACTCTCCTCACCGCCTCCTATAAGCCGCCTCCCAAGTCGAGCACGACCACGCGGCCGGCCAGACTTGGAAAGTCGGAGTGTGGCTCAGTCTGGTAGAGCACTGCGTTCGGGACGCAGGGGTCGCAGGTTCAAATCCTGCCACTCCGACCATCTTCTCTCCCGAGAAAATCCCTTATTTGCATGAAGCCGCCGCAAGGCGACGCAGGTTGCACGCTGTTCATTTGACCGCGTCGCGACAGTCGTTAGCTTGGGCGTGAATTGAACGCGACGACCGCTTGAGGCGCTTATCCTGTCGGCTGTCGCGATCATCATGCGTGGACGCGCGACAGCCGCCGAAACCGCGTAGACTTTCGGCTGTCGCGCTTTGGATTTCGCAACGGGACCCCGATGAAGCAATTTCTCATGACCGTGGCCGGCGTCTTCGTCGGACTGGTGCTCTTTCTCGTCGGCGTTCCCTTTATCCTGATCGTGCTGGCGGCCGGCGCCGCCCGCCCCGCCCCCGTGCCGTCCCAGTCGGTGGTGCAGCTGGACCTGCGCGGCGGCCTCTCCGACCAGGACTCGCAGAACCCGTTCGCGGCCTTCGGCGGCGGCGGCGGCCGCTCGGTGATGAACGTCATCGAGGTGCTGCGCCGCGCCGAGACCGACGACAAGGTCAAGGGCGTGCTGGTGCGCCTGCCGGAAGGCGGGATCGCGCCGGCCTCGGCCGACGAGCTGAGCCAGGCCTTCAAGCACTTCCGCACCGTCGGCAAGAAACCGATCTTCGCCCACAGCCAGGGCCTCTATCCCTCGGGCATGTCGACCTCGACCTACCGCCTGGGCGCGGCCGCCAGCGAGTTCTGGATGCAGCCCGACAGCTCGCTGCAGGCCGTGGGCCTGTCCAGCGAGACGATGTTCTACAAGCGCCTGTTCGACAAATACGGCGTCAAGGCCGACTTCCAGCAGCGCTATGAATACAAGAACGCGGTCAATCCCTACCTGCACGACGACTTCACGCCGGCGCACCGCGAGGCGACCCTGTCGTGGATGGGCTCGGTCTACACCAGCGCCCTCACCGCCGCCGCCCAGGACCGCAAGCTGGATCCGGCGCGCCTGATCAAGGCGATCCAGGCCGGCCCCTACAGCGCCCAGCAGGCGCAAGGCCTGGGGCTGATCGACAAGGTCGGCCAGGTCAAGGAAGCCCAGGACGCGATGCTGGCCCGCGCCGGCAAGGGCGGCAAGCTGATCGAGTTCGACGACTACGCCTCGCGCTCCAAGAAGGACGCGTCCAAGACCGGCCCGGCCATCGCCGTGATCGGCGCCGAGGGCCCGATCGTCACCGGCTCGACCGCCCAGTCCTCGCCCTTCGGCGGCGACAGCACGATCTATTCGGACGAAGCCGCCAAGGCGATCTACGACGCCATCGACGACAAGGACGTCAAGGCGATCGTCTTCCGCGTCTCCTCGCCCGGCGGCTCGGACACGGCTTCGGAGCAGATCCTGGCGGCCGTCAGGGCGGCCAAGGCGGCCGGCAAGCCGGTGGTGGTCAGCATGGGCACCTACGCGGCCTCGGGCGGCTACTGGATCAGCAGCCAGGCCTCGTCGATCGTGGCCCAGCCCTCGACCCTGACGGGCTCGATCGGGGTGTTCGGCGGCAAGTTCGCCCTGGGCGAGGCCCTGTCGCGCTTCGGCGTCGACACCCGCCAGGTGACGGTCGGCGGCGACTACGCCGGCGCCTTCGGCACCAGCGAGGGCTTCACGGCCGACCAGAAGGCCCGCTTCTCGGCCTGGATGGACCATATCTACGACGGCTTCATCGCCCGCGTCGCCGAGGGCCGCAAGCTGCCCCAGGCGCGCGTGCGCGAGATCGCCAAGGGCCGCGTCTGGACCGGCGCCCAGGCCAAGGAACTGGGCCTGGTGGACGAACTGGGCGGCTTCTACGACGCCGTCGAGAAGGCCAAGGCCCTGGCCGGCCTGAAGGGCGACGTGCGCTTGAAGAAGGTGGGCGGTCCCAAGTCGCCGTTCGACGCCCTGGAACGCGCCCTGGGCGTCAGCTCGGCCTCGATGCGCACCGTGGCCGCCGCGGCCTGGGTCCTGGGCGACCCGCGCTCCCAGGCGATCCTCGACGAGATGGCCAAGACCCGCCTGCGGGCTCAAGGCGCCAGCGTGCTGGCCGATACCCCCATCCACTGAGCCCCTCCCGGGTTCGATGATCGAAGGCCGCTCCGAAAGGGGCGGCCTTTTTCTTTGGAGCCGACCGCCTGGCGGCGGCCCCCTCCGGCCCTCCGGGCCACCTCCCCCAACGGGGGAGGATCTGGAGCGGCGAACCTCCCCCTCTGGGGGAGGCGGCCGAAGGCCGGTGGGGGGACGGTTTCAGCTTTCGAGACATCGGCCTGTTT
>NZ_JBWKPK010000056.1:0-20128 GCF_059418205.1 Caulobacter sp. GW821-FHT09B11 | reverse complement strand
CCCGGGCTCCGCCCGGCCGCTCCGCGCCTCCCCGACCTAACGCGCCTTCGCGCGGGAGCCTGAAAAGCCGTGTCCGCGTCCCAAGGAACCTCCCCCCGTGGGGGAGGCGATCGCGCAGCGATCGGTGGGGGGAGTGAGTGGGAAGCCGACCGTCACCTCGAAAGCTGAAACCATCCCCCCACCGGCCTTCGGCCGCCTCCCCCACAGGGGGAGGTTCGCTGCTCCAGATCCTCCCCCTCTGGGGGAGGTGGCCCGGAGGGCCGGAGGGGGCCGCCGTCAGGCGGCTACTCCGGCCGCTTCAAATTCCGCGCGCCCCAGCAGGCCAGGTGCACGAAGGCGTCGGCCAGGCCGATCGCGGCGACCATCGCCACGATCCCGCACGACACCACGACGACGATCGAAGACATGCCCGTTCTCCCAGCTTTCGGCTGAACGGCGAAGCTGGTCCTCCGGTTCCGGTTGATACCGGTCCCAACGGCAAGAAACGGGCTTAGAGGTTGACAACGTTGTCACGTTCGGGGCGACTACGCCGTCCCGCGAAGACGGACATGGGGAGTGAAAACAGATGGCAGGCATGGGCGGCGCGGCCCCGGTGAACGGCGGCGCGAGCGGTAAGGGGGCGGCTCTGCTGCCCTTCGTGATTCTTCTCTTCTTCGCCTGGGGCTTCTCGACCTGCCTGGTCGACCTCGTGGCCCCGGCGCTGAAGTCGCTGTTCTCGCTGACCAATTTCGAAGCGGGCCTGACCCAGTTCGCCTTCTTCATCGGCTATGCCGTGGTCTCGCTGCCGGCGAGCTTCCTGCTGGCCAAGGTCGGCTATATGCGCACCGTCGTCGTCGGCCTGCTGGTCATGACCGTCGGCTGCCTGATGTTCGCCCCCGCCGCCAACGCCGGCGTCTACGAAGGCTTCCTGGCCGCCCTGTTCGTGCTGGCCTCGGGCATCACCATCCTGCAGGTCGCCGCCAACCCGCTGGTCGCCATCCTCGGCAAGAGCGAGACCGCCTCGGCCCGCCTGACCTTCGCCCAGTTCCTGAACTCGTTCGGCACCTTCCTGGCGCCCTTCGTCGGCTCGGCCCTGATCCTCAGCCACATCGAGAAGGCGCCGGACCCGGCCACCCTGACCGCCGTCCAGCTGGCGGCCGTGCGCCATTCCCAGGCCCAGGCCGTGCAGACGCCCTACCTGATCATCGCCGGCGTGCTGCTGGCCCTGGCCGTGCTGTTCTGGCTGCTGCGCAAGAACACCTCCGCCCCGCAGGCCGAGAAGGCCGTCGGCGTCGGCGAGATGCTGGGCATGCTGAAGTACAAGCGCCTGGCCTTCGCCGTGCTGTGCATCTTCGTCTATGTCGGCGCCGAGGTGTCGATCGGCACCTACATGACCAGCTACCTGACCCAGTCCAACACCCTGGGCCTGACGCTGGCCAAGGCCGGAAGCATGGTCGCCTTCTACTGGGGCGGCGCCATGGTGGGCCGCCTGGTCGGCTCGTTCGTCCTGGCCAAGGTGTCGCCGGGCAAGGTGCTGGCGATCGCCTCGCTGGCCGCCATCGTGCTGATCCTGGTCTCGGCCTTCAGCGTCGGCCCCCAGGCCGGCTACGCCCTGATCGCCATAGGCTTCTTCAACTCGATCATGTTCCCGACCATCTTCACCCTCGGCATCGAGGGGATGGGCCACCGCACGCCGCAGGCCTCGGGCCTGCTGTGCATGGCCATCGTCGGCGGCGCCCTGGTTCCGCCGGCCACCGGCTGGCTGGGCGACCACTACGGCCTGGGCCTGGCCTTCCTGCTGCCGGCCGTCTGCTACCTGGTCATCGCCGCCTTCGGCTGGTCGGCCCGCAAGCCGGCCCCGGCGCTGTTTGTCCAGGACGAGCTTGCTCCGGCAGCCGCCGAGTAGGGCGCTCTATTGGAAACGGCCGGGTTTCCACCCGTCCGGACCCGACAGGAAGCGGCGGGGCGCCCAGCGCTCCGCCGCTTTCGCATCCAGGGCGTGGGCGGTCGGCTCGCGCGCGGCGGGGTCCGCCCCGCGTCCGGTCGAGGCGTATTCGGCGTAGTAGGCCGTCTTGAAGGTCTCAGTCTTGCCCGGCGTCCATTCCCGCCAGCCCTTGGGCCGCAAGTCAGCGTCGATCCGGGTGCGCAGGAAGACCACGGTCGCGTAGGGCCGCCAGGCCCGGCCCAGCCACAGCTCGCCCACCTTCGGGTCGGCGGTGATCGTGCAGCGGTCGAAGACGTAGCCGCTGTCCTGGTCGGGCGCGTTCTTGCTCTGGGCGGTGATCATCACCGTGGCGTTGGCGATCCCGTGGATCGTGCAGCGATCGAACACCGCCTTGCTGTCGCCGAAGATGAAGTCGACGTGGCCCTCGATGTAGCAGTCGCGGAAGTACTGTCGGCTCGGCGGCTTGCCCTTGCGGCTGGCGGCGTACAGCGTGTCCTGCGCGCCCAGCAGCCGCACCTTGTAGAGCTGGGCCCGGTCGCCCATCAGGGCCAGGGCCACGGCCTGCGAGGGCTGGGCGCTCTTGAGATGATAGTCGTTCTGGATCGTCAGGTTGCGGGCCAGGAAGTCGTCGCCCGACACCGTCACCGAGGAGGATTTCAGCGTCCCGCCGACCGTGGCGGAGGCGTCGCCGTAAACGAGCACCACGTCCTGCGGCCGCTTGCCCTTGCCGACCAGGCGCACGCCGTTGCGGGGAATCGACAGCTTCTCGCGATAGGTCCCCGGCGCGATGTCGATCTCGCCGCCGCCGTCGGGCAGGGCGTCGATCGCGGCCTGCAGCGTCCGGTGATCGGCCTTGCCGTCAGCAGCCACGGTCAGGCGCAGCGGCGCGGCGCCGACCAGGGCGGTCAGGGCCATGGCGGCCAGGGCGAGCCGCCTGGCGAAGCTGGAAATGGTCATGGGCCGCGTCCTCCCGGATCGTTTCACCAAGGAATATGACACCGGTGGACACCTGGCCAGAAGGATCAGTGAGCGTCGGCTATCCGACGGAAGACATTGAGAAATGTTCGCACGGAACGTCCGTGTCGGCGCGAGGGTTTGAATGACCAGTCGGGGAAGCTGAACACTCAGGGAGACGCCACATGGCCGCAGCCGCCAAGTCCACCTCGAAAGCCAAGTCCAAGTCCGCCTCGACCCGTCGCACGCGCCGCACCGGCCGTCGCGATCCGCTGGCGATCCGTCTGCTGAAGGCCGACCATCGCGAGGTCGAGGCGATGTTCGACGAGTACGAGCAGCTGGAAAGCGACGCCGACAAGCTGGCCCTGTTCAACAAGATCGCCCTGGCCCTCAAGGTCCACACCCAGATCGAGGAGGAGATCCTCTATCCGGAAAGCCGCGGCGAGGTGGAGGACGACCTGCTCGACGAGGCCTATGTCGAGCACGACGGCGCCAAGAAGCTGATCGCCGAGATCGAGGCGATGAAGCCCTCCGAGGAGTTCTACGACGCCAAGGTCAAGGTGCTGGGCGAATACATCAAGCACCACGTCAAGGAAGAAGAGCAGCCGGGCGGCGTGTTCGCCCAGGCCAAGCAGGGCGACGAGGATCTCGAGGCCATGGGCGAGCGGCTCGAGGCCCGCAAGGCCGAACTGATGGAGGAATTCCGCGGCGAGAAGACCCACTAACAGGTCAAGCGCCACGCAAAGAAAACGCCCTCGGCCGGATGGCCGAGGGCGTCTTTCGTTCGACGGGGTGGTCGCGGCTAGAGTGCGCGGCGTCCGGCCAGCAGGTGGTAGATGGCCAGCACGATCACCGCGCCGACGGTCGCCACCAGCAGGCTGTAGAGATTGAAGCCCGAGACGCCCGAAGCGCCGAACTGGTTGAACACGAAGCCGCCGACCAGAGCGCCGACGATGCCGAGCACCAGGTCGACAAGCAGACTGCCGCCACTGCGGCTTACGAGCTTGCTGGCGATGAAGCCGGCCACGAGACCCAGAACGATCCAGGCGAGAATGGACATGAGCGCCTCCTGAACATTTCCTGGCGCGCCTTGGCGCGTCCGATGCAGAAGAAAGGCGCTGATCAAGACTTCGTTCCGACACGATCGCGTGTGTCGCCCCGCGAAAACATGGTGCGAGGAACGGAACTTCTTGGCGTGGCGCTCAGCGCTTGCCGATGCGAGCCTGGATCACCGCCAGCAGCTTCTCGGCGGGCGCCCGGCCCAGGACGATGAACAGGGCGGAGCCGATGATCGCGCCGATCAGGAAGGAGGTGCTCATGGCGGCTCCGAGGGTAAGCTGACGGGAGGAGGAAGCGCCGTCAGCCTAGGGACGACGGTCGGGATTTACCATGCGACATCCCGCCGCCGCGCGCCCTTGCAGCTTGGCTGGCGCCCGATCGCACAAAAACTGGTTCGACCGCGCGCTTCATATGCGCGAGCAGGAAAATTCCAGATTTCCGACGTGTCCGCGCGCGCAGCGCCCCGGCATCCGGTGTTTTATGAGTTTTGGAGCGGTGCAAGCCGCCTCTTATGAGCAGGAAACAACCCATGGCGCAGGCGACCGCCCCTTCCAGCCGCTTCATCAGCGGCTTCGGCGTCCAGGTGCTGGTCGGCATGGTCGCGGGCCTGGGCCTTGGCCTGCTCGCGCGCCGGCTGGGCGTCGAGGAAGGGCAGGCGGGTCACGCCCTGGCCGAGGTCCTGCATCAGGTCGGCTCGATCTTCATCCAGCTGCTGCGCGTGCTGGTGCCGCCGCTGGTGTTCACGGCCATCGTCGCCAGCATCGCCAACCTGCGCGAACTGCAGAACGCCGCCCGCCTGGTCTGGAAGACCCTGCTGTGGTTCGCGATCACCGCGCTGATCGCGGTGGCCATCGGCATCACCCTGGGCGTCGTCCTGCAGCCGGGTGCCCAAGCGGCGCTCGACGCGGCGACCGCGGCCGCGCCGCGCAGCAACGGCTCGTGGCTCGACTTCCTGACCGGGCTCATCCCGTCCAACATCCTGGGCCTAAACGCCTCGACCAAGGTTGGCGAGAGCGGCGCCAGCACCTCGCTGTCGTTCAACGTGCTGCAGATCCTGGTGATCTCGCTGGCCGCCGGCATCGCCGCCCTGCGCGTCGGACCGGCCGGCGAAGGCTTCCTGGCCTTCAACGCCTCGGCCCTGGCCGTCGTGCGCAAGGTGCTGGGCTGGGTGATCCGCCTGACGCCGATCGGCACTGTGGGGCTGCTGGGCAACGCCGTCGCGCAGTACGGCTGGACCACGCTGGGCCAGCTCGGCGCTTTCACCGGCGCGATCTATATCGGCCTGGGTCTCGTGCTGTTCGTCGTCTATCCGATCCTGCTGGCGGCGCACGGCCTAAATCCGCTGAAGTTCTTCGCCAGCGCCTGGCCGGCCATCCAGCTGGCCTTCGTCTCGCGCTCGTCGATCGGCACGCTGCCGGTGACCGAGACGGTGACCGAGGCGGGCCTGGGCGTGCCGCGCGCCTACGCCGCCTTCGCCGTGCCGCTGGGCGCGACCACCAAGATGGACGGCTGCGCGGCCATCTATCCGGCCCTGTCGGCGATCTTCATCGCCCAGTTCTACCACCTGCCGCTGGGCGTGGCCGACTACGCCCTGATCGTCGCCGTCTCGGTGCTGGGCTCGGCCGCCACGGCCGGCCTGACGGGCGCGACGGTGATGCTGACCCTGACGCTGTCGACCCTGGGCCTGCCGCTGGAGGGCGCGGGCCTGCTGCTGGCGATCGACCCGATCCTCGACATGGGCCGCACGGCGGTGAACGTCGCCGGCCAGGCCCTGGTGCCGACCCTGGTGGCCAAGCAGGAAGGCCTTCTCGACCAGGCCGTCTACGACGCGGCCGCGGGCGTCGCTCCCGAAGGGGCGGTCACGCAGTCCTGACCAGCTCCGGTCGCGCCCGCAGCCGGGTGGCGTCGCGCAGCGGCGGGGCGCCGAACAGCCGGGCGTATTCGCGGCTGAACTGCGAAGGGCTGTCGTAGCCGACATTGTGGCCGGCCGTGGCGGCGTCCAGACCCTGGGCCAGGATCAGGCGGCGGGCCTCCTGAAGGCGCAGCTGCTTCTGGTACTGCAGCGGGCTCATCGCCGTGACCGCCTTGAAGTGCTGGTGCAGCGCCGAGGGGCTCATGCGGGCCTCGGACGCCAGGGTCTCGATCCGGAACGGCAGGTTATAGTTGGTCTTCAGCCAGTGGATGGCGCGCGAGACCTGGCCCAGCCGGCTTTCGCAGGCGGCGATCTCGCGCAGGCGCGGACCCTGGTCGGTGCGCAGCAGGCGATAGAGGATCTCGCGCTGGATCAGCGGCGCCAGGACGGCGATGTCCGACGGGGTTTCCAGCAGGCGGACCAGGCGCACCGTCGCGTCGAGCAGCTCCGGCGAGGTCGGGCTCAGAGCGAGGCTGGGCGCCGGGGCGTTGCGGACGGGACCGGGGTCGATCTCGAGAATAAGTTCGTTGAGGCGGCGCGGATCGATGTCCAGCCGAACGCACAGATAGGGCTCGTCCTCGCTGGCCTCGATCACCTGCCCGACCACGGGCACGTCGACCGACACCACCAGGAAGCGGGCGTGGTCGTAGACATAGACCTCCTCGCCCAGCATCACCTGCTTGCGGCCCTGGGCGATGATGCAGACTGCGGCTTCGTGCACGCCGTGCACCGGCGGGCTGGGCTGCGACATGCGGGCCAGCCACATGCCCGGGATGGCGGTGGGATGCACGCCATCCGCCGACACGGATCGTTCAATCGCCTCGGCCAGGGCCGGATGGCGAGGGCAGCCGGCGGCCGCCGACGCTGGGGAGATTTGCATGACGCTAGGTTAGCGCCGCGAGGCCTCAAGGCCAATGGCGGCGAGCGCGGTTATGCGGGATCGTGCAAGAATTCCGGGCGATCATGCGCCCGGCTTGAAATCAGGGGTGCAGGATCAGTGAGCGCGGAGTCGCTTCGAAGCGCGACAGGCGGCCCAGATAGCTCATGCCCAGCAGCGAGGTTTCCAGGCCGCTCTCGATCACCAGGGCGTCGACATTGGCCACCTTGGCGCCGGCGATGGCGACGCTGCCCAGCTTGACCGAAGCGGCGCGCGTGCGGCCGTCGGCGGTGACGACATCGTATTCGTAGTTCAGCTTAGCGACGTCGATGCCCAGGCGCTGGGCGTCGGCCTTGCTCAGCGAGACGGCGGTAGCGCCGGTGTCGACCAGGAAGCGCACGGCGCGGCCGTCGACCTTTGCCTCGGCCCAGAAATGGCCGTCGGGGCCCTTGGTCAGTTGCGCGGCGCCGGCGTCGCCCAAGGTGGCGGCGGCCGCGGTGGCCGGGCCCGGGGACGATTGACGCAGCGAGCTGTCCAGCGAGGTCACGGCCTTGGCCGCACCCACCGCCGACAACGCACCGACAATCGCGATCGCCGTGAACTTGAGCATCGAAAGCACCCCGCCTTGCAGGCTTTTCGGCCGTTTCTACGACCATTGACTGCACAGTAGGGCGAAAGGCGTTTTCAACCCGTGAATCGGAACGCGGATTTACTTGGTTAACAAAGCGTCTTCAGAATGCCCAGTTAACTCGTCGTAACATTCCATCCGCAACATGTAATAAAGTTCATTGACTGGATTTAACTTCAAAGCTCGGCCCCAAGGTCGCATGTTCACCAGCGTTGAAGAGACGCCTCGGGAAGAACCTTGATGCAGAGCCTGAAGATGCTTTCAAGAACCTGAGGATGCTTCAACCGCGCGAACCCGACTGGGAGGCCATCAGGCTCTCCATCGGATCGGGGCGAAGGGGTAGGGCGGTCATGATCGCCGCGCGCTCCTCGTCGCTGTAGCGCGACCAGCCGGCGATCTCCTGCAGGGTCCGTCGGCAACCGAGACAGAAGCCGCTCGCGCCATCCACCGCGCACACCTTCACGCAAGGGGTGACGATCGGACGGGGAGGGCGGTTCTCGGAAGTCATGACCGAATGTCGCCGTCCGCGGCGTCGCGCGCAAGTCGCTCGACGTCTCGTGAGCGCGCGGCCCGATTTCAATCACTGGGGACCAAAGACCATGCGCACCACCGTCATCCTGCTCGCCGCCGCCTCGCTCGCCGCCGTCGCCGCTCCGGCCCTGGCCGCCGAACGCCTGACCGACTCCCAGTTCGTCCGCGCCAACCGATGCCTGGGCCTGACCGAGGCCAAGGCCTTGGGCGAAACCGATCCCACTCCGCTGAAGGCGCTGATCAAGACCCAGCGCCAGGGCCGGCACATCTCGATCGAAGATCGTGCGGACGCCGCCCGCCTGAGCGCCAAGCGCGAGGCCTCCCGCGCCGAGGGCGACGCCAAGTCGGCCCTGGTCGAGGAGCGCGACGGCGACTGCAAGTCGCTGGGCCAAAGCTGATTTCGCCGGACTGATTTCTTCGCATCGCGACAACATTCTGGCGTGATGCGCTTGCATCGGGCGCGGACGGGTTTAAGTCCGCGCCCATGACCGCTTCCGCCGCCGCTTCGCCCTTCGCCGACATCCGCCGCCTGGCCGCCGACCTGCCCGCGCCAGGCGTGTTCGTTCCTCCGGCCGACGGCGGCCGTCTGGCCGAGATCTCTGCCTGGCTGACGGCCTGGACCGGTCGCAATCCTCCGTCGGTGAACCGGCCGGTGATCGCTCTCTACGCCGGCGCGCGCCAGGGCGTCGGACCGCGCGGCTACGCCCGCGATCGTCTCGAAGCCGTCGCCTCGGGCGGCGCGACCGTCTGCCGTCTGGCCGGCGCCCAGGGCGCGGGCCTGGAGGCCTTCGACCTCGCCATCGACCGTCCGACGCCCGACGCGCGCCAGAAGGCCTCGATGAGCGAGAAGGAATGCGCCGCGACCATGGCCTTCGGCATGGAGGCCCTCGCCAAGCAGCCCGACCTGCTGATCCCCGGCGTGATCGCCGCCGAAGCCCACCGTGACGCCGCCGCCATCGCCCTGGCCCTGTTCGGCGGCGAGGCCGCGGACTGGACCGAGGCGACCGCCGACGTCTCCGCCGCCGTCGAGCGGGCGCGGGGCGAGGGCGATCTCTCCGATCCGCTGGAAGTCCTGCGCCAGCTGGGCGGACGCGAAACCGCCGCCGTGGCCGGCGCCATCCTGGCCGCTCGCGTCCAGAAGATCCCGGTTCTGCTCGACGGCTACGCCGCCGCGGCCGCCGCCGCCGTGCTGCACGCCATCGATCCCGACCTGATCGCCCACGCCGTCGCCGCGCATGTCGCCGGACCCGGCCACGCCCGCCTGCTGGAGAAGCTTGGCAAGTCGCCGCTGCTGTCGCTGGAGATCGAGGGCGAAGAAGGCGTCGGCGGCGCGTCGGCCGTGGCGCTGGTGCGGCTGGCCTGCGAGGTTCGCTGATCGATTTTCAGCGCTTGGGTGAACGCCGTTTACGTTGACCTAAGCGTCATCTTTCCAAACGCTCGTTTGGCTCCTATCATCCTCCCGAAACAACAAGAGGCCGGCTCAGCCAGCCAGTTCGGGAGACCGTCATGAACCTCGACTTTTCGCCTGAAGACCTGGCCTTCCGCGACGAGGTTCGCGCCTTCATCGCCCAGAACTACCCCGAAGGCCTGCGCGAGCGGCAGGACGAGGGCGAGGAGATGTCCAAGGAGGACTTCCTCTCCTGGCATCGCACGCTCGCCAAAAAGGGCTGGGTCGCCCCGGCCTGGCCGCAGAAGTACGGCGGCCCGGGCTGGACCTCGGTTCAGCGCTACATCTGGTCGGAAGAGACCGCCCGCGCCGACTGCGTGCCGATCCTGCCGTTCGGCATCAACATGGTCGGGCCGGTGATCTACACCTTCGCCACGCCCGAGCAGAAGGAGCGCTTCCTGCCGCCGACCCTGTCGGGCGAAATCTGGTGGGCCCAGGGCTACAGCGAGCCGGGCGCCGGTTCGGATCTCGCCAGCCTGAAGACCAAGGCCGAACGCTTCACCGGCGACGACGGCAAGGAATACTACCTGGTCAACGGCCAGAAGACCTGGACCACCCTGGCCCAGCACGGCGACTGGATCTTCTGCCTGGTCCGCACCGACCCGACCGCCAAGATCCAGGAAGGCATCTCGTTCCTGCTGATCGACATGAAGTCGCCGGGCGTGACCGTGCGTCCGATCATCACCCTGGGCGGCGAGCACGAGGTCAACGAGGTCTGGCTCGAGAACGTCAAGGTGCCGGTCGAGAACCGTATCTACGAAGAGAACAAGGGCTGGACCTGCGCCAAGTTCCTGCTGGCCCATGAACGCTCCGGCATCGCCGGTGTCGCCCGCTCCAAGCGCGGCATCGAGCGCATCCGCCAGATCGCCTCGACGGAGCTGTCGGACGACGGCGACGCGCTGATCAAGGATCCGATGTTCAAGCGCAAGATCGCCGAGCTGGAGATCGACCTGACGGCGCTGGAATATACCGAACTGCGCACCCTGGCGGGGGAGGCGGCCGGCAAGGGTCCTGGCCCGGAATCGAGCGTGCTGAAGATCAAGGGCACCGAGATCCAGCAGCGGATCACCGAACTGGCCCTGGAGGCCGCCGGCCACTACGGCGCGCCCTATTTCCGCGGCTTCCCGAAGGACGGCGACAACGCCCACCCCATCGGCCCCGACTTCGCCCACCGCGCCGCGCCGACCTATTTCAACGTCCGCAAGACGTCGATCTACGGCGGCTCCAACGAAATCCAGCGCAACATCATCGCCAAGATGGTGCTCGGGCTCTGACGCCTCCCCCTCCTCGGCGACGGGGAGGGGCTTTGCAATCCGATCAACGACGCTCCTGGCAGGCCCGGCGGAACGCGGCCTCGGAGCTTTGAAAGACAAGGAACTTCAGGGATGGACTTCAACTTCACCGAAGAGCAGTCGATGGTCCGCGACACGGTCGCGAGCTTCCTGCAGGACAAGTACGACTTCGAGACCCGTCGCAAGATCGTGGCCTCGGAAACCGGCTGGCGCGCCGACTACTGGCAGGCCTTCGCCGAGGAGCTGGGCATCCTGGGCGCCTCGTTCAGCGAAGAGCTGGGCGGCCTTGGCGGCGGCGCGATCGACAACATGATCATCATGGAGGAGTTCGGCAAAGCGCTCGTCATAGAGCCCTACCTGGGCACGGTCGTGATCGGCGGCGGCTTCATGAAGCACTCGGGCTACGCCGGCGCCGCCTCGGTGATCGAGGGCATCGTGGCGGGAACCACGACCATCGCCTTCGCCTATGCCGAGCCCCAGGGCCGCTACACCTGGAGCGACCTGAAGACGACGGCCAGGAAGGACGGCTCGGGCTGGGTCCTGAACGGCCATAAGGCCGTGGTGGTCGGCGCGCCGTTCGCTTCGCATCTCGTCGTCACCGCCCGCACCGGCGGAAGCCAGCGCGAGGCCTCGGGCGTGTCGGTGTTCCTGATCGACAGGAGCCTGCCAGGCGTCGTCACCCGCGACTATCCCACCGTCGACGGCGGCCGCGCCTCGGAGGTCTATTTCGAGAACGTCTCGATCCCGGCCGACGCCCTGATCGGCGAGGAGGGCGCGGGCCTGCCGCTGGTCGAGAAGGTCATCGACGAGGCCACCGCCGCCGGCCTGGCCGAGGGCGTGGGCGTGCTGCGCAAGCTGCACGAGGGCACGCTGGACTACGCCAAGCAGCGCAAGCAGTTCGGCCGCGCCATCGCCGACTTCCAGGTGCTGCAGCACCGCATGGTCGACATGTTCATCGAGCTCGAGCAGTCGGTGTCGATGACCTACATGGCCACCATCAAGCTCGACGAGAGCGACGCCGAGCGCGCCAAGGCCGTGTCGGCCGCCAAGGTGCGCATCGGCCGCGCCCTCAAGTTCGTCGGACAGAACGCCATCCAGATCCACGGCGGCATGGGCATGACCGACGAGCTGGCCATCGGCCACTACTTCAAGCGCGGGACGATCATCGAGGGCCTGTTCGGCTCGGTCGACCATCACCTGCGCCGCTACGAAGGGCTGTCGTTCGGCGCGGCCGCCTGACGCCGCCCACGGAACGACGCCGTTTTTCCAAGGAGGCCGCCTGCGTCACGCCGACGCGGGCGGCCTTTTTGCTGGAGAAGCGATTTTCACCGCCCCGCCGGCCGGGGTGCGACCGTTCAACGCAGCAGAACACCCGATCGACTGCACGGTGAATGTGATGCTCCGCCCCGAAGCCCTCCAAGGTCTCTCCCCGGAAAAACTGGCCGACACCCTGGAGGCCATGGACTCCAGCGCCCGCCTCCTGCTCGACCAGGCCCGCGAGGCCAAGGCGCGCGCCGACAAGCTGGAAACCGCCCTGTCGCTGCTGGTCGGCGTGGTCGCCAACGACCCGGGCCTCGAGGAAAACTACGCCCTGCAACGGATCGCGGGCCAGTTGCGCCTGTGCGCCGACCTGCCGGAACTGGCCGCCGAACTGGTCGGCTGCGAGGCCGACCGTATCGAGCCAGTCATGCTGCGGGCCGCGGCCAACATCATCGCCGCCGCCGGCAAGCCCGACGCCGTGAGCCAGGCCGTCACCCATGAACTGACGGATCGCGACGGCGCTACGCTTCACTAATTCATTCGTTGGCTGACAATATTCGCCACGAAGATCCGAGCCTTCCAGTGACCATTCTCAGCATGCGGACATCGTCCGAACCCGGAATATTTCACTTGTCATGGGCGAACTTGAGCGCATTTTCGCCCATGACGCGCTGACGACTAGGAGGGTGCGAGTCCCTGTAAGCCGCGCGCGTCTCTTTCTGGCTGGGCCGGCCCTTCGACCGGTCCCGTAACAAGTGGAGCGTTTTCAGGAAGCCCTCCTGAGCCGCTCCGGGCTGGTCAAGGAGACGCCGCCATGAACGTGACGAAGATGAACCACGCCATGCTGTCCTTCGCCCTGATGGGCGGACTGCTGGTCGGGCCTCGCCCGGGAACCTCCAAGCCGCCGCAGCGGCCGTCCAAGACGTCCGACAGGAAGTAGCGCCTTAGGGCCTTTCCCTAAAGAAAACGCCATCCCGGTCGGTCCGGGATGGCGTGAAATCCGACGTCTTGTCGGGGGAGGGCTTACGGCTTTGCGGCCGTGTTGCATTCCTCGATGCCGGCGGCGTCGAGCGCGTCGCCGCGCCAGGTGAAGGCCGACACGGCCCCAAGCTCGGCCACGATCTTGCGGCAGCTACGGCCGGCCGGAAGGGCCTTCACCGTCGGCGCCTTGCAGACGGTGCCGGTGCAGCGCCAGATCGCGCCGTCATGGATGAGTTCGGCCTTGGCCGGCGGCGCCTTGAGCACGAGCATGGCGCCTTCGGAAGTCGCGGCCTGGGCCGCACCGACGAGCGAAATCGCGGCGAAACCGCCGAGCAGAAGCATACGCATGGACATCTCCTATCCCCGCGTCCTATTTCTAGGTGGACGCTGATCACATTGTTCGTTGTGATTGAAAACTAAGTCAATCGACGAACGTCGATCTCGTGGTCACGATTGACGTCCAGCCCCCAGGCCAGCAGGGCCGGCGTCACTTCCGAAGCCTCCGTGACCGAGACCCAGGCGTTGGCCAGGGCGGGCGGCGTCAGTCCACGCTCGATCGTGTGGTGAAGCAGCGCGAACAGCGGATCCCAGAAGCCGTCGGGATTGTGGAAGACGATCGGCTTGCGGTGCAGGTCGAGGCGACGCCAGGACAGCAGCTCTATGATCTCCTCCAGGGTGCCGATGCCGCCGGGCAGCACGACGAACGCGTCCGAGCGCTCGAACATCAGCATCTTGCGCTCGTGCATCGAGGTGACGATCACCGTCTCGACGTCGTCGAAGGGCTGTTCGCGCCCGCGCAGGAACTCGGGGATGATGCCCAGCACCTTGCCGCCGGCGTCGTACGCGCCGCGCGCGGCCGCGCCCATCAGCCCGACCCCGCCGCCGCCGTACACGAGCTTGATGCCGGACCGGGCGAAGTCGCCGCCGATGTCGTAGGCCGCCTGCAGATAGGCCGGATCGGCCGTGTTGGATGAGCCGCAGTAGACGCAGACCGATCCCAGGGCGCTAGACAGGTCGGGCATCGTCGTCCACTCCAACAAAAGAAAAGGCGCGGCTCCCAGCGGGAAGGGCGCGCCATGGTGTTTCAGGCTCGGCCGGACGGCCGACGCCAGACTTGGAAGGCGCATGATCGGGATTCGCAAGGCTGCTTTCAAGCCGTGGCCCCTGGCCTTCGTAGCGTCCATGGCGCTCGTCGCGACCCTGGCGGGCTGCGGCGACGCGGGTCGGCGCAACTGGGGCCGGGAAGCGCCGGCCGCCCAGCCGGCCCGCGACCCGGAAGCGGCCTATCTGGCCTCGCCCAAGGTTGTCACGGCCGCGGTCCAGGCCGGCGGCGTGGCCGTGTCGGGATCCGCCGCGCCCGGCGCCACCGTGCGCCTGGGCTCGCCCACCGGCCAGGCCGTCAGCATCGAGGCGGACGCCGGCGGCCTCTGGCGAGCGGTCCTGCCGGGCGCGGCCGAACCGCGCCTCTTCGGCCTGTCGATGACCCGGGAGGGCCGCACGGTCCAGGCCGAAGGCTATCTCTTCGTCGCCCCGGAAGGCGCGGTGGCGCTGCTGCGGGCCGGCGGCGGCTCCGAGCCGCTGTCGGGTCCCTCCGATTCGCCGCGCATCCTGGCCATCGACTACGACCGCGAAGGCGGAGCGGTGATTTCCGGCGTCGGCCGGCCCGGCGCCGGTTTCGGCGTGCGCGTCGATCGCGCGACCCAGGCCGAAGGCAAGGTCGACGCCCAGGGGCGCTTCAGCCTGTCGCTGACCCAGCCGCTGGGGTCCGGCTCCCACAGCGTCCAGGTGGCCGGGGAGGGCGGCGAGCACCTCGTCAGGCTGGAGGTTTCTCCGCCCGGGCCGCTGACCGGCGGCCCGCTGCACGCCGAACGTTTCGACGGCGGCTGGCGCGCCGACTGGATGACGCCTGGCGGCGGCGTGCAGACCACGCTGCTGTTCGCGCCCGGAACCGGCTCGTGAGGGGCTTCGCCTCCGCGGGGCGCGACCATGCGCGCACGGCGCCGGAAGCCTCACGGCCGGTCTCCGGCTGGGAGGCGCTGGCGGAACTGCTGCGCCTCGTCCTGCGCTCCAAGGCGCCGGGCCTGACCTGGAGGCTGACGGCGGCCCTGGTCCTGACCTTCGCCGGCAAGGCCCTGGGCGTGGCCGCGCCGCTGCTGCTGGGCGCGGCGGTCAACCGGCTGACGGCCGGGCAGAGCGCGGCGACCCAGGTCACCCTGTCGTTCGGCGCCCTGGCCCTGGGCTGGGCCGGCGTGCGCTTCATCGCCGCCGCCGCGCCCCAGGCCCGCGACGCGGTGTTCACGCCCGTCGCCCAGGCCGCCCAGAACCGGGCGGCGACCGAGACCTTCGCCCACGCCCTGTCGCTGTCGATCGACTTCCACCAGACCAAGCGGACCGGCGCCCTGTCGCGCACCATCGACCGCGGCGCGCGGGCCATGGATTTCCTGATCCGGGGCCTGGTCTTCAACATCGCCCCGACCCTGGTCGAGCTGGTCCTCGCCGCCGCCGTTCTGGCGCGCGCCTATGACTGGCGGTTCGCGGCGACGGCGATCGTCACGGTCGTGATCTACGGCGTCCTGACCTTCTCGATCTCCAACTGGCGGATCGGCCATCGCCGCGTGCTCAACGAAGCTGACGCCGAGGCGGCCAGCCGGGCCGTCGACGCCTTGCTGAACTACGAGACGGTCAAGACCTTCGGGGCCGAGGACCGGGCCGTCGGCGCCTACGAGCAGGCCCTGACGACCTATGGCGCGGCCCAAATCAAGGCGACCAACTCGCTATCGCTGCTCAATGTCGTCCAGTCGCTGGTCATGAGCCTGGGCCTGGCGGTCATGGCCGTGCTGGCCGGTTCGGAGGCGGCCGCCGGCCGCATCGGTCCGGGCGACATCACCGCCGTCGTGCTGATCCTCGTGAACCTGTACCAGCCGCTGAATTTCCTCGGCTTCGCCTATCGCGAGATCCGCCAGTCGTTCATCGACATGGAGTCGATGATGGACCTGCGCCGCCAGGGCGCCGACGTCGCCGACGCGGCGGACGCCATCGACCTGCCGCCCACGGGCGATCGCCGAGGCGGGGCCGTGGCCTTCGAGGGCGTCTCGTTCCGCCACGGGGCGCGGTCGGACGGCCTCTCGGACGTCGGCTTCGTAGCCCGGCCCGGCCAGACCGTCGCCATCGTCGGCCCGTCGGGCGCCGGCAAGACGACGCTGGTGCGCCTGGCTTTGCGGATGATCGACCCGCAGGCCGGACGAGTAACGCTGGACGGCCATGACCTGAAGGCCCTGACCCAGGTCTCGCTGCGGCGGGCCGTGGCGCTGGTGCCGCAGGATGTGGCGCTGTTCAACGACACGATCGCCGCCAACATCGCCTTCGGTCGGCCCGATGCGACCGAGGAGGAGGTCTGGGGCGCGGCCCGGTCGGCGGAGCTGGGCGACTTCATCGGCAATCTGCCCGAAGGCATGGCCACCAAGGTCGGCGAGCGGGGCCTGAAGCTGTCGGGCGGCGAGCGCCAGCGGGTGGGCATCGCCCGGGCGCTGCTGGCCGATCCGCGGGTGCTGATCCTCGACGAGGCGACCAGCGCCCTGGACAGCCGCACCGAGGCGGCGATCCAGGCGACGCTGCGCAAGGCCCGGGAGGGACGCACGACCCTGGTCGTCGCCCACCGTTTGTCGACCATCGCCGACGCCGACGAGATCATCGTCCTGCGCCGGGGCAAGGTGGTCGAGCGCGGCCCGCACGCCGACCTCCTGGCGGCCGACGGCGAGTACGCCGCCCTGTGGCGTCGCCAGACGCGCAGCAAGGTCGCGACGGCTTGATCGATCGGCTATATCGGCGCTTCGCAACACTCGGAGGCTCCCTTGCGCTATCTGCACACCATGGTCCGCGTGAAGGATCTCGACGCCTCGCTGCGGTTCTACTGCGAGGGCCTGGGCCTCCAGGAGATGTACCGGATGGAGAACGAGAAAGGCCGGTTCACCCTGGTCTTCCTCGCCGCGCCGGAAGACGTCGAACTGGCCAAGGAGCGCAAGGCGCCGCTGGTCGAGCTGACCTTCAACTGGGACCCGGAGGACTACCAGGGCGGCCGCAACTTCGGTCACCTGGCCTACCGGGTCGACGACATCTACGAGACCTGCCGGCGCCTGGCCGACATGGGCGTGGTCATCAATCGTCCGCCCCGCGACGGCCACATGGCCTTCGTCCGCTCGCCGGACGGCATCTCGGTGGAGCTGCTGCAGGACGGCAGCCTGCCGCCCGCCGAGCCCTGGGCCTCGATGCCCAACACCGGCGCCTGGTAGACGCACAAAAGGCCCGCCAACCCGGCGGGCCTTTTTCATTTTGGTCAGCCCCGCGTCCCGAACCGGCTGGCGCGGGCGGCGGTGGAGCGCAGGTTCGAGAAGCTGGCGGCGACCAGCGGGTAGTCGTCGGGCAGGCCCCACTTGGCCCGGTATTCGTGCTCGCTGAGGCCCAGGCTGTTGAGGTGGCGCTTCAGGGAGCGGTAGCGGCGGCCGTTCTCGAAGCTGATGATGGCGTCGTCGCTGACGCTGGCGGCGATCTCCTCCTGGCTGGGCCGCTCCAGCGGCGCGGCGGGCGTCGAGAACACCGCCTCCAGCGCCGCATAGGTGCGGGCGGCGAGGTCGGGCAGGTCGTCGGTGGAGACGACGTTGTTGTTCAGGTAGGCGCAAAGCACCTGGGCCGTCACGTCGGCGGCGCGTTCCTGGGCCTTGTTCATCGTCGGGTCTCTAGGGTCTTGCATCGAAAAGAACCCCAGGGACGGCGCGAGCCGTCCCTGGGGGCGGGGCAGGGTCAGTGGGCGCCGGCGGGCCGCAGGCGGGCGCCGAACACGCAGGCGGGCGGCAGTTCGACCTTCGATCCCGTGCGCTCCTTGCTCTTGACCCACTCGCTCAGCACCTCGGTGGCGGTGTGGTCGAGCACGGTCAGGGCGCGGGTGTCGAGGCGGACGACCCCGCCGTCCGGAGCCGCGTCCAGGGCCTTGGTGATCTTCGGCAGCTGCACGAAGGTCGCCGCGCCCTCGAGGCGGATTTCCTGCTCCTGTTCGCCGACGTCGCGCTGGTCGATCCGCAGGCGCATCTTCCGCAGGTTCGGCAGCAGCTCGACGATGGTCAGGGCCATGCCGACCAGGACGCCGGTGAGCAGATCGGTGGCGACGACCATGATGAAGGTCGCGGCCCAGATCAGCGCCGGCAGCAGGCCGTAGCGGGCGAACAGGTGGCGCACGTGGTCGAGGCTGACCAGCTTCCAGCCGGTGACCACCAGCACGCCGGCGAGGGCGGCGCTGGGCACCTGGCGCAGGACGAAGGGCAGCAGGGCCACGAAGGCAAGGATCCAGACGCCGTGCATGATCGCCGACAGGCGGGTGACCGCGCCGGCCTGGACGTTGGCCGAACTGCGCACGATCACGCCGGTCATCGGCAGGGCGCCGACCGCGCCGCACATCATGTTGCCGACGCCCTGGGCGAACAGCTCCTTGTTGTACTTGGTGCGGGGACCATCGTGCATGCGGTCGACGGCGGCCGCCGACAGCAGGGTCTCGGCCGAGGCGATGAAGGCCACCGCCACGGCGGTGAGCACCAGCATCGGATCCAGCAGCTTGGCGAAGTCGCCCAGGCCGGGAACGGCGATGGCGGCGCCGATCGATTCCGGCACGGCGATCTTCTGGACGTCGAGGCCGAAGCCCATGGCCACGAAGGTGCCGGCCAGCACGCCCAGCAGGGCGCCGGGAACCAGCTTCAGCTTGGCCGGGCGGACCTTTTCCCACAGCAGGATCGAGCCGATGGTGACGACGCCGACCAGCAGGGCCGCTTCCGCGCCGCCGAAGGTCGAGGCCGACAGGCCGCCCAGCGCCGCCGGGATGGCCATCAGGTTGTCGAGCCCGTTTGCCTTGGGTTTGTCGCCGAACAGCACGTGCAGCTGGCCCGCGACGATCAGCACGCCGATGCCGGCCAGCATGCCGTGCACGACGGCCGGCGAGATGGCGCGGAACCATTGACCCAGGCGCAGGGCGCCGGCGATCAGCTGGACGAGACCAGCCAGCACGAGGATCGGCCCGAGGGTCGACAGGCCGTGCTTGGCGACGATCTCGAAGACGATCACGGCCAGGCCCGCGGCCGGGCCGCTGACCTGCAGGGGCGAGCCGGCCAGGGCGCCGACGACGATGCCGCCGATGATGCCGGTGATCAGACCGCGCTCGGCCGGAACGCCGGAGGCGACGGCGATGCCCATGCAGAGGGGCATCGCCACCAGGAAGACGACGATCGAGGCGGTCAGGTCACGCGACAGAAACGCCGTCAGACCAGCCTTCGCGCCGTTGGGGGAGGAAACGGCGGGGCGGGTCATTCGGCGGCGATGCCCAGGTGATCGGCGGCGACCATGCGACGGCTGGGACGCTGGGCGACGGGGAGGGGCGCGCCTTCGTAGACCTGTTCGAACTGGCCGGTGTCGCCGTTGTAGGCCTGGATCTGGCCGGTCTCGATCTCGAAGAACCAGCCGTGCAGGGTCAGCTCGCCCTTGGCCAGGCCCGAGGCCACCGACGGATGGGTGCGCAGGTGGTTGATCTGGACGACGACGTTCTCGAGCGACAGGGCGCGGGTGCGCTCATGGTCGCCCAGGCCGTGATAGGCGTTGCAGACCACGCTGTGGGCGGCGTGGGCGTGGCGCAGCCAGGCGGCGACGTTGGGCATCTTCTCCAGGGCTTCCGGATGCGAGAAGGCCTTCATGGCCCCGCAGTCGGAGTGGCCGCAGACGACGATGTCGCGCACGCCCAGCGCCACGACGGCGTATTCGACGGCCGAGGAGACCCCGCCGTTGGCCTGGCTGAACGGCGGCACGATGTTGCCGGCGTTGCGGCAGACGAAGAGATCGCCGGGCGCGGCCTGGGTGATCAGCTCGGGCACGACGCGGCTGTCGGCGCAGGAGATCATCAGGGCCTTGGGGCTCTGGCCGTGGCTGGCCAGGCGCTCGTAGAGGGCGCTCTGGGCGGGAAAGACCTGGCCGCGGAAGAGGGCGGCGCGTTCGAGAAACTGTTCCAAGGGAACCTCCGTGCGATGGCCGCGACGTCCGGGGAAAGGGGGAAACGGACGTCGCGGCGCGGCGCGGCTGGACCGCCACGCTAGGGAGTAAGTTGGGTTGCGGCCTTTGCTGCGATGCAGCGAGTTTGTGTCAAAGGGTGTCTGAGGCGCCTGCGAAGACCCCCTCCGGCCCTCTGGGCCACCTCCCCCAGAGGGGGAGGATCTAGGCGCCAAGATGCTCCCC
>NZ_JBWKPK010000055.1:0-20498 GCF_059418205.1 Caulobacter sp. GW821-FHT09B11 | reverse complement strand
CCGCCCAGCGCCACCGTCTCCAGCCCCACATGCATCAGGATTTCCGCGCCGTTCACCGCCCGGATCGTCACCGCATGGCCCGAGCGATGCACGCTCACAACCACGCCGTCGCAAGGGCAAACCAGCACCGACCCCACCGGATCGATCGCCACCCCGTCCCCCAGCATCCGCTGCGCGAACACCGCGTCCGGAACCTCGTCCAACGGCCCCGCCCAGCCCGCGACGGGCGATCCAAGCACCAGGGTGGACATCGGCGGAACTCTCTTGGAAAGCGGAAGGACTACTGGCCGGCCGTCAGGGTGACGCGGTCAAGGGCCGGCATCGGATCCAGGCTCCTGGCCGTGAAGGTCAGGCACAGGTCGTGCACGCCCTCGCGGGCCGGCAGCACGCCGCTGACCGTGCCCAGGCCCGGACCGCGCCCGGCCTTGCCCAGCGGGATGGCGGCGATGCGTTCGCCCTTGCAGCCCAGCCGCACCTCCAGCTCGCCGTCGGGCGTGGCCGGCTTGCGGACCACGATCTGGTCCTTGGCCGCGCCGATCTGGAAGTTCCAGGCCGCCTGGCCGACCCGGGCGGTCAGCTTCAGCCCCTTGGAGAGGTCCGCGCCCTTCCAGATCCAGCACGGGTTCATCAGGTCGATGGCGAAGATGGCGCGCGGACCGTCCTTGCCGTTGATCGGGGCGTCGTCCTCGAAGGCCAGCGGAATGGCCGCGCCGCACAGTTCCAGCTGCCGGCTCTCGCGGGTGTTGGCCGCCAGCTCGGTCGCCGCCCAGCCACGGGTGCGGCCCAGCGGGGCCTCGCCCAGGAAGCTGCGCGCCTTCAGCGTCGTCCCCGCCTTCAGCGACAGCGTCTCGCCATAGACCGGCGAGGCGGCCGAGGGCTCCGAGCCGTCGGTGGTGTAGCGCACCTGGCCGATCGACAGGCCGCTGGCCAGGCTGGCCGCGATCGCCCCGCCCTGCCCCGGACGCAAGGTCGCCTGCGGCTCGAACGGCGCGGTGTCGGCCGCCACGCCCAGCGCCTTCAGCCGCGCCATCTCGGCCGGCAGGCGCTCGGTGAAGCCGTCCCAGTCGCGGCGCTCTTCCTGGGTCCAGGCCGTCTCGGCCAGGGCGACCAGGCGGGGGAAGGCCATCACCTGCGCCCGCTCGTAGGTGCGCACATGCTCGGTCCAGAGATTGGCCTGGACGCCCAGGACGTGCCTGCGCTGGTCGGGCGTCAGGGCGTCGGGCGCGGCGTCGAACTGGTAGACGTCCTTGAGGCTGCTGACGGTGATCCGGCCCGGCGGCTCGTCCAAAGACGTGCTTTGCCGGCGGTCGAAATAGAGGGTCGGTTCGGGCGACAGCACCGTGTCGTGGCCCTGGCTGGCGGCGGCGATGGCGCCGTCGATCCCGCGCCACGACATCACCGTGGCGTTGGGGGCCAGACCGCCTTCGAGGATCTCGTCCCAGCCGATCAGCCGGCGGCCGCGACCGTTGATGTGCTTTTCGACCCGCTGGATGAACCAGCTCTGCAGGCCGTGCTCGTCCTTGACGCCCAGTTCCTTGATCTTGGCCTGGATGACCGGGCTGGCCTTCCACTGGTCCTTCACCGCCTCGTCGCCGCCGACGTGGATATATTGCGACGGGAAGAGGTCCATCACCTCGTCGAGCACGTCGTTGAGGAACCCGAACGTGCCGTCCTCGACATTGTAGAGATAGGGGAAGATCCCCCAGTCATGGCGGGCCAGGGCCGGCGGGTTGGGCGTCAGGCCCAGCTGCGGATAGGCCACGATCGGCGCCAGGGCGTGGCCCGGCATCTCGATCTCGGGAACGATGGTGATGTTGCGCGCGGCGGCGTAGGCCACCAGCTCGCGCACCTGGTCCTGGGTGTAGAAGCCGCCGTAGCGCACCGGCTTGCCGGTCTTGGGATCGCGCCCCGCCGCCCCGGCCGGCCGGCGCCAGGCCGAGACCTGCGTCAGCTTCGGATACTTCTTGATCTCCAGCCGCCAGCCTTGGTCGTCGACCAGGTGCCAGTGCAGGGTGTTGAGCTTGTGGGCCGCCATACCGTCGATGATCGTGCGGATCGTCTCGACCGACTGGAAGTGGCGGGCGCTGTCGAGCATGAAGCCGCGCCAGGCGAAGCGCGGGGCGTCCTCCACATGGGCGGCGGGCACGTCGACCGCGCCTTTGCTTTCATCCTGCACCGCCAGCTGCCACAGGCTGACCGCGCCGTAGAACAGGCCCGCGCGCTTCAGCGCCGTGATCTTCACCCCGCCGGGCGCGACATCGAGGGCGTAGCCTTCGCCGTCCGGTCCGCCGCGCACCAGGGAGATGGCCGCCTCGCCGGCCGCCGGCGCGCCCTCGACCACGACGGGACGCAGGCCTCGAGCCCGATGCAGCAGGTCGGCCAGTTGCACCGCCACGCCGCGCGCCTCGACATCGCCCTTGGCGACATGGATGCGAGTGGCGGCGCTCAGGCGGAAGACCCCGTCGGCGGCTTGCGCCTTGGCGGGCGCGGGCGTCAGGGTCAGCTGTTCGGCCGCGAAGGCGGGAACGGCGAAGGCCATGGCCGCAGCGGAGGCCAGCAGAACTTTGATCATGGGCGGGACGCTCTCACCGGCAAGCGGGCGCAAAAAAGGAGGCGGGCGGCGCTAGACCGACCCGCCCCAGCTCGCTGCTTGCAGTCAGGAGGGGGAATGGCGCGGCCGGGCTCATGAAGGGATCCTGAACCAAGCCGCGCTGGATGCAAATCAGCGGTTGCGGGGACGCGCGGTCTAAAACGCGTCCCCGTTTCCAGTCGCCTAGAAGGTGACGTTGACCGTCGCCTGCAGCTTGCGGCCCGTGCGGTAGACGCCGCGCGGCAGGGCCGTGGTGTTGGCGTAGGCGTAGTATTCGCTGTCCAGCAGGTTCTGCGCCGAGACCGACAGCTGCACGTTCTGGGTGACAGCGTAGCCGGCCGTGGCGTCCAGGCCCTTGTAGGCGCGGACGTACATGTTGTCGCCGCGGTCCACGCCGGTGAAGTACTTCGAGCGCCAGTTGTAGGTCACCCGCGCCGAGAACGGACCGTTCTCGTAGAACGGACTGACGTTGATCTGGTGCTTGGAGTTGTACGGCAGGTCCGCACCGCTCTGACCCTGGCCGTCGGCGTAAGTGTAGTTGGCCAGCAGGCCGAAGCCGTAGGCGTAGTTCTGCTGGTAGGCGAGCGCGAAACCCTTCACCTCGGCCGCCCCGGCGTTGTACGGGCGGCTGATGTTGTAGGTCGTCACCCGGCCTTGCGACTGGTTGAAGTACTGCTCCGGCGCGGTCTGCTGCTGGATGTAGTTGCTGATGTCCTTGTAGAACACCTCCAGCGACAGGATGGCCTGGGGCTGGAAGTACCACTCGGCCGAGGCGTTGACGTTGCTCGACTTGTAGGGCTGCAGGTTCGGATTGCCGCCGCCGCCCGTCAGCACGGTGTCCGACAGCCAGAAGTAGTTGGTCATGTCGGCGTAGTTCGGGCGGGCGATCACCTGGGCGGCCGCGAAGCGCAGGACCAGGTCCTCGCGGGCGTCGACGATGATGTTCACGCTGGGCAGGACGTTGTCGTAGCTCTTCGACGTGGTCTGCCACACCCAGTCGGCGGCGCCGTTGCAGGCCGCGCCGGGCTTGCAGACATAGCCGGCGCTGTCGGTGTCGGTCTTGACGTAGCGGACGCCGAAGTTGCCTCGCACGTTGTCGGCCTTGAAGTCGGCCTGGGCGTAGAGGGCGTTGATGTCTTCCTGGATGTTCCAGTTGCCGGCCGTGAACTCGGCGGCGGCGAAGATCGACGGCTTGGGCATGGTCGCCCCGGCCGCCAGCCACTTGCCGCTCTCGACGTAGTCGACCATCGACGAGCCGTCGATGCGGAAGCGGGTCTTCATCTGGCTGCTGACGCCGTCGAAGCCCTTCAGGTAGTTGCCCGGCACGGTGCTGGTGTTGAACAGCGAGGCCGGGGCCGAGACGCCGGTGATGGCGATGCCGGCGTACTGCTGGCCGGTCTCGTGCTGGCGATACTTCCAGCCCAACTGCACCCGCTTGATCACGCCGTCGAAGTTCCAGCCGCCGTCGATCTGGACGTAGCGTTCCTCATCCGAGGTGGGCTTGCTGACCAGGTTGCCGCTCCAGCCCGGATCGGTGGCGAAGGCCGACGGATTGCCCAGCACGTTGGTGGTGTAGGTCAGGCTGCCCGGGCTGCCCGGCGCGCCGCTGATGTCGACGGTGTAGTTGGCCCAGTTCAGGAACTCGAGGAACACCTGCTTCTTGGTGCCGCCGTCGGCCTTGGACTGGCCGATCTCGCCGCTGACGTCCCAGCGGTCGTCCTTCCAGCCGCCCTTGAGGTGGTAGGTGTCGGAGTTCAGCTCGGCTTCGCGGTACTGCACGTCCAGCACGCTGAGGGCGTTGTTGAACGAGGCCTTGGTGACGACGCCGTTGTTGACGGTCAGGTCGGTCAGCTGGCCCAGGCTGTTCCAGGTGTTGCCCTGGAAGGCGTACATCGACTGGTTGGTGTTGTCGTAGTCGGCCTTGATCTTCAGCCAGTTGAACTCGGCCCACAGGTTGTCGTTGGGACGGTATTCAAGGCTGGTGGTGTAGGTGGTGCGCTTGCGCTGCTGCTCGAAGTACGAGGTGCCGAAGGCGTTCGGGCTGCGGGCGGTGAGGTTGTTGGTCAGGGTCGTGGCGCACGAGCCGGTGCAGCCGCGGGTGCGGCTGTCGACCGGGTTGTCGGGATTGCCGCCGGCCCACTGGCTGGCCGCCATGGTGCCGTAGGTCTCGACGCCGTCGCGACGCAGGGTGTCGACGGCGCGCTGGACCGAGAAGGCCGCGCCGAAGGTGCGGGCCTCGTTCTTCCAGCTGTAGAGCAGCGAGCCCTGGACATCGCCCTTCTTGGAGCGATCGTTGTAGAGATAGCTCAACGCGCCGGCGATCATGTTCGCCTTGAGGTCCAGCGGCTTGCGGGTGTTGACGATCACCGTGCCGCCGATGCTGCCTTCGTCGATGCGCGGCTCGGGCGACTTGAAGACCTCGACCTTGCCGACGATCTGCGGCGCCAGCAGCGCGTAGTTGAAGGTGCGGCCCGGAGAGTCGAGGATGAACCAGTCGGCCGACGCGACCGTCTGGCCGTTCAGCAGAGTGCGGTTCAGGGCCGGGTCGGTGCCCAGGATCGAGACCTTTTCGCCCTGGCCGAAAGCCCGGTCGACGGTGACGCCCGGAACGATCGTCAGGGCTTCGGCGACGTTCGAACTCGGAAACTTGCCGACGTCTTCGGCGGTGACCACGTCGACGATGGCGTCGGCGTTACGCTTGGATTGAATGGATTGCTGCAGCGATGCGCGAATGCCGGTGACGACGACCTCCTCTACGGAGGTCGAGGTCTCCTGCGCCATCGCGGGCGCGGCGACCAATACGGCCAGCAGGCTGGCGGAAGCGGTCAGGACCGCCTTGTGGATGCTCTTCATAACTCGGCTTCTCCCCATTGTGCCGGGTCTTTGGACCCGGAGCCGAACCCCAAGCCCAATCCGATACCAATTTCTCGCGGCAAAGCCGCAAAGAGCGGTACTTCTCAGACCTCGGAGTGTGACTGTGACGAAATTTTTGCTGATGACAATACCTAAAAAGAACCAATTGCAGACCATGAGATAATTGGTATGAAAATGGTCATGAACTGTTGCGTGCGCCGCCGGGGTGCGCAAATCGCGGTAGATGCAAGCCTGACGCTGGTGGGGACCTGATGCTGTTTTCCGAAAAGATCGGGGGCCTGGACGGCAACGGGCAGGACCACGCGCCGCTCTACAAGCAGCTGCAGCGGGCTCTGCGCGAAGCCATCCAGAAGAAGATCCTGTCGCCCGACGACGCCCTGCCGGCCGAACGCGACCTTGCCGAAGAATTCAGCATCTCGCGGATCACCGTGCGCAAGGCGCTGGACGGCCTGGTCAGCGAAGGGCTGCTCACCCGCCGCCAGGGCGCGGGCACCTTCGTGGCCTCGCGGGTGGAAAAGAGCTTCTCGGCGCTGTCGTCGTTCACCGAGGACATGATCTCGCGCGGTCGCGTGCCGCACAGCGAATGGATCAGCCGCAGCGAAGGCCAGGTGACGCCCGAGGAGTCGCTGACTCTCGGCCTGTCGCCCGGCACGCCGGTCTATCGCTTCGCCCGGATCCGCTACGCCGACGGCTCGCCGATGGCCGTGGAATACACCACCATCGCCGCCTTCGCCCTGCCCTCCACCGACATCGTCGGCACCTCGCTGTACGAGGCGCTGGAGAAGACCGGCCACCGGCCGGTGCGCGCCCTGCAAAGGCTGCGGGCCATCCTGTTCGCCGCCGAGCAGGCCGACCTGCTGGACGTGCCGGCCAAGGACGCGGGCCTGCTGATCGAGCGGCGCGGCTTTCTCAAGGACGGCCGGGCGGTAGAAGTGACCCAGTCCTACTACCGCGGCGACGCCTACGACTTCGTGGCCGAACTCAACGCCCTGTCCTGATCCACGGCCCGAAGGAAGAAGCGTCTTGGAGGCGACCGTCTTGACCCGACCCGAAGCACAGGCCCTGACCGCCGAAGCCACGCGCATGTTCCAGGAGGCCGGCGAGGCCTCGGGCGTGGTCGCCCGGCAGCTGGCGGCCAATGCGGAGGCGGCGGCAGTGATCGCCGAGCGGCTGAGGGCGGCGCCGCCTCGGGCCGTGGTCACCTGCGCGCGGGGGTCCAGCGACCATGCGGCGACCTTCGCCAAGTACCTGATCGAGACCCGGGCCGGGGTGCTGACCTCGTCGGCGGCGCTGTCGGTGTCGTCGGTCTACGCCGCCCCCCAGGACCTGGAGGGGGTGCTGTACCTGGCCATCTCGCAGTCGGGGAAGAGCCCGGACCTGCTGGCGGCGGTCGAGGCGGCCAAGCAGGGCGGCGCGTTCACCGTGGCCCTGGTCAATGACGAGAGCTCGCCGCTGGCCCAACTGGCCGATGCGGTGCTGCCGCTGCACGCCGGGCCGGAACTGAGCGTGGCGGCGACGAAATCCTACATCGCCGCCCTGACAGCCATCGCCCAGCTGGTCGCGGCCTGGACGGGCGACGAGGACCTGACCACCGCCCTGACCGCCCTGCCGCAAGGCCTGGCGGCGGCCTGGGAGCAGGACTGGAGCGCCGGCATCGCGGCGCTGTCGGGCGCGACCAACCTCTACGTCCTGGGCCGCGGCGTCGGCTTCGGGATCGCCCAGGAGGCGGCCCTGAAGTTCAAGGAGACCTGCGGCCTGCACGCCGAGGCCTTCAGCGCCGCCGAGGTGCTGCACGGGCCGATGGCCCTGGTGAAGGACGGCTTCCCGGCCCTGGTGCTCGCCCAGCAGGACGAGACCTACGACAGCACGCTGAAGATGGCCCAAGGCCTGGCCGAGCGCGGCGCGACCGTGCTGCTGGCCGGCGGCGAGGTTTCGGGCGCGACGACGCTGCCTTCCGCGTCGGGCCATCCGCTGCTGGAGCCGATCCTGCTGGTGCAGAGCTTCTACCGCATGGCCGCCGGCCTGTCGGTGGCGCGCGGCTACGATCCCGACAGCCCGCCCCACCTCAACAAGGTGACCCAGACCGTCTGATGCCCGTCACCGCGCTCTTGAATGCCGAGATCCTGACGCCGGCCGGCGTCGTCGCCGGCCAGGCCCTGCTGGTGCGTAACGGCGTCATCGCCGGCCTCATCGACCGCGCCGACGTCCCGGCCGACGCCGTCGTGGAAGACCTCTCCGGCGGCCTGCTGGTTCCCGGCTTCATCGACACCCAGGTCAATGGTGGCGGGGGCGTCCTCTTCAACGACGCGCCCACCGTGGAGACCATCGCCGCCATCGGCGCGGCCCACCGGCCGTTCGGCACGACCGGCTTCCTGCCGACCCTGATCAGCGACGACCTGCATGTCGTCGACGCGGCCATGCGGGCCACCGAGCAGGCGATCGAAAAGGGCGTGCCCGGCGTGTTGGGCGTGCACATCGAGGGGCCGTTCCTCAACGCCCAGCGCAAGGGCATCCATGACGCGGGCAAGTTCCGCGTCCTCGACGAAGACGCCATCGCCCTGCTGTCGTCGCTCAAGCGCGGCCGGACCTTGGTGACCCTGGCCCCCGAGACCACCACCCCGGACATGGTCGCCCGCCTTGCGCAGGCCGGCGTGGTCGTGGCCGCCGGCCACACCAACGCCCGCTACGAGACCGTCCGCGCCGCGCTCGAAGCGGGCCTGACCGGCTTCACCCACCTCTTCAACGCCATGTCGCCCCTGACCAGCCGCGCCCCCGGCGCGGTCGGCGCGGCGCTTGAGAGCCAGTCGGCCTGGTGCGGCATCATCGTCGACGGCCGCCATGTCGACCCGGCCACGCTGCGCATCGCCCTGCGCACCCGGCCGCTGGACCGCTTCATGCTGGTCACCGACGCCATGCCCACCGTGGGAATGGCCGACAAGCGCTTCGTGCTGCAAGGCCAGCCGATCACCGTCGAGGACGGCGTCTGCGTCGGCCCCGGCGGCACCCTGGCCGGCTCCGATCTCGACATGATCGGCGCCGTCCGCAACGCCGTGGACATGCTGGGCCTTGGCCTGGAAGACGCGGTGATGATGGCCGCCGCCGCTCCGGCCGCGTTCCTGGGCCTGTCGGCCACGCGCGGCTCGATCGCCCCGGGCCAGGCCGCCGACCTCGTGCTGCTCGACGGCGAGCGCAACGTCCTGCGCACCTGGATCGACGGGCGGTAAGAGACCTCTCCCCTCCGTAAAATCCCCGCGAAAGCGGGGACCCAGGCTTTTTTCTGCCGCCCACGGCGCTCGACGATAAAACACCTGGGTCCCCGCTTTCGCGGGGATTTTACGGGGAGGGGTTCCGGGCCAGGCCAAGCCACCCCGCTTATCCACCACCGCGCGCCTTTGTATCGCGAGAGGTTGCGATTTGTGTCGCCGCCGACGTCGCCCAGCAAAACCCCGCCCATGAAATCACCAGCATGTGCGCAAGCACATAGGCTGGCCGCCGTCGCGGTCGTTCTTGGAAGCTGGGGCTTTTGGGTCTGGAGACCACCACCGCGACACGGTCGAGGTTCGACGCCTGGCAAGGCCGCCGGCCGTGAGCTCCTACGTCTCCTCCCTGAGCGTCGCCCAGATCTCGGCGCTGACCACCACCGCGGTCTCGGCGCTCACCAAGACCGACATCGCGGCGCTGTCGACCGACCAGATCCAGGCCTTCACGGTCGAAGAGATCCAGGCACTCTCGTCGACCCAGATCACCTATCTGTCGACCAAGCAGGTCGCGGCGCTCACCACGACCCAGATCTCGGCCCTGACGGTCGGGCAGATGTCGTTCAGCGCCTCGCAGCTGTCGGTGCTGATCGACGACCAGATCGAGGCCTTCGGCGTAGACGAGATCGCCGCCCTCACCACCCAGCAGATCAAGGGCTTCACCGCCACCGAGATCGGCGAGCTGACCAGCGCCCAGTTCGCGGTGCTGTCGCCGACCCAGCTGTCGGCCCTGACGGTCACCCAGATCAAGGGCCTGACGACCGAGCAGTTGTCGGCGCTGACCACCACCCAGCTGGCGGGCCTGACCTCGGCCCAGCTCGGGGCGATGACCACCACCCAGGTCGGCGCCCTGACCACCACCGCGATCGCGAGCCTGACGACGACCCAGGTCAAGGGCCTGACCGCGACCGAACTGGGCGCCCTGTCGACCGAGCAGCTGGCGGTGCTGAGCCCCACCCAGATCGCCGTGCTCAGCACCAAGCAGATCCGCGGCCTGACGGTGACCGAGATCGTCGCCCTCAGCATCGAGCAGCTGAACGCCCTCAGCTCGACCCAGGTCGGGGCCCTGACCACCACCCAGATCGACGCCCTGACCACCACCGAGGTCGCGGCCCTGACCATCACCCAGATGGACGGGATGACGGTCACCGAGATCGCCGCCCTCGACGCCGAGCAGATCGCCGCCCTCAGCGTCACCCAGATCGACGAGCTGTCGAAGACCCAGATCAAGGGCCTGACGGCCACGGCCCTGTCGGGCCTGACCTCGGAGCAGGCCTCGGCCCTGACGGCCACGCAGCTGGGCAACCTGACCACCACCCAGGTCAAGGGCCTGTCCGAAGACTTCATCTCGGCCCTGACCACCACCCAGCTGCGCGGCTTCACCTCGACCGAGCTGGCGGCGCTGAAGACCACCCAGATCGAGGCCCTGAGCGTCGAGCAGCTGCAGTCGCTGACCACCACCCAGATCCGCGGCCTGACGACCACCTCGCTGCAGGCGCTGAACGGGACCCAGTTCGCCGCCCTCAGCTCGACCCAGATCGGGGCCCTGACGGTCACACAGATCAAGGGCCTCAGCACCACCGAGATCTCGGGCCTGAGCGAGACCCAGCTGTCGGGCCTGACGGCGGTGCAGGTGGCGGTGCTGACCACCACCCAGGTCGGCGCCCTGTCGGCGACCGAGATCAACGGCCTGACGACCTCGCAGCGGGCCGCCCTCACCTACACCCAGATCGCGGCCATCAGCGTCGACGAGATCGACGACCTGACCACCACCGTCATCGCCGCCTTCACCACCACCCAGCTGAAGGGCCTGACCAAGAGCGAGGCCGCGGCCCTGAGCGTCGAGCAGGTGTCGAGCCTGACGTCCAAGCAGCTGGGGGCGCTCAGCACCACGGCGACGGCGGCCCTCACCGAGGACCAGATCGCCGCCCTGACCACCACCCAGGCGGCCGGCCTCACCTCGACCCAGATCGCGGCCCTGACCAGCACCGAGGTCGGCGCCCTGACGGCGACGGTGCTGGCCTCGCTGAGCGCCAACCAGGTCAAGGGCCTGACCGCCACGGCCGCGGCGGCGCTCGACGCCGACACCCAGCTTTCGGCCCTGACCTCGACCCAGACGGCGGCCTTGACGGCCACGGCGCTGGGCGGCCTGACGAGCGACCAGGTCGCGGCCATGACCACGACCCAGCTGGCCGCGCTGAACTCGACCCAGATCGGGGCGCTGTCGACCGCGGCCCTGGCCGGCCTGACCGCCACCCAGATCACCAGCCTCAGCGCCACCCAGCTGCGCGGCCTGACCTCGACCGACATCGGCAAGCTGTCGACGACCCAGATCGAGGCGCTGAGCGCCACCCAGATGGCCAGCCTGACGACCACCCAGCTGGCCGGGCTGACCACCACCGAGATCGCCGCCCTCAGCGGAACCCAGCTGGCGGCGCTCAGCACCACCCAGTTCGCGGCCCTGTCCTCGACCGGCATTTCGGGCCTGACCGAGGAGCAGGTCTCGGCCCTGACCAGCACCCAGCTGTCGGCCATGACCTCGACCCAGCTGCGGGGCCTCACCACCACCCAGCTGGACAGCCTGTCGACCACGGCCATCGCCAGCCTGACCGCGACCCAGCTGGCCGGCCTGACCGCGACCCAGATCGCCAACCTGTCGACCGAGCAGGCGGCTTCGCTGACCACCACCCAGCTGGCCGCCCTGACGACGACGGCGATCGCGGGGCTGACCTCGACCGAGGTCGCGGCCCTGACCACCACCCAGGTCAAGGCCCTGACCTCGACCCAGTTGGCGGCCCTGACCACCTCGGCCGTCCAGGGATTGACCAGCGCCGAGATCGCGGCGCTCTCGACCACCCAGTTGGCGGGCCTGACGGCCACCCAGATCGGGGCGCTGACCACCGATCAGGTCCGGGCCCTGACCACGACCGAGATCGGCGCCCTGGCGACCACGCAGGTGGCGGGCCTGACCAGGACCGAGGTCGCCGCCCTGACCACGACCCAGCTGGCGGCGATGACCTCCACCCAGCTGAAGGCGCTGACCACGACGGCGATCACGGGCTTCACCGAGACCCAGATCGACGCCCTGACCACGACCCAGATCGCGGGTCTCACCTCGACCCAGATCGGCGCCCTGACGGCGACCGAGATCGCCGCGCTCGACGTCACCCAGCTGGCCAGCCTCACCACCACCCAGGTCAAGGGCCTAACCACCACCCAGATGGGCGCGCTGACGGACGACCAGGTGGCGGGACTGACGACCACCGAGGTCGCGACCCTGACCTCGACCCAGATCGGGGCGATCAGCGCCGACGCCGTGGCCGGCCTGACGACCACCGAACTGGCCGCCCTCACCACCACCCAGCTCAAGGGACTGAAGGCCACGCAGCTGGAGGCCCTGACCACCGGCCAGCTGGCCAGCCTCAGCTCGACCCAGATCGGCGCCCTGACGGCCACGGCCGTCGCCGGGCTCAGCGAAGACCAGATGGCCTCGCTGACGACGACCCAGCTGGCCGGGCTGACGACCACCCAGATCTCGGCCCTGACCACCGACGAGATCGGCGGCCTCGACGCTACCGACCTGCAGTCGCTGACCACCACCCAGATCAAGGGCCTGACCGCCACCCAGATCGAGTCGCTGGACACCGGTACCCAGATCGCGGCCCTGACCTCGACCCAGCTGTCGGTGCTGACCGCCACGGCCCTGGCCGGCCTTACGGAAGACCAGGCCGCGGCCCTGACCACCACCCAGCTTTCGGGCCTCACCTCGACCCAGATCGGGGCGCTGTCGACCGACGCCCTGGCGGGCCTGACCACCAGCCAGATCGGCGCGCTGACCACGACGCAGCTGGCCGGCCTGACGGCGACCGAGATCGCCAACCTGGCCACAACCCAGCTGGCCGCCCTCAGCACCACCCAGTTCGCGGCGCTCAACACCACGCAGCTGGCCGCCCTGACGGTCACCGAGATCGAGTCGCTGTCGGGCGAGCAGCTGTCGGCGCTGAACTCGACCCAGCTCAGCGCCCTCTCCACCACCGGCATCGCCGGTCTGTCGGCCGCGCAGATCGCCTCGCTGACCACCACCCAGCTGACGACCCTGACGGCCACGCAGGTCGCGGCCCTGACCACCACCCAGATCGGCGGCCTGACGGTCACCGAGATGACGGCCCTGACCACCACCCAGCTCCAGGCCCTGACCGCCACGCAGCTGGCGGCCCTGACGACGACCCAACTGGCGGCCCTGACCACCGGCCAGATGGGCGCGCTGACGACGACGCAGCTGGGCGCCCTGACGGCCAACCAGGCGGCGAACCTGACCGCCACGCAGCTGGCGGCCTTCAACTCGACCCAGATCTCGGCCCTGTCGACCACGGCGATCGCCGGCCTGACGACCACCGAGATCGCCTCGCTGACCACCACCCAGCTGCGCGGCCTGACCTCGGCCCAAGTCGGGGCCCTGACCACCAGCGAGATCGCCGCCATCACCACGACCGGCCTGGCGGCCATGAGCACCACCCAGCTGCTGGGCCTGACCAGCACCGAGGTCGAGGCCCTGACCACCGGCCAGATCGAGGCCCTGACCTCGACCCAGGTGGCCGCCCTGACGACGACGGCGATCTCGGGCCTGACCTCCGGCCAGGTGGAGGCATTGTCGACCACCCAGCTGCACCGCCTGACCTCGACCCAGATCGCGGCGCTCGATCCCGAGGCCCTGGCCGGCCTCAGCACGACCGACATCTCGACGCTCACCACCACCCAGGTGAAGGGGCTGACGGCGACCGAGATCGCCTCGCTCACGACCACCCAGATCGCCGCCTTCACCACCACCCAGATCTCGGCCCTGACGGCGACGGCGCTGACCGGCCTCAGCGACGACCAGCTAGGCGCGCTTTCGAGCAGCCAGCTGGCGGCCCTGACCTCGACCCAGATCGCCGGCCTCACCACCACCGAGATCGGCGCCCTGACGACCGAGCAGATCGCCGCCCTGACCACGACCCAGATCGCGGGCCTGTCGATGACCCAGATCGCGTCCCTGACCACCACCCAGCTGTCGGCCTTCAGCACGGCCGACATCGCCGCCCTGTCGACCACCCAGGTCGCGGCCCTGACCTCGACCGAGATCGCCGGCCTGTCGGTCGACCAGATCGGCGCCCTGACCGCGGCCCAGGTCTCGGCCCTGACGGCCACGGGGCTCAGCGGCCTGTCCTCGACCCAGCTGGCGGCCCTGACCTCCACCCAGCTGACGGCGCTCAGCTCGACCCAGATCTCGGGCCTGTCGACCACCCTGATCAGCGCCCTGACGACCACCGAGATCGCCGCGCTCACCACCACCCAGATGCGCGGCCTCACCTCGACCCAGATCGGGGCCCTGACCACCGGCCAGATCGCCGGCCTCACCACCACCGGCGTCGCGGCCCTGACCGCCACCCAGCTGTCGGGCCTGACCAAGACCGAGATGGCGGCCTTCTCGGCGGCGCAGCTCGGGGCCCTGACCACCACCCAGGTCTCGTCGCTGACGACCACGGCGCTGTCGGGCCTCACCTCCAGCCAGCTCAGCGCCCTGACCACCACCCAGCTGCGGCGGCTGTCGGCGACCCAGATCGCCGCGCTCAATCCCGATGCGCTGGTCGGACTGACGACCACCGAGGTCGCGTCTCTGACCACCACCCAGATGGCGGGCCTGACCAGCACCGAGGTCGCCGCCCTCGCCACCACCCAGATCGGGGCCCTGACCTCGACCCAGCTGGCGGCGCTGAGCACGACGGCGATCGCCGGCCTGACGGGCGACCAGGTCGCCGCCCTGACCACCACCCAGCTGGCGGGCCTGACCAGCACCCTGGTCCACGCCCTGTCGACCAGCGAGGTCGCGGCCCTGACCACGGCCCAGGTCGCGGCGCTGTCGACCACCCAGCTGTCGGGCCTGACCGCCACCCAGGTCTCGGCCATGGAGGGCGAGGACGTCGCCTCGCTGACCGCCGCCCAGCTGGCGTCGCTGACCACCACCCAACTGGCGGGCCTCGGCGCCGCCGGAGCCTCGTCGCTGAGCGTGACGCAGATCGACGACCTGTCCTCGACCCAGGTCTCGGCCCTGTCGACCAGCGCCGTCGCCGCCCTGGCCGCCACACAGGTCGCCTCGCTCAGCACCACCCAGATCGACGGCCTGACCGCCACCCAGATGGGCGCCCTTAGCGCCGGCCAGATCGACGCCATGTCGTCCGAACAGATCGCCGAGCTGACCACCACCCAGTTCAGTGGCCTGTCGGCCACCGGCGTTCAGGCCCTGACCGCCGCGCACCTGGAATCCCTGACCACCAGCCAGATCGCCGCCCTGTCGCTGACCGGCGTCTCGGGCCTGACCGCCGACGAGGTGGCGCGGCTGACCACCACCCAGGTCTCGGCTCTCAGCTCGACCCAGATCAGCGCCCTGTCGGCGACGGCCGTCACCGGCTTCACCGAGACCCAGATCGCCGCCCTCACCATCACCCAGCTGGCGGGCCTGACCACGACCCAGATCGGCGCCCTGACGGTGACCGACATCGGCGAGCTGACCACCACGGCCATCGCCGCCCTCAGCACCACCCAGCTGGGCGCCCTGGTGCGCATGCAGCTGCGCGCCCTGACCACGACCCAGGTCGCCGCCCTGACCACCACCCAGCTGGCCTCGCTGAGCACGACCCAGATCTCGAACCTGGCGGTGACCGAACTCCAGGCGCTCAGCGCCGCCCAGTTCGCCGCCCTGACCTCGACCCAGGTCGCGGCCCTGACGACGGTGCAGCTCGACAACCTGTCGGCTGTCGACATGGCGGCCCTGACCTACACCCAGATCTCGGGCCTCACGACGACCCAGATCGCGGGCCTCGGCACGACCTTCCTGGCCGGCCTCACGACCAGCCAGATCGGCGCGCTGAACGCCGAGCAGCTTTCATACGTGACCACGACCCAGCTGGCCGCCCTCAGCGCCGCCCAGCGCGCGGCCGTGACCGCCGCCCAATACTAGAGCCCCCATCCCGATGCCGGATTCCGCCGCCCCCGCCGTTGCGCCCCCGATCGTCTCCTTGAGCGTCGTCGAGCTGATCAATGTCGCCGAGACCACGCGCCGCGAGCGCGGCCCCGCCGCGGCCGTGGCGATCTACCAGGCCTGGATCGCCGCCAACGGCGACAATCCCCTGCTCTATGCGGTGTTGTTCAACTTCGCCGTCGTGCTGACCGACAGCGGCGACCTGGCCGGCGCCCGCTCGCAGCTGGAGCGGGCCGTGGTGGTCAATCCCGACTTCATCCCGACCTACATCAACCTGGGCCGGGTCTATGAGCGGATGGGCGCGGCCAACCTGGCCGTGCTGCAATGGACCGCCGCCACCGACAAGCTGGCGAGCGTCAACGGCCAGTCGATCGCCCACAAGACCACGGCCCTCAACCAGACCGCCCGGGTGCTGGAAGGCGTGGGCCAGGACCAGCCCGCCGAGGCCATGCTGCGCCAGAGCCTGGATCTCGACCCGCGCCAGCGCGAGGCGATCCAGCACCTGCTGGCCCTGCGCCAGCGCCAGGTCGAGTGGCCGATCGTCGACCCTTGGGAGCGGATGGACGCCCAGGCCCTGATGACCGGCATGTCGCCGCTGTCTCTGGCCGCCTACGCCGACGACCCGATGACCCAGCTGGCGGCGGCCTGGAACTACAACCGCCTCGACGTCGGCGCGCCTTCCGAGCTGATGGACCTGTCGGTCGCCCTCTCGCGCGGCGACGACCAGCCCCTGCGCATCGGCTACCTGTCGTCGGACCTGCGCCACCACGCCATCGGCCACCTGACCGCCGAGATCTACGGCCTGCATGACCGGTCCAAGGTCGAGGTCTTCGCCTATTACTGCGGCCCCGAACTGACTGACCCGTTGCAGAAGCGGATCATGGCCGACGTCGACCATTGGGTGACGATCAACCGCATGGACGACGCCACGGCCGCCCGCCGCATCGCCCAGGACGGCATCCAGATCCTGGTCGACGTCAACGGCTACACCCGCGACGGCCGCACCCGGCTGCTGGCGATGCGGCCCGCGCCGGTGATCGTCAACTGGCTGGGCTTCCCCGGCACGACCGGCAGCCCCTACCACCACTACATCGTGGCCGACGACTTCATCATCCCGCCCGGCGACGAGGTGTTCTATTCGGAAAAGGTCCTGCGGCTGCCCTGCTACCAGCCCAACGACCGCAAACGCCGCGTCTCGCCCTTCCCGCCCACGCGGCGCGAGGCCGGCCTGCCCGACGACGCCGTCGTCTATTGCAGCTTCAACGGCATGCAGAAGATCACCCCCTTCACCCTCGACCGCTGGTTCGCGGTGCTGGAGCGCGTGCCGAACTCGGTGCTCTGGCTGCTCAGCGGCTCGGAGGAGTCGCACGAGCGCCTGCGGGCCAAGGCGGCCGAGCGCGGCCTGTCGCCCGAGCGGCTGGTCTTCGCCGACAAGATGGCCAATCCCGAGCACCTGGCCCGCTACGTCCTGGCCGACGTGTTCCTCGACGCCCTGCCCTATGGCGCCCACACCACGGCGTCGGACGCCCTGTGGATGGGCGTGCCGATCGTCACCCTGGCCGGCCGCAGCTTCGCCGCCCGCGTCTGCGGCAGCCTCTTGCGCGCGGCGGGCCTGCCCGAACTGGTCTGCGACACGCCCGACGCCTTCGTCGACGCCGCCGTCGAGCTGGGCCTCGACGCCGATCGCCTGGCGCGGCTGAAGGCCCGGATCCTGGAGCTGCGCGACGACAGCGTGCTGTTCGACACCCCCGGCCTCGTCTGCGCTCTGGAAGACCTCTACGCCGGCATGTGGCGCGACCTGCGCGACGGCGCCCTGCCCGTTCCCGACCTCGCCAACCTCGACGCCTATCTGGAGATCGGCGCGGCCCAGACCCACGACGCCTTCGACATGCTCGCCGTCGAGGACCATCGCGGCTGGTGGCGCGAGCGCCTCGCCCGCCGCCACGCCCACCGCCCGATCCCTGCCGACAACCGCCTGTGGGACGGCGGCTCCAAGTCGTCGCCGGAGCCGGCCTAGCCGCTTCCGACCGCCCAACCTCCCAGCCTTCTCAACCTCCAACCTCCCAACCTCCCGTCATTCCCGCCCTTGTGGCGGGAACCCCTGGTTCCGCTCGCATGTGAAGCGCAAGCGGATCGCCGGCGATCCGCCCCTCCGGCCCTCGCGGCTGACAGAGGGCTTCCCGCCACAAGGGCGGGAATGACGGGAGTGGAGGAAGGAGCTCGCCTCCAAAACGCCACCCGTCGGCAATCCCAAGGCAAAACTCACGGCCCAAAACGCGGACGATAGCCTCAGCCGGACGCCGCCCATGCCCCGCCCCCAACCCGCCGCCCTGCTCCAGGACGGCCTGGCCGCCCATCGCGGCGGCGACCTGGCCAAGGCCGAGCATCTCTACCGCGCCGCCCTCGCCGCCGATCCGCAGCTCGACGACGCCGCCCACTATCTGGGCGTGGTGGCCCAGCAGAAGGGGGATCTCGCCGGCTCCGTCCAGCTGATCCGCGCCGCCCTGGCCCGGCGCCCCACCGCCACGGCCTGGTCCAACCTCGCCAACGCCCTGTGGCTGCAGGGCCAGCTCGCCGAGGCCGAGCACGCCTGCCGCCAGGCCCTGGCGCTCGACCCGGCCTGCGGCCCCGCCCTGCAGAACCTCGGCAACGTCCAGAAGGCCGGCAAGCGCTTCGACGAGGCCGAGGCAACCTACGCCCGCGCCCTCGCCCTCAGCCCCGGCAACCCCGACCTGTTGTCCAATCTGGGCGTCGTGCTGGGCGCGCTGGACAGGCCGGACGAGGCCCGCGCGGCGTTCGACCAGGCCCTGGCCGCCCGCCCCGGCTTTCCCGCCGCCCTCTTCAACCTGGCCAATCTCGAGACCGCCTTCAGCGACCTCGACACCGCCCTGGCCGCCTATGACCGCCTGCTCGCCGCCGCGCCCGCCCATGCCGACGGCCACGCCGCGCGCAGCGCGGTGCTGCGCCGCCTGGGACGCGGCCCCGACGCCGAAGCCGCCTACGCCGCCGCCGTCGCCGCCCGACCACAGGACGAGAAGCTGCACGGCATGCTGGCCGAGCTGCGCCTGGAGCTGAACCGGCTGGACGAGGCCGAGACCGGCGTCCGCGCGGCCATGGAACGCTTTCCCAGGTCGTCCGACCTCAACCGCATCCTGGCCCGCGCCCGCCGCATGCAGGACGATGGGGCCGGCGCCCTGGCCGCCATCGAGGCCGCCCTGGCTCTGGGGGCGGCAGGCGGCGAGATGCAGCTGGAGCTGGGCGCGGCCCGCCGCGCCGCCGGCGACCACGACGGCGCCATCGCCGCCTATGTCCAGGCCGTGCGCCTCAAGCCCGACCTGTCGGTGGCCTACGCCAATCTCGGCGGCCTGCTGCACGAGGAGGGCCGCTCCGACGAGGCGACACGGCCCCTGCTCGACGGCCTCAAGGTCGACCCGAACCTCTCCGAGCTGCACGTCAATCTGGGCGGGGTGCGGCTGTCGCAGAGCCGCTTCACCGACGCCCTGGTCTCGTTCCGCGCCGCCCTGGCCATCAAGCCGGATTCGCCCGAAGCCGTGTTCGGCGTCGCCGTCGCCAGCATGCACATGGGCGACCTCGACGCCGCCATCGCCGGCTACGAGGCGGCCCTGGCCCTGAAGGAGCTGCCCGAGGCCCGCTGGATGCTGGGCCTGGCCTTGCTCAAGCGCGGCGACTACGCCCGCGGCTTCCGCGAGCACGAGAGCCGCCTCCTGATCCGCGCCAGGAAGAAGATCGCCCGCGACTTTTCCCAGCCGCGCTGGAGCGGCCAGCCCCTGGCCGGCAAGACCCTGCTGGTCCATTCCGAGCAGGGCCTGGGCGACAGCCTGCAATGCCTGCGCTTCGTGCCCCAGGTCGCCGCCCTCGGCGCGCGGGTGCTGCTGCAGGTGCAGGAGGCGCTGCTGCCGCTGCTGGCCGGGCTCGAAGGGCCGTTCGAGGCCTTCGGCCCGCACGACGCCCCGCCGGCCTTCGACTATCACTGCCCGATGTTCAGCCTGCCGGCCGGGCTTGAAACCACCCTGGAGACCCTGCCGAGCGCCGAGGGCTATCTGGCGGCCGATCCGGCCCTGGCGGCGACCTGGGCCGAGCGGCTCTCCGATATCCCGGGCCTCAAGGTCGGCGTCGTCTGGCAGGGCAACCCCCGCGCCGACGTCGAGCGCGGCCGCTCCTTCCCCTTGCGCGCCCTGGCGCCGCTGGCCGCCGTTCCCGGCGTGTCCCTGGTCAGCCTGCAGAAGGACCATGGCCTGGACCAGCTCGACGCCCTGCCCGCCGGCATGCGCGTCCATGGCCTTGGGTTCGACTACGAGGTCGGGTCGTTCGCCGACACCGCCGCGATCCTGGCCAATCTCGACCTGCTGGTGACCTGCGACACCTCGGTGGGCCACCTTTCCGGCGCCCTGGGCCGGCCGACCTGGATCGCCGTCAACGCCGTCGGCGACTGGCGCTGGCTGACCGATCGCAGCGATAGTCCCTGGTACGACAGCGTCCGGGTCTTCCGCCAGGCCGAGCGCGGCGACTGGGACGGCGTCGCCCAGGCCATGGCGGCGGCTCTGGGCGAACTGTCAGGGTCCTGAAACGCAGAAAGCCCCCGGCGACGAACCGGGGGCTTTTCTTGAGGGATACGCCGAAACGACAAATGGCCCCCGAAAACGGAGGCCATTCGAAGAGTTTGGGTGCGGGGACAGGATTTGAACCTGTGACCTTCAGGTTATGAGCCTGACGAGCTACCGGGCTGCTCCACCCCGCG
>NZ_JBWKPK010000054.1:0-20572 GCF_059418205.1 Caulobacter sp. GW821-FHT09B11 | reverse complement strand
GCTCCCCCAGAGGGGGAGCATCTTGGCGCTCAGATCCTCCCCCTCTGGGGGAGGTGGCCCAGAGGGCCGGAGGGGGCCGCGCGCAAGCGCGGCGAGGCGCCAGATTGTCGCAGGTTAATCTCGGTTAAAGCGCCGTTAGGAATCGACCGCCACAACCAAGCTAAGGCTCGGGCTGTGGAGATTCTTTTATGAAGGCGTTCGGTCGGCTGACCATCGCGTGGAAGCTGGTGACGGTGGCGGGTCTGGCCATCGGTCTTCTGCTGATCGCCGCCGCCGTGGCGGTGTCGATGCACACCTCCGGCATCGTGGCCGGGCTGACGCACCGCTACGCCGACGCCGTTGCCGATGACGCCATCGAGCAGATCCGCACCGAGATCGGCCGGGTCGAGGCCACCTCGCGCTCGACCGCCGGCGCGATCGCCGCCGCCCATTCGGCCGGCCTGCGCGACCGCAAGACCTATATCGAGATGCTGCGGCCCCAGGCCGACGCCACGCCCATCGTCATGGGCAGCTGGTTCATGGCCGCGCCCAACGCCCTGGACGGCCGCGACGCCGAGTTCGCCGGCCAGACCGAGATGGGCGCCAATCCCGACGGCAGCTTCACGCCCTACTGGGTGCACGCCGACGGCAAGGTGGTGTTCCAGCCCCTCAACGAGGGCAACGAATACAGCCAGCCCTACTACACGATCCCGCGCGACACCCATAAGGCCGCGCTGCTGGAGCCCTATCCCTACGTGGTGGCCGGCAAGACCGAGCTGATGACCTCGGTGGTTTATCCGGCGATGATCGGCGGCCAGTTCCTCGGCGCGACCGGCGTCGACCTGTCGCTGGACGGCGTCTCCAAGCGCCTGGAGCAGTTGAAGCCCCTGGGCGGCGGCCGCGTCATGCTGCTGTCGGCGGCCGGCAAGTGGGTGGCCCACCCCGACGCCGACAAGCGCACCACGGCCTATGCCGACGCCGGCGCCGACAAGGTCAAGGCCGCCCTGAGCGGCGGCGAGGCGGCGCTGTTCAGCGGCGTCAAGGTCGGCGACGAGGAGATGGAGCGTATGATCCGCCCCATCGCCATTCCCGAATTGAACACCACCTGGGCGCTGGTCATGGACGTGCCGCGCTCGGCCATCACCGGTCCGGCCGATCGCCTGGCCATGATCCTGCTGGTCGGCGGCGTGATGATCACCGGCGCGGTGCTGCTGGCCCTGTTCCTGGCCAGCGCCAGCCTGGTGCGCAAGCCGCTGTCGGGCCTGACCCAGTCGGTCGACGCTCTCAGCGCCGGCCGCTACGACCAGCCGGTGCCCGGCGTGACCGGCGGCGACGAGATCGGCGCCATCGCCCGCGCCCTCGACGGCTTCCGCCACGACCTGGCCGACGGCCAGCGCCGCCGCGCCGAGCAGGAGGCCGAACGCGCCGCCGCGGAGATCGAGCGCCAGCGCCACGCCGAAGAGGCCGAAGCCTTCGCCAAGGCCCAGGCCGCAGCCGTCGCCACCCTCGGCGAAGGCATGGAGAAGCTGGCCGACGGCGATCTCATCTGGCGCATGCGCGAGGACGGCTTCGCCGGCGACGCCCGCAAGATGCCGCGCGACTTCAACGCCGCCGTCGAGAGCCTACAACAGACCATGGCCGGCATCCTGTCGGCCGCCCAGAGCATCCGCACCGGCTGCGCCGAGATCAGCCACGCCTCCGACGACCTGGCCCAGCGCACCGAGCGCCAGGCCGCCGGCCTGGAGCAGACCGCAGCCGCCCTCGACCAGATCACCGCCACGGTGAAGAAGAGCTCGGACGGCGCCGAGCGCGCCCGCCAGCTGACCGAGAGCGCCAAGGCCAACGCCGAGAAGAGCGGCAAGGTCGTCACCGAAGCCGTCCAGGCCATGGGCGGCATCGAGAAGTCGTCGCAGTCGATCACCCAGATCATCGGCGTCATCGACGAGATCGCCTTCCAGACCAACCTCCTGGCGCTGAACGCCGGCGTCGAGGCCGCGCGGGCCGGCGAGGCGGGACGTGGTTTCGCGGTTGTCGCCCAGGAAGTGCGGGCTCTCGCCCAGCGCTCGGCCGACGCCGCCAAGGAGATCAAGGGCCTGATCCGCGCGTCCACCGACGAGGTCGGCAAGGGCGTGCGTCTGGTCGGCGAGACCGGCGAGACCCTGCAGCAGATCATGGAGCAGGTCTCCGAGATCAACGCCCTGGTCGGCGAGATCGCCTCGTCGGCCAAGGAGCAGGCCATCGGCCTGGCCGAGGTCAACACCGCCGTCAACCAGATGGACCAGGTCACCCAGCAGAACGCGGCCATGGTCGAGCAGTCGACCGCCGCCAGCCACGCCCTGTCCAGCGAGGCCGCCGAACTCGAGCGCCTGATCGGCCGCTTCCAGGTCGGCGCCGAGGTCCGCGAACTGCGCACGGCGCCGCGCCAGCCGGCCGCCCCGCGCCGCGAGGCCTTCCGGGAACGCTACGTCCAGGGCGCCAACGCCCTGAAGGTGGCGCCGCAATCGCGCCCGGGCGACTGGGAAGAGTTCTAGGAGCTGTGCCATTCCGGGTCTTGCCTGGAATGGGACGGTGAAGCTTGGGGAAAACGCCGTGCGCGGGGGCTCGCTTCCGCACACGATCACGCTATATCCGGGCCATGGCTGAAGCTTTCAACGACAAGACCCTCTCCGCCGACAAGGCCGCCCGCTACGCCGAGGTGGCCGACGAGATCGCCTCGGTGCTCGACGGCGAAGGCAATGTGACGGCCCGGATGGCCACGGTGGCTTCGATGCTGGCCAACAGCTTCGACCACTATTTCTGGACCGGCTTCTACGTCGTCGATCCGGCCAAGGAGCGCGAGCTGGTTGTCGGTCCCTACCAGGGCACGCTGGGCTGCCTGCGCATCGCCTTCGGCCGTGGCGTCTGCGGCGCGGCCGCCGAGACCGGCCAGACCCAGCTGGTCGCCGACGTCCACGCATTCCCGGGCCACATCGCCTGCGACGCCCGCTCGGCCAGCGAGATCGTCGTGCCGGTCTTCGACGGCGACGGCCGCCTGCTGGCCGTGTTCGACGTGGACTCCGACCGCCCGGCCGCCTTCGACGAGACCGATCAGGTCTGGCTCGAACGCATCCTGCGCGCGACCTTCGTATCCTGAGGTTGGCCCCGAGGTTGCAGAATTGTTTCCATCATTCCTTAGCCGAGCCGGATTAGGACAGGTGGACATGCTGCAAGTCGAGACCCTGCACCCCGCCGACATGGCCCAGGCGGACGTGGCCCTGTGGCGAGCCTTCGCCGCGGCCGTTCCGGCCCTGGCCAGCCCGCTGCTGGGTCCTGACTTCACCCAGGCCGTCGGCCGGGTGCGTGAGGACGCGCGGGTCGCGGTGATCCGGCGCGAGGGCGAGACCATCGGCTTCCTGCCCCACCATCGCCGTCCCGGCGGCATGGCCCGGCCGATCGGCGCGCCCCTGTCGGATTATCATGGCCTGATCGCCAAGCCCGGTGCCGAGATCGACGCGGCCCAGGTGCTGCGCGCCGCCGATCTGGCCGTGTTCCGCTACACCGGCCTCGTCGATCCGGCCGCCGCCTTCGCCGCCGAGCCGACGACCGCCGCCTACGTCATCGACATCGGCGGCGACGTCGACGCCTATCTGGAGGCCGTCCGTTCGGGCAGCCCCAAGAAGATCAAAAACTACCGCCGCCTCGACAACAAGCTCGAGCGCGAGATGGGGCAGGTGGTGCTGAAGGCCGCCGACGACTCCCAGGAGTCGTTCGACCAGCTGATCGCCTGGAAGCGCGAGCAGATCGAGCGCACCGGCGTGCACGACTTCCTGCGCCCGCAATGGACGCGCGACCTGTTCCAGACCCTGTTCGAGACCCGCGAGGGCGACTTCCGGGGCTTGATGATCAACCTCTACGCCGGCGGCCAGCTGGTGGCCGGCCACTTCGGGGTGCGCCAGGGCGCGACCTACCACCCGTGGATCGCCTCGACCAATCCGGCCTTCGCCGCCTGGTCGCCGGGCCAGATCTTCTTCCCGCGGGCCATCGCGGCCATGCCGGAGCAGGGCCTGACCCGCTATGATCTCGGCCCCGGTTCCGACCACTACAAGCACTCCTACGGCCTGACCCAGACCCTGATCGCCGACGGGGCGGTCACCTCGGCCAGCATGGCCGGCCGCGTCGCCCACTCGGTGGAAGGCGTCTGGGCACTGGCCGGCGCCAACGGCGATGGAGCGGTTGCGCGCCTGCGTCGGCGGATGGACATCATCGCCAGCACCGAGCTTACGATGGGCGGCAGGGTGAAGGGGCTGGTCGACGCCGTCGCCGCCCAGGGCCGCCGGCGCAACGCGACGATGGAGGTCTGATGGCGCGCGTGACGATCATGATCCCGACCCAGCGTCGGCCCGGCAGCCTCACCGTCGCGGCCCGCTCGGTCCTGGCCCAGGCCGGGGTGGATCACTCGGAGCTCGAGCTCGTGATCGTCGACAACGACCAGACGCCCTCGGCCCAACCGGTCGCCGAGGCCCTGGCCGCGCAAGCGCCGTTCCCCGTCCACTACGTGCACGAGCCCCGCGCCGGCGTCGCCAACGCCCGCAACGCCGGCATGGCCAAGGCATCTGGCGAGTTCATCGCCTTCCTCGACGACGACGAGGAGGCCCCGGTCGGCTGGCTGGCCGCTCTGCTGGCGGCCCAGACGCGCTACGCCGCCGACGTCGTCTTCGGCCCGGTCCGCGGCCGCGCCCCGGAGGGCGCCGCCCATCGCGACTATCTGGAGCGGTTCTTCTCGCGCCTCGGTCCTGACCAGGCCGGCGTCATCGACCACTATTACGGCTGCGGCGACAGCCTGCTGAAGCGCTCAAGCCTGCCCGATCCCGTCGCGCCCTTCGCCGTCGAGCGCAACCATATCGGCGGCGAGGACGACATGCTGTTTGGCCACATGCAGGCGGCCGGGGCGGTCTTCGCCTGGGAGCCGCAGGCGTGGGTCTGGGAAGACCCGCTGCCCGAGCGCCTGACCCTCGACTACACGATCCGCCGCGCCTTCGCCTACGGCCAGGGTCCCTCGGCCCACTGCGCCGCCGCCGTGCCGCCGGATCGGGCGGGGGTCGCCCGCTGGATGGCGGTCGGCGTCGTCCAGGCCGCCCTGTTCGGGGCCGTGGCCGGCTTCAAGTGGCTGACCCGCGCCGGCGACCGGGCCGAATGGCTCGACCGCGCCGCTCGCGGCCTGGGCAAGACCCTGTGGTGGGGGCCCTTCAAGATCCACTTCTACGGACACTCGGCGTGAGGCTGGCGTCATGACCATCATCCACGACTGGACCCCCGAAAAGGCCAAGGCCTTCGGCAAGGAGAACCTCGTCTTCAAGCACGGCCTGCACGAGCGGCCGATGTTCGACGACGAAGGCCTGGCGCGGCTGCTTGACCGCTATCCGCGCGAGCTGCTGGGCGTCTTCACCATGGGCGAGGACCCCAAGGCCTGGACCACCTGGCGCAAGGGCTCGGCGGGGAACCTCTCGGGCGACCAGCTGCTGGAGGCCGCCAAGGCCGGCCGCATCTGGCTGAACCTGCGCCACACCAACGACCACGTCCCCGAATACGCCGCCCTCTGCGACGAGATCTTCGCCGAGAAGGAGAGGGAGGTTCCGGGCCTGAAGACCTTCAAGCGCGATCTGGGCATGCTGATCAGCAGCGCCAACGCCCAGGTGTTCTACCATCTCGACGTGCCGCTGGTGTCGCTGTGGCAGATCCGCGGCGTCAAGAAGGTCTGGGTCTATCCGGTCGCCGATCCTTATGTCGGCGAACTGGCGCTGGAAAAGATCGTGCTGCGCGAGACCGCCGAGCAGTTCGCCTTCGAGCCCGCGTGGGACGCCGGCGCCCAGGCCGTCGAGCTGACGCCCGGCTCCATGGTCACCTGGAAGCAGAACGCCCCGCACCGGATCGAGAACGGCCCCATGCTGAACGTCTCGATCTCGATCGAATTCATGACCCCGCCGGCCCTGATGCGGGCCAACGTCATCTACGCCAACGGCGTGCTGCGCCGCCGGCTGGGCGCCAGTCCCAAGGTCCAGGCAGGCTTTGGCCCCACGGCGCTTGGCAAGCTGGCCATCGCCCGCGGCGCCAAGGCCCTGAACCTGCAGACCCCGCACGTGCGTCACCTGCCGGTGACCTTCGGCCTCGACGCCGCCCGGCCCGGCGTGCTGGTCGAGCACGCCTAGGCGCGGCCTCAAGGCCCAAAGCACCGACAGACCCGGCGCGCGCCGCGATCGCGCTCCTGTCCGGCTGACCGTCATGTGACGCGCCCGACCGACTCCTCCCGGAGTTGAGTCCGGCGTCGGCTGCTCGTCGGCGCCGCAATCATGATCATCGCGCTGCAAAAAATCATGGCGGGCGCCGTGCAAAGGGGCGCCGACGCGCCTGAAGGCCCCGTTACGACCCGAGGGCGGCGGGAGCTATTGCGGAAGTTGCAGGTCTGAAGAACTGTTTCAGAGGCGACATTCATCGAATGTATCGCCCGACTTTTATTATCAAATAAGAACACTCGAACCGGGAAGCACCACGGAGAAAGCAAACGCGCGCGCATAGCGCCACGAGGGGGTATGCATGACTAAGTGCTCACGGACTATTTTGCTTTCGGGTATTTCAGCGTTTTCTCTGACCTTGGCGTACGCCAGCCTGGCCAACGCCGCGGAACCAGCCGCGCCGGCTGAACCGGCCGTGACCGAGGTCGATACCGTGATCGTTCTCGGCACGCGCAGAACCGACCGGTCGGTGGTGGATTCTCCGTCTCCGATCGACGTCTTCGGAGGCGAAGAACTCGCCCGCCAGCCTGCCGCCGACATGCTGGACGTGGTCAAGAACCTCGTCCCGTCGTTCTACGTCCCGCAGAACACCATCTCCGACGCCTCGACCTTCGTGCGCGCGCCGTCCTTGCGCGGCCTCGGCGCCGACCAGGTGCTCGTGATGATCAACGGCAAGCGCTACAACCGCTCCGCCCTGGTCCAGGTCGTCACCGGCGGCGACACGGCCCTGTCGCTGGGTGCCCAGGCCGTCGACCTGTCGATGATCCCGTCGATCGCCGTCAAGAACCTGCAGATCCTGCGCGACGGCGCCACCGCCCAATACGGCTCCGACGCCATCGGCGGCGTCATCAACTACGGCCTGCGCGACAGCGACAGCGGCTTCGAGGCCCAGGCGCGCTACGGCCAGACCTACGCCGGCGACGGCGAGAGCTATCAGTTCGCGGTCAACGGCGGCTTCAAGCTGTTCGACGCCGGCTTCGTCAACGTGTCGGCCGAGTATTTCGACGACGGCGAGACCAGCCGCGGCGCCACCCGGCCCATCGCTGCCGTCTTCGCGGCCAACAATCCCACGCTGGCCAATCAGCTGCCCAACTATCCCGGCCCGGCCCAGATCTGGGGCTCTTCGCCGACCAACGGCTACAAGCTGTTCCTCAACTCCGCCTATGACGTCAACGACAACACCAGCATCTATCTGACGGCCAATGTCGGGCATCGCGAAGCCGACCAGAGCTTCAACTATCGCTCGCCGATCTCGGCGCCGACGCCCCTGGCGATCAACAACGGCACCGGCACGCCGGCCACGGGCTCGCCGGGGCGCAACGGCTCCTTCGCCCCGATCTACCTGACGGCCTGCCCGACCGGCAACGCCACCTGCCCGACGGGCGGCTTCGTCAAGGACAGTAACACCTTCAGTTTCACGTCCATCTATCCGGCGGGCTTCACCCCGCGCTTCCAGGGCGAGGTCGAACAATTCTACGGCACGATGGGCGTCAAGGGTAAGGCCGACAGCGGCCTGACCTACGATCTCTCTGCGACCGTGGCGAAGAACTCGCTCGACCTGGCGATGACCAAGTCGCTCAACGCCTCCTTCGGTCCGACCAGCCAGACGGCGTTCAAGTTCGGCAAGCTGATCCAGCGCGAAACCAACCTGAACCTCGACCTGACCTATCCGCTGGAAGTCGGGTTCGCGAGCCCGGTCACCCTGTCGGGCGGCGCCGAGTTCCGGCACGAGGAGTACGAAGCCACCGCCGGCGACCTGCAGTCCTACGCCGCGGGTCCCTACGCCGTGCAGCCGCTGTACGTGCAGGTCTCGCCCGGCGTCTACACGCGCTCGATCGTGAACGGCAATCCAGAGACGGCGTCGCAGTCGCCCGGCGCCAGCGGCTATGGCGGCACCAGCCCGGCCTCGGCCAAGACCTCGACCCAGAGCAACTACGGCGTCTATCTCGGCGCCGAGACCGACGTCACCGAGGCCTTCACGGTCGGCGTCGCCGGTCGCTACGAGGACTACGACACCTTCGGCGACACCGTGGTGGGCAAGGTCAACGCCCTCTATCGGTTCTCCGAGGCGTTCTCGGTGCGCGGCACCGTCGGCACCGGTTTCCACGCCCCGTCTCCCGGACAAAGCAACACCGAGATCCTGACGACGGCCTTCGCCCCCGGCGGCGAACAGGTTCAGACCGGCACCTATCCGGTGACCAGCGCCATCGCCCAGTATTTCGGCGCCAAGACCCTGACGCCTGAAGAGTCCACCAACTACGGCGTCGGCTTCATCTTCAACCCGATCAGCAACTTCACCCTCACCGTCGACGGCTACTTCATCAAGGTGAAGGACCGCATCAGCATCACCAGCACCTTCGATGTCACCGCGGCCGACATCGTCGCCCAGCCCGCGCTCGCCGCGGTCGGGGTCGGCGGCGCCGTGGCCTATTTCACCAACGGCTTCGACACCGAGACCAAGGGCGTCGACGCCGTCGCCAGCTATCGCACCGAACTGCTGGACAACCCGCTGAGCCTGACGCTGGCCTACAGCTACAACAAGAGCGAGGTCACCAAGTCCGACCCCGTCGCCATCGGCGCCGACCGGATCTACGACATCGAGAACATCACGCCCAAGCACCGCGCCAATGTCTCGGCCAGCTACGAGATCGCCGGCTTCCTGATCAACGCCCGCGGCAACTACTACAGCAAATGGAGCACCAACCAGGACTACCCCGGCCAGACGTTCGGCGCGAAGGTCACCGCCGACCTCGACATCAGCTACACCGTCGCTGAGAAGTACACGCTCACCGTCGGGGCCAATAACCTGTTCGACGAATATCCGGACAAGCTGGCTCCGACCACGGCCAACCCGATCTACGCCCTGACCGGCAGCACGGCCGACGGTCAGATCTATCCGCGCTCGGGCGGCCCGTTCGGCATGAACGGCGGCTTCTGGTACGCGCGTCTGAAAGTGAAATACTAGACGTTCTTGGACGCCAGCCGCCTCCACGGGATGGCGGCGACGAGACGGGGGACGGCCAGGAACTCCCTGGCCGTCTTCTCGCACTCTGCCAGCGAAGGCGCGGACGCGGGTTGATCAGCAAGTAAGCAAAAACTTCATTAGAGCGCCAGGACGTCCTCCAGGCGGGATCGCGCCCTTGCCCGAGGCCCGGCTTTGTCGCACTGCTAGATTCGATGAGTCAGGCGGTCACGATCGAACTGGGTGAAGGCGGCGAACACGACGCCCGCGCCCTGCGCAATGCTTTCGGGTGTTTCACCACGGGGGTCACGGTCATCACGACCCTGGCTGAAGATGGCCGCCGCGTCGGCCTGACCGCCAATTCCTTCACGTCGGTTTCGCTGGATCCGCCGCTGGCCCTGGTCTGCGTCGACCTGAAGTCGTCCAGCCTGGCCGCCCTCGACGCGGCCGGCCGTTTCGCCGTCAACGTGCTGCACGCCGACCACCAGGCCCTGGCCCGCCAGTTCGTCCAGAAGGGCGTCGACCGCTTCGCTGGGATCGACACCGAGACCTGGCGCACGGGCGTGCCGATCCTGCCCGGCTGCATGGCCAATTTCGAGTGCGAGACCCACCACGTCTTCGACGCCGGCGACCACCGGGTCTATGTCGGCCGCGTGGTCAAGCTGCGCTACGACCCTGACCACGAGCCGCTGGTCTACCTCCAGGGCCGGTTCCGCCGGGTCCACGTGGATGCGGAATAGGCGTGCGTCCTTCGAGGCCCGCTTCGCGGGCGCCTCAGGATGAGGGCCTCGGTACAATGACTTCCTCATCCTGAGGTGCGAGGCGCAGCCGAGCCTCGAAGGACGCAGGGCTGAAGGATAGATTTTCCAGGATACGCGCCGTTTCTCGGATGCTATTGACGCCGAAAAACAGCGTTAGGGAGCGCATCATGCGAGACATCGCCCATTTCGTGAACGGCCAAGCCCTCATCGGCGCCTCGGGGCGCTACGGCGAAGTCTTCAATCCCAACACCGGCGAGGTCCAGGCCCGCGTCCAGCTGTCCAGCGACGCCGAGATCGACGCCGCCGTCCAGGCCGCCGCCAAGGCCCAGGTCGGCTGGGCCGCGACCAACCCGCAGCGCCGCGCCCGGGTGATGTTCGAGTTCAAGCGCCTGATCGAGCGCGACATGAACGCGCTGGCCGAAATCCTGTCGTCCGAGCACGGCAAGGTCATCGCCGACAGCAAGGGCGACATCCAGCGCGGCCTCGAGGTCATCGAGTTCGCCTGCGGCATCCCCCACATCCTCAAGGGCGAATATACCGAGGGCGCGGGCCCCGGCATCGACGTCTATTCGATGCGCCAGCCGCTGGGCGTGGTCGCGGGCATCACCCCGTTCAACTTCCCGGCCATGATCCCGATGTGGATGTTCGGCGTCGCCATCGCCGTTGGCAACACCTTCATCCTCAAGCCATCGGAGAAGGATCCCACGGTTCCGGTGAAGCTGGCCGAACTGATGATGGAGGCCGGCGCGCCCGAAGGCGTGCTCAACGTCATCCACGGCGACAAGAGCGCCGTCGACGCCATCCTGACCCATCCGCTGATCCGCGCGGTCAGTTTCGTGGGCAGCTCCGACATCGCCCACTACGTCTACCAGACTGGTACGGCGCACGGAAAACGCGTCCAGGCCATGGGCGGCGCCAAGAACCACGGCATCGTCCTGCCCGACGCCGACCTCGACCAGGTGGTCAAGGATCTGTCGGGCGCGGCCTTCGGCTCGGCCGGAGAGCGCTGCATGGCCTTGCCGGTCGTCGTCCCGGTCGGCCAGAAGACCGCCGACGAGCTGCGCGAGCGCCTGGTCGCCGAGATCGAGACCCTGCAGGTTGGCGTCTCCACCGACCTGGCCGCCCACTACGGTCCCGTGGTCAGCGCCCAGCACCGCGCCAAGATCGCCGACTACATCCAGATCGGCGTCGACGAGGGCGCCGAACTGGTGGTCGACGGCCGAGACTTCTCGCTTCAGGGCTTCGAAAAGGGCTTCTTCATCGGCCCGTCGCTGTTCGATGGCGTCAAGAAGGGCATGAAGACCTACCAGGAAGAGATCTTCGGTCCGGTCCTGCAGATGGTTCGCGCCGAAAGCTTCGAGGAGGCCATCGCCCTGCCGTCCGAGCACCAGTACGGCAACGGCGTCGCCATCTTCACCCGCAACGGCCGCGCCGCCCGCGAGTTCGCCGCCCGCGTCAATGTCGGCATGGTCGGCATCAACGTGCCGATCCCGGTGCCGGTGGCCTACCACACCTTCGGCGGCTGGAAGCGCAGCGCCTTCGGCGACACCAACCAGCACGGCGTCGAGGGCGTGAAGTTCTACACCAAGGTCAAGACGGTCACGGCCCGCTGGCCGGAAGGCGACGTCGAGGACAGCGCCTTCGTCATCCCGACCATGAAGTAGCGGGCAGGGCGCGGCGATGGGTCAGACGCGCAGGACGATCGCCGCCGGCATGCTGGCCTCCGGCCTCGCACCCGGCTTGGCCCTTGCCGCCGTCGATCTCGCCGTCGTTGGCCAGTACGGCGTTCCCGAAGCGCCGGTGACGGTGTTCGAGACCGACGACGGCGGCCTGGGCGTCTTCGCCCATTGGCAGCCCGCCCTCCGCCTGTCGCCGTTGGCGGCGGGCCGCTACGCGGTCGAGGGCGGCGGCGAGCTGCTGGTCACGGCCCGTGGCGTTCAATGGGGCGGCGCCGTCCTGCCGCGCCGCGACTTCGGCGCCGAGGTGCAGGCCGGCATCCGCCGCGCCGTCCGCGCCGATCCCAAGACGCTCCGCGCCCGGGCGCTTGCCGCGACGCCGCCGAAGGAGGAGGGCGACTTCCTGCCGGCCGATCTGGTCGATCTCGCCACGATCGACCCGACCATTCGTTTCGACATCCGCTATGCCGGTCGCGACAACTTCATGGGGCTGAAGCTCTACGAACGTCCGGCGGCCTGGCTCCAGCGTCCGGCCGCCCAGGCGCTGGGCCGCGCCGCCGAGGCCCTGGCCGGCCAGGGCTACGGCCTGACGATCCACGACGCCTATCGCCCCTGGTTCGTGACCTGGATGTTCTGGGAGGCGACGCCGCCGGCCAGCCGCGTCTTCGTCGCCGACCCGGCCAAGGGCTCGCGCCACAACCGCGGCTGCGCCGTCGACCTGGCGCTGCACGACCTTTCGACCGGCGCCGTCCTCCAGATGCCCAGCCGCTATGACGAGATGTCGACCCGCTCCTACGCCGACTTCGCCGGTGGAACGGCTAGGCAGCGCGCCCTGCGCCAGATTCTCCGCGACGCCATGGTCGCCCAGGGCTTCGAGGTCTATCCCGAAGAATGGTGGCACTTCGACTACGGCGACTGGCGCCGCTATCCGATCGGCACGAAGACCTTCACCGAACTGGCGGGGTAGGGGCGCTCTCCCCGGTCCTCCCGCACTCCTCCGTCATCCCGGGCGAAGGGCCGCGCAGCGGACCGCAGACCCAGGACCCAGGGGACTGGGCTCGCAGCTTGCAACAGCCTCATCTTTGCGGTCGCCACCACGGTGCAGGCGCCCCCCCTGGGTCCCGGCTCTGCGCTTCGCTACGGCCGGGATGACGATATTTTGGGTTAGTCGCGGGACGGCTCCAAGCTCACCCCACCCACTCGAAACTCACGACCGCCCAGCCGTAAGACCGGATCCGCCAGCCGCCGGCCTCGCGGACTTGCACGAACGTCCAGCCGCCATGCTCGACGAACCGCCGGCCGTCCCGCACGCCCGTCCACTGCGTCGGCAGCGTGAAGTGAACGGTCTCGTCGGTCAGCACGAAGTCCTGGGCCGCGCCGAACATGTGCTTCAGCTCGCCGATGCTTCCCGCATGGCCGGTCATGATGCTCCGCCACTGCGCCAGACCCGCCTGGCCCAGGAACACGTGCGGCGGAAAGTTCTCCAGGATCGTCACCTCGCCGGTCGAGAACGCCCCCTCGAGCACGCGTTCGTCCACCGTCTCGAGGAACCGCGCCAGCGCCTGCGGAGCGGCCATCATGGCGGCGTCCGGCCCTTCGGCCTTGGGATGCTCGCTCATCGACCTCGTCTCCTCGTCCGCCCAGCCGTGATTCCGCGCCAGCCTAGCGCGCCGCCTACAGCGAGGCTTGCGCCGCTCGCCGATTTATCACATCAATCAATGTAAAGTTGCGAGCGTTTAGGGGGCGTGAGTGCGTATCGACAGGCGGGCCGTGATCGCGGCCGGAACGGCGTCGGCCTGGCTGATGGCCGCCGGGGCGCGGGCCCAGGAACCCATCGGCCGCTGGGTGCGCGCCGAAAGTCCCCACTTCGTCGTCTATTCCGCCGACGGCGAGCGCGAGGCGCGCGAATACGCCCTGATGCTGGAGGATTTCGACGGCGTCCTGCGCCGTTTCCACGGCCAGCAGAACGCGCCGGCCGGGCGCAAGCTGCCGGTCTATCTGGTGCGCGACAACGATCAGCTCCAGAAGGTCTTCCCCGGCGCCGAGCGCGCGGCCGGCATCTACAGCCCGTCGCTGCAGGAGATCTTCATCCTCGCCGTCAAGGGGATCGGCGACTACAGCGTCCTCGATCTCACCATCGGCGACAACGTCGTGCTGCATGAGTACGTGCACCACTTCATCATGCAGTATTTTCCCGACGGCTACCCGGCCTGGCTGTCGGAGGGCTTGCCCGAGTACTATTCGACCATCGACCTAAAGCCCAAGCGGGTGTTCGTCGGCGGGCCCAACAACCTGCGCGCCTTCCCGCTGCGGCAGCGCTCCTGGCTGCCGGCGGACAAGCTGCTCAGCGGCCGTCGCGGCCAGATCGACGAGCAGAGCCTCGGCGTCTTCTACGGCCAGGCCTGGCTGCTGACCCATTACGTCTGGAGCAACGCCGAGCGGCGCCAGAAGCTGGGCGGCTATCTCGACCGCTATCGCGACGGCCAGGATCCGATGAAGGCCTGGACCGAGGTCTATGGCGACGACGCCAAGCAACTGCAGGAAAAGCTGAAGAGCTACCTCAACACGCGTCTCATGGGCGTGGAGATCGTGCGCGACGGACCGCCCGCGCCGCCGGTCACGGTCACCGCCTTGCCGGCCGGGGCCGACGACCTTCTGCTCGACGTTCAACTGCTCAAGCGCCAGATGGTCAACGACAAGGACAAGCAGCTGGCCCGGGTGCGAAGCCTCGCCGCCAAGCGCCCGAACGAGCGCTTCAGCCGCCTGGCCCAGGCGCGCGCCGAGACCTATTTCGGCGATCGCGACGCGGGCGAGGCTATCCTTGAACGGCTGCTGGCCGAAAAGCCCGACGACCTGGAGGCCCTGCAACTGGCCGCCTTCAGCCGCATCTATCGCGCGGAGAAGAAGCCCGCCGACGCCGGCGCCCTGATGAGCCAGGCCGCGGTCTATCTGGGTAAGGCCAACAAGCTGGATCCCGACAACTACCTGACCCTCTACGGCTATGGCCGCACCCAGCGCGGCGTCGGCAAGCCGACCGAGAACACGCTGAACGTCGTGGCCCGCGCCGTCGAACTGGCCCCGCAGCAGCCGATCCTGCGCATGACCGCCGGCCGCACCTTCATGGAGGCCGGCGCCTACGACGAGGCCCGGTTCTTCCTCGAGCCGGCGGCTAACAACCCGCACGGCGGAGGCTTCGCCACGGCCGCCCAGAAGCTGCTCGACGAGATCAGCGCCAAGGAAGCCTCGGCAGCCAAGCCGGCCGCCAAGGCGACCTGAGCTAGATCCGCGCCTTCAGGGCCATCGCGTCCGTCGTCGCCGCGCCGAACTTGGTGTTGTCGAAGACGCACCAGGCCTCGCCCGAGGCGGCCTCGATGCGCAGCCGTTCGGCCAGGGCGTCCAGGGCCGCGGGTGGGTAGGGGCTTTCATAGACCACGGGCGAGCCGTGCCAGCGACGATAGGTGATCGCGCCCGCGCCGCCGGGCTCGGCGGCCTTGGGTGCGATCGCCGGGTCGGCCGCGACCCGCGCGACGCCGAACGCAGCCAGCAGCGCCTGCGCCTCGTTCCCGAACCAGGTGGGATGGCGCGGCTCCAGGACCGTCGGCGCATCGGTGCGGCCGCGCCAGTCCTCCAGGAACCGCCCAACGACGCCCGCGTCGAACCGCAGGCTCGGCGGCAGCTGGATCAGCAGCGGCCCACGCCTGGCGCCCAGGCCGTCGGTCTCGTCGAGGAACCGCGCCACGCGGTCGCCGGCCTCGACCAGCCGCCGCTCGTGCGTCACCGTCCTTGGAACCTTCACCGCGAACCGGAAGCCGTCCGGCGTGCTCGCCGCCCAGCGCTCATAGGTCTTGCGCTGATGCGGCCGGTAGAAGGACGAGTTGATCTCCACGCAGTCGAACACGGCGGCATAGCGCTCCAGCCCGGTTCCCTCGACTGGAAACGCTTCCAGGGTGCGCGGAAAACTCCAGCCGGCCGTGCCGATGCGGATGGTCATCCAGCGCCAGCGCGCGAAACGGGCTTTCGGTTCAGTTCCTGGGGTTCAGCCCCGCGGCCGCCAGGCCAGCACCTGCGCCCCCTCGACGCCGACGCGCCGACACTGCGCCTTCAACGGACAGGCCCCGCACCGGGGCGCGTCGTGCGGGCACAGCATCTGGCCCAGGCCGTGCTTCATCAGGCAGTGCAGCTCGAAGAGATCGTCGGCGGTCCAGCTGTCGGGAACCAGCGCCATCAGGCCGTGGTAGCTGTGGGTCGGGTCGCCCGGACCGACCAGCCCCAGACGCTGCGCCGTGCGATGCACGTGGCTGTCGACCACCAGGTCGCGCATGGCCAGGGTGCTGAAGTTGAGCACGCTGGCGGCCACCTTCTGGCCGACGCCGGGCAGGGCCCGCAGCTCGTGCCGGGCCTGTTCGACGGTCTGGTTGCGCAGGTGGCTGAGCGACAGCCAGCCCACCCGCGCCTCGACCATCCGCAGCGCCAGCGGCAGCCGCCGGGCCTTGTCCTGCGCGAACTGCACGTCCGCGATCAGGTCGAGCACCGCGTCCGGCTCGGCCCGCGCCAGGTCTTCCCAGCTCGGGAAAGCGCCCTGCAGCCGCAGGAACGCCGCCCACGACACCGCGTCCAGCGTGCGATGGCTGATCGACGACTTCACCAACTGCGAGACCGGATCCATCCGCGCCTTGGGGCGCTGCGGACCGAAGGCCTCGAGCAGGACGTCGCGCACGCCTTCGAGCGGCGATCGGGCGAGGTTCAGGGATAGCTGCATGACGCGACCATTTGGAACATAATGGGAACATTATGCGCCAATCAACTGGTTGTCCACAGCCTTATCTAGGTCGGCGCGCGCGTCCCCACAGGGCGGTGACCCGCCGGCGCAGGCGGGTGAAGGCCACGCGAACCGGCGTCGGCGCCTGGTCTGGCGCGGGGCGCTCCTCGGCCGGCAGGTCGACGCCGGCGAAGCGGGCGATCAGGTCGCGCAGCTCCGGCTCCTGGACGGCCAGGGCGGCCTCGACCGGGCTCATCCACTTGAGCGTCCGCTGGCCCTTTTCCGGCCAGGTCGGATGCTCGCCGGTCACCTTCATCGGATAGACGTCGACCTTGACCAGCCGCGCCGCGCCGCTTTTGAGCCGCTTGAGATATTCGTAGTCGCCGAAGGCCGCCTGCGCGATCACGCCGTCCAGCCCGGCTTCCTCGTAGGCTTCCTGGGCCGCGGCCTGATGGTCGGCCTTGTCCTTCATCGGCCAGCCCTTGGGGATCACCCAGCGGCGGGTCTCGCGCGACGAGACGAGCAGGATCTCCAGCCCGGCGCCGTCGCCGCGCCAGGGCAGGGCCGCGACCTGGCGACGCTTGCCGCCGCCTTTACCGCCGCCGGCCTGATTGACCGTCCCGTCCGTCACTTCATCCAGAACCCGAGATAATAGAACAGCGCCGCCGTCAGGGCCGCCGCCGGAAGCGTGATGACCCAGGCCACGACGATGTTCTTGGCCACGCCCCAGCGCACCGCCGAGACCCGGCGCGAGGCGCCGACGCCCACAATAGCGCCCGTGATGGTGTGAGTCGTCGATACAGGAACGCCGATATGCGTGGCGAGGAACAAAGTGATCGCGCCGCCCGTCTCCGCGCAGAAACCCTGCATCGGCGTCAGGCGGGTGATCTTGCTGCCCATGGTGTGCACGATCCGCCAGCCGCCGAACAGCGTGCCCAGGCCCATCGCCGTCTGGCAGGCCAGCACCACCCAGAACGGGATGTGCCCCGGCTGGTGCGTGGCTCCGTGGGCGAACAGAAGGGCGGCGATGATGCCCATGGTCTTCTGCGCGTCGTTGCCGCCGTGGCCCAGGCTGTAGAGCGCGGCCGACACGAACTGCAGCTTGCGGAACACCCGGTCGGCGAAGAACGGCGAGCTCTTCACGAAGGTCCAGGAGACGATCAGCACCAGGATCAGGGCCAGCACGAAGCCGAAGGTCGGCGACACCACGATGCCGGCGGCGGTCTTGCCCAGGCCCGCCCACTGGATGGCGCCCAGGCCGCCCACCTTGGCGACCGACGCGCCCACCAGCCCGCCAATCAGGGCGTGCGAGCTGGAGGAGGGGATGCCCGCCCACCAGGTCAAGAGGTTCCAGCTGATCGCCCCGCCCAGGGCGCCGAAGATCAGGCGGTCGCTGATGATGTGCGGGTCGACGATGCCCGAGCCGACCATCTTGGCCACGCTGGTGCCGAAGAACATGAAGGCGATGAAGTTGAAGAACGCCGCCCAGATCACGGCCCACTTGGCCGACAGCACGCGGGTGGAGACGATGGTGGCGATCGAGTTCGCCGCGTCGTGCAGGCCGTTCAGGAAGTCGAACGCCAGGGCGACGGCGACCAGGAACACCAGGATTAGAAGCGTCGGGTCCACGGGGCGGGCCTCTTAGACCTGCTCGACCACGATGCCGCTGATGCGGTTGGCCACGTCCTCGAAGCGGTCGACCACCTTTTCCAGGTGGCTGTAGATGTCGATGCCGACGATGAAGGCCATCGGATCGGCCTCGCGGTGGGCCAGGAACAGCTCCTTGCGGCCCAGGTCGTACATCTGGTCGGCCTGTTCCTCGATCTGGGTGATCTTCACGGCCAGATCGCTGAGGCGCTGGGCGTTGTTGCGCATCTTGGGCAGCAGCGACACGGCCTCGGCCGTCAGGTCGGCGGCCTGGACGATGATCTGCGCCATCGCCTTCATCTGCGGCTCGAAGGTCTTGACCTCGAACAGGCTGACCACCTTGGCGGTCTTGCGCATCTGGTCGATGGCGTCGTCCAGCGACGTCGTCAGGTCCTGGATGTCGCTACGGTCGAAGGGGGTGATGAAGCTGCGGCGCACGGCCTGCATCACCTGGCGGGTGATCTCGTCGGCCTCTTCCTCGTGCAGGTTCACCCGGGTGGTGGCCGCCTCGATGCTGTCGGCGCCGCTCATCAGGTCGCTCAGCGCCTTGGAGCCCGCCACCAGCGTCTGGGCGTGCTGCGAGAAAAGGTCGAAGAACCGGTCTTCCTTCGGCATGATCGCCCGGAACAAACCCAGCATGGTCGCTTCATCCTCTTGTTCGAAGCGCGGCAACGAAAAACGCGGACGTCCGTATCGGGAGCATCCGCGTCATTGGCCGGAGCGGAACCACGGAAGAGGCGGCCGTTCAAGTCCTTCTGTGAAACTTTTGTGACAGCGAGGGCGTCAGAACAGGCTGGCGGCCCTGGCCCGCACAGGCGGAGCGTGACCGCGACATAGCGTCCCAAGACCCCGTAAAACCCTTGGCCGGCCCAAATCCAAACAACGTTCTTAACCTTGCCGGCCGATCCTCTAAGCCTGAATTCGGGGAGGCCAAGATGGGCGAACATGTCGAGACGCTGGTGATCGGGGCCGGGCCCGCCGGGCTTTCGGCCGCCCACGCCCTGGCCTGCGCCGGCCGCACGGTGACCGTGATCGAGGCCGAGGCGATCGGCGGCGCCGGCCGCACCCTTTCCTTCGACGGCTTTTCCCTCGACGTTTCGGGCCGCCGGCTGAGCTCCGCCGATCCGGCCATCCGCGCCTTCTGGACGGCCCTGCTGCCGAACGACCTGGGCGAAGCCCCCAGCGTCATGCGGCTCGAAGGCGAGCGGGCGGCCCGCGGCCGTCCCGGCGCGGCCATCGGCGCGCTGCTGACCGCCAGGCTGCGCCCGATCGCCAATTCCAAGACTCTCGGCGAGTGGCTGACCCGCCGTTTTGGCCGTCGCGTCGCCCGACGCCTGGGCGACTACGCCCACAAGCTGTGGGCCCTGCGTCCGGAAGAGACCCCGGCCCAGCCGGCCTGTCCCAGCTTCCAGTCCGAAACCGGTGCGCGTCCGCGCCTGGGCACGGGTCAGCTGTGGGACGCCTGCGCCCAGGTCATCCGCGCCGCCGGCGGCGAGATCCACCTGGGCCTCAAGGCGACCGACCTGCGCCGCGACCGCGCCACCGGCGTCTGGACGGTCACAGCCGAAACGGGGCAGGGGACGAGCGAGACCTTCACCGCCGACCAGGTGATCTCGACCATGCCGCTGCGCGAACTGATGGGCGCGCTGTCGCCCACGCCGATCAGCCTCTTCCACGCCTGCGAACTGATGTATCGCGACCAGGTCACCGTCGCCTTCGCCGCCAAGCCCGGCCGCCGTCGCGCCCCGGCCCTGGCCGAGATCCACGATCCCTCGATCAAGGCCGCCCGCGCCCGCGCGCTCGACGATCAGGCCCTGGCGCTCGACTATTACTGCTTCGAAGGCGACGCCACCTGGGTCTCCGACGATGGCGCCTTGATCGCCCAGGCCGCCGCCGAGGCCGGCCGCCTTGGCCTGATCGCGCCGGGTTCGGCCCGCGACGCCCAGGTCGTGCGCCAGCGCAAGGTCCACCCGATCCACGACGAGTGCTGCGACGAGCACCTGAAGATGATCGGCCTGGATCTGCGCCTCCACTTCGCCGGCTTGCACCTGGCCGGCCGCGCCGGAACCCATGGCGACAGCGCCGAAGACCAGTCCATCCGCACCGGCCTCTCCGCCGCAGCCACCGTCCTGGCCCGCGTCCTCGCCCCGGTGAGGGTCGCGGCCTAACCCCAGGATCCTCCCCCTCTGGGGGAGGCGGCCCAAAGGGCCGGAGGGGGGCGTTTTCAGCTTCCGCGACGCCGGCCGCCCATGCCCCCTCCAACCCGCCCCCAGCAACAAAACTCCGCCTCCCTCGCCCCTGTGGCGAGGGCCTATGCCGGCGACCGCTCAAACCCAGGCCGTCCTGCCAAGGTCTGAGCGGCTGAACGATGGATCCTGGGCACAAGGCCCAGGAAGGCGGTGTTGGGGTTAGGCGAGGGAAGTTACGAGAGGTGAGCCTGCTCCCCCTCCCGTAAAATCCCCGCGAAAGCGGGGACCCAGGCTTTTTCCGTCTTCCCTCTCCCCTTGCGGGAGAGGGTG
>NZ_JBWKPK010000053.1:0-20607 GCF_059418205.1 Caulobacter sp. GW821-FHT09B11 | reverse complement strand
CCCAGAGGGGGAGCATCTTGAAGAGCGCCGCGTCGGCCAGATCCTCCCCCTCTGGGGGAGGTGGCCCGGAGGGCCGGAGGGGGTCCGCGCAGCGGAACCTCCCCCAGAGGGGGGGCTTGGATCGGGAGAAGGGCCTGCTAGTCCGCGTCCTGCAAGGCCGGATCAGTGGTCACGATCACCGCCGGCGGCTCTCCACCCGCCAGGGCCAGGTCGAGGGCGTCCTTGTCGAGGGCGTTGTCCCAGCGGGCGACGACGATGGTGGCCAACGCGTTGCCGATGAAGTTGGTCAAGGCCCGGCACTCGCTCATGAAGCGGTCGACGCCGAGGATCAGCGCCATGCCCGCCACCGGCACGCTCGGCACCACCGACAGCGTCGCCGCCAGGGTGATGAAGCCGGCCCCGGTGACCCCCGCCGCGCCCTTGGACGACAGCATGGCCACGCCCAGCAGCAGGAGCTGCTCCTCCAGCGACAGGTGCACGCCGGTGGCCTGGGCGATGAACAGGGCCGCCAGGGTCATGTAGATGTTGGTGCCGTCCAGATTGAACGAATAGCCGAGCGGCACCACGAGGCCGACGACCGGCTTGGCGCAGCCGGCGCGTTCCAGCTTTTCGATCAGGCTGGGCAGGGCCGATTCCGAGGAACTGGTGCCCAGCACCAGCAGCAGCTCGCCCTTCAGGTAGCGGATCAGCTTGAGGATCGAGAAGCCGTTGAACCTGGCCACCGCCCCCAGCACCACCAGCACGAAGATCAGCGAGGTTGCGTAGAAGGTCCCGACCAGGGCGGCCAGGTTGATCACCGAGCCGATGCCGTACTTGCCGATGGTGAAGGCGAAGGCCCCGAAGGCGCCGATCGGGGCGGCCTTCATCAGGATCGCCACCAGCTTGAAGAAGGCGTGGGCGACGGCTTCCAGCAGGTCGATCACCGGCTGGCCGCGGTCGCCGACCAAAGCGAGAGCGATGCCGAACATCACCGAGAAGAACAGCACCTGCAGGATGTCGCCATCCGCGAAGGCCCCGGCCACCGTGGCCGGGATGATGTTCATCAGGAAGCCGACGATGGTCGTCTCGTGGGCCTTGGCGGCGTAGTCGGCGACCTTGGCGTTGTGCAGCGTGCTGGGGTCGACGTTCATGCCCGCGCCGGGATGGACGGCGTTGGCGATGATCAGGCCGATGATCAGGGCCAGGGTCGAGAAGGTGAGGAAGTAGGCGAAGGCCTTCAGCGCCACGCGGCCGAAGCGTCCCAGGTCGCGCATGCCGGCGATGCCTGTGACGACGGTGAGGAAGATCACCGGGGCGATGACCATCTTCACCAGCTTGATGAAGGCGTCGCCCAGCGGTTTCAGGCTCTCGCCGAAGCCGGGCCAGAAGTGGCCGATCAGGGCGCCGGCGGCGATGGCGACCAGCACCTGGACGTAGAGATGCGTGTACCAGGGGCCATGGCGCGGCGGCGCGGCTGCGGCGGGAAGCATGGCTCGTCTCCGGGGCCGCCGTCGCCGACCCCCGACGCCGCTGCGGCGAGGCCTAGATGTCCAGCCGGCGCGCGCTCCGGCAAGCGCTTTCGAAAGGCCGCCGCTCCGGAAGTCTTACGACTTGGGCTGCTTCTTCTTCGAAGGCGGGTAAGCCTGTTCCACCTCGTCGGCCGTCAGCCGGCGGATCGACTGGATCGGATAGCTGTGGCGGCCCACGCTTTCGGGCACGATCACCTCGGCGTCGAGCGGCGAGCAGATCCAGGAGCTGCCGCGCGACTTCAGGCCGATGCGCAGGGCGGTGTCGAGGTCGAAGGAGGAGTAGAACAGCTTCAGCTGATAGACTTCCTTGCGGGTGACCTCGACGTTCAGGGTCTTGTCGTCGACCACCTGATAGCCGCGGATGTTGTCGGCGAAGAAGCAGCCGTCGCGGCCGGACGCCTTGCTCGGCTTGGCCTTGGCGGCGGGGGCGGCTTCCGGAGCCGGGGTCTGGGCCAGGGCCGGCGCGGCCCAATTCGCCAGGGTCACGGCCGCCGTCAGGACCAGGGCGCTGAGAACGGAGACGGAGCGGCGCATGCGAGGCTCTCCCAAACTGGACGAGGGATGATCATAGACCGACGATTTTATCGCTGCATTGCCGATTTGCGGCCGATTGTGGCGGTCTCGCGGGCGGTCAGGACTTCGGCTTCTTCTTCAGCCGCGGCCAGGCCTCGGCGTATTCCTCGGGCGTCAGCCGGCGGATGTCCCGGACCTGGTAGCGGCCCGAACCATTGGACTCGGGCACGACCACCGAGGCGTCCTGCGGGGCGCAGATCCACGATCCGCCGCGCGACCTGACGCCGATGCGGATGGAGGTCTCCAGGTCGAAGGCCGAGTGCATCAGCGTCAGCTGATAGGCCTCGTCCTGGCGGATGTTGACGTTGATCGTCCTGGCGTCGATCACCTGATAGCCGCGCACCTGGTCGGCGAAGAAGCAGCCTTCGCGCCGGGACGGCTTGGCCTTGGCGGTGTCGGCGGCCAGGGCCGGCGCTGCAAGAGCGGCGGTCAGGACGAGGGCGCTGAGGATGGTGGCGGAGCGGCGCATGACGAGGCTCTCCAGAAGTGTCTGGCGCTCACCATAGACACGCGGCTCGACGGCCCGCAACGTCACCGATGTTCGTGATCAGGCCGCCTGGCGCGACAGGTCCTCGATCCAGGCGTCGAGATCGGCCCGGGCGCGGCGCACCCCGGCCCGCAGGCGGGCCAGCGGCTCGTCCAGCGGCATGTCCTCGACGCAGGCCGTCTCCAGGTCGGCGGCCATGTGGCTCAGCTGCATGAACCCGAGGATGCCGGCCGATCCCGCCAGGCGGTGGGCGTCCTCGCGCAGGACCTCGGGCGTCTCGTCGAGGAAGCGGGCGTCCAGCTGCTGGCGCAGCATGTCGGCCAGGCGGGCGGTGCGGGCCGCGCCCATCGCGGCGGTCAGCGCCTTGCGGGTGGCGGCCTCGTCGGCGTCCTGGGCCGAGCGCTCGGCGACGAAACCGGCGCCGGTGGCGGCCAGGTGATGGGCCAGCGCCTGGTCGAGGTCGCGCTCGCTCAGCGGCTTGAGCAGATGGCCGACCATGCCGGCGTCCAGGCAGGCGGCGATCTGCTGCGGCGCGCCGCTGGCGGTCAGGGCCAGCACGGGGGCGGTCGTCAGGCCGCGGCGGCGCAGTTCGCGCGTCGCCGTCAGGCCGTCGATCACCGGCATGTGCACGTCCATCAGCACCAGGTCGAAGGCGGCGGTCTCCAGCGCCTTCAGGGCCTCGGCGCCGTCGGCGGCGGTCTCGACCGCGCAGCCGCGGCGCTCCAGCAGTTCGCGGAAGAGTTCGCGGTTCAGCTCGACGTCGTCGACCAGCAGGATGCGGCGGCCGGGGAAGACGGCGCGGACCGAGGTCTCGGCCGACGGCGGGGCGGCCTCGCCATTGGCCAGGGGCAGGGCGATCTCGAAGGCGAAGGTCGAGCCTTCGCCGACCTCGCTCTCGACCCAGATGCGCCCGCCCATCAGCTCGACCAGCTCGCGCGAGATGGCCAGGCCCAGGCCCGTCCCGCCGAAGGTGCGGGTCACCGAGCTGTCGGTCTGGGAGAAGCGCTTGAACAGGCGGTCCAGCTTGTCGGGCGCGATACCGACGCCGTTGTCCTCGACGCTGATGCGCAGCCGCGCCCGGCCGCCTTCGCAGCCGAGGAGCTCGGCCCGGGTGCTCACCGTGCCCTGGCGGGTGAACTTCACGGCGTTGGACAGCAGGTTCAGCAGCACCTGGCGCAGGCGATGGCGGTCGCCGACATAGCGGCCGTCGAGGTCGCCGACGATGCGCAGGTCGACCTGATGCTCGCCGGCCTGGGTCTCGACCATGGCCGTGGTCTCGACGATCATGTCCTTCAGCGAGAACGGATCGCTTTCCAGGGTGACGGCGCGGGCCTCGAGCTTGGAGAAGTCGAGCACGTCGTTGATCAGGGCGTTCAGCGCCTCGCCGGCGCCGCGCACCCGCTCGGCGCGCCGACGGTCCTCGAGCCCGAGATTGGGGCTTTCGGCCAGCAGCCGCGAGAAGCCGATCACCCCGTTCAGCGGCGTGCGCAGCTCGTGGCTCATATTGGCCAGGAACTCGGCCTTGGCGTGGTTGGCGGACTCTGCGGCGTCGCGGGCCGAGGCCAGCTGGGTGGCCATGGCGGCCAGCTCCAGGGTCTGGCGTTCCAGGGCTTCCTGGGCCTCGACGCGGGCGGTCTGGTCCTGGACCTGGGCGATGAAGTGCCTGGGCGAGCCGTCCGGCGCCCTGACCAGCGACACCGACAGGTGCACCCAGACGATGCGGCCCTCCTTGTGGAGATAGCGCTTGTCCATGGCGTAGCTGGTGATCTCGCCGTCGATCAGCCGCCCCAGCAGCGACAGGTCCTTGTCGAGGTCGGAGGGGTAGGTGATCGTCTGGAAGTCCGTCCGCAGCATCTCGGCCTCGTCGTAGCCGACGATGCCGCAGAAGGCGGCGTTGATCTTGTTGAAGCCGCCGTCGAGCGTGACCAGCGCCATGCCCACCGAGGCGCTGTGGAAGGCGGTCTCGAACTCCTCCATCTGCGCCTTGCGGGCGCTGATGTCGTGCATCAGGGCGGTGAACTGCCAGCCGTCGTTGCTGCGGGCGGCGCTGATCGCCAGTTCGATCGGGAAGCTCTGGCCGTCGCGGCGCACGGCCGGCACCTCGATCCGCTGGTCGAGGACCACGCCCTCGCCGGTGGAGAGGAAGCGCTGGAGGCCCCGCTGGTGCGACTCGCGCAGGCCCTCGGGGATGATCAGGTCGGCCAGGCGGCGGCCGATCGCCTCCTCGGCGCGCCAGCCGAAGGTGGTCTCGGCGAAGCGGTTCCAGTCGGTGACCACGCCGCGGTCGTCCATGCTGACGATGGCCTGGTAGGCGTCGGCGATGATCCGGCGGGCGCGGGCTTCGCTGGCTTCCAGCTTGCGGCGCAGGGCGCGTTCCTCGGTGATGTCGCGCAGCACGCCGAACACGGCGATGACGCGGCCGTTCTCGTCGAGCTCGCAGGTGGCGCGCGAATGGCCTTGTCGGATGGCGCCGTCGGCGCGCAGCAGGCGCACCTCGTGCTCGATCACCGTCCGGTCGACGACCACCTGATGGGCGCGCGCCTGGGCGGCCGCGCGGTCGTCGGGATGGTACATCTCCAGCCAGTTGTCGAAGGTCGGCGTGAACTGCGCCGGATCGCGGCCGTAGATCCGGTAGACCTCGTCCGACCAGCCGATGGTGCGGTTCACCAGGTCGCAGCGCCAGTGGCCGACCCCGGAGATGGTCTCGGTCATCGACAGGATGCGGCGCTGCTCGGCGGCCTGGCGCTCGGCCCGGCTCTTCTCCATGCGGGCCACGATCGCGTCGGCCAGGATGCGCAGGCGGTCGAGTTCGTCTTCGCTGGGCCGCGGGCGAGGGTCGGTGTCGATGACGCAGAGCGTGCCGAGATTGGCGCCGTCGCGATCGCTGAGCACGGCGCCGGCGTAGAAGCGGATGTCCGGCGCGCCGGTGACCAGGGGATTGGCGGCGAAGCGCGGATCGCGGGTGGCGTCTTCGACCACCATCACCGAATGCGGTTCCTGCCGCAGGGCGTGGGCGCAGAAGGCCAGTTCGCGCGGGGTGGATTCAGCGCCCAGACCGTGGCGCGACTTGAACCACTGCCGATGGTCGTCGACGAGGGAGATCAAGGCGATGGGCGCGCCGAACAGCTCCGCGGCGAAGGCGGTCAACTGGTCGAACGACGGCTCGGGAGCCGTATCGAGGATGCGGTAGGAGGCCAGGGCCGCCAATCGGTCTTGTTCGAGCATCGTAATGCGCCGCTATCTAGAGGCGAGCAACCTGCCTCCCTTGCGCTTCATATCCTCTGAACGAACGCCGTTTGCCGCTGCGGCCGATTGAAGCAGAGCCGGAGGAGGGGTCTCCGCAGCCGCCATTTTTGACGGATCTGGAAGTTTCCGTTGGGGAAGACACGACGCTTGCGGTCGGCCTCGTTTTGCGCTTTCAATCCCTGACATCGAAATTTCGCACAAATGTTCGCATTGCGCACAAATGTCGAAATCTCTGACAAAGATGACAAAAAGGGTGAGAAACGTGACGGCTTCGGCCCCAGGCAAGGACTACGTGCAGGCGTTCGCCCGCGGCCTCGACGTGATCCGGGCCTTCGACGCCGATCACCCCCGGATGACCCTGAGCCAGGTGGCTGAGCGCACGGGTCTGACCCGCGCCGCCGCCCGCCGCTTCCTGCTGACCCTGGTCGAAGAGGGCTACGCCTTCAGCGACGGCAAGACCTTCGGCCTGGCCCCTCGGGTGCTGGACCTGGGCTTCGCCTACCTGTCGACCCTGGGCATGTGGGAGTCGGCGCAGACCGTGCTGACCGACGTCACCCGCCGCATCGGCGAGTCGTGCTCGGCCAGCGTCCTGGACGGCGACGAGATCGTCTATGTCGCCCGGGTCGCCGCCAGCCGGATCATGACCGTGGGCCTACGGGTGGGCAGCCGCCTGCCGGCCTTCCACACCTCGATGGGCCGCATGCTGCTGGCGCACCTGCCGCCGGCCGAGCTGGACCAGGTGCTCGAAGGCCGCAGCTTCGAGAAGCTGACCCCCAACACCGTCACCGACACCGAGGAGCTGCGGGCGATCCTGAAGCGCACCGCCCAGCAGGGCTGGTCGCTGACCGACCAGGAGCTGGAGATCGGCCTGCTGTCCATCGCCGTGCCGCTGCGCGACCGCACCGGCCGGGTGGCGGCGGCGATCAACGTCTCCACCCACGCCAGCCGCACCACGCCCCAGCAACTGATCGACACCGTCCTGCCGGTGCTGCGCGAAGCGGCCGGCAAGATCGTCTCGATCGTTTGAGGAACGCCGCCATGTCCCAATCCTCCCAGATGGGCGCCAAGCCCGTCGAGATCGGCCCGCTGCTCGATCACGGCCCGTGGGGCGGCTACCAGAAGCTCGTCTTGTTCATGACCGCCCTGGCGGTGATCCTTGACGGCTTCGACAACCAGGTGCTGGGCTTCGCCATCCCCGCCATCGTCAAGGAGTGGGGCGTCAGCCGTTCGGCCTTCGCCCCGATCTTCGCCATCGGCTTCCTGGGCATGAGCCTGGGCACGGCCCTGGGCGGCATGCTCGGCGACCGGGCGGGCCGGCGCACGGCGCTGATCGCGGCGGTGGCGCTGTTCGGCGTCTCCACCCTGGCCTCGGCCTTCGCGCCGGACCTCGTCTGGCTGGGCGTACTGCGGACCATCTCGGGCTTCGGCCTGGGCGCGGCCATGCCCAACGCCACCACCCTGATCGCCGAGTTCAGCCCGACCCGCCGCCGCAGCCTGGCGGTGACGCTGGGCATCGTCTGCATCCCGCTGGGCGGCCTGGTCGGCGGTCTGATCGCCGCCCATACCCTGCCGAGCCTCGGCTGGCGGGCGCTGTTCATCATGGGCGGGATCGCGCCGCTGATCCTGACGGGCGTGCTGGCGGTCTGGCTGCCGGAGTCGCCGCGCTACCTGGCCGGCCGTCCGGCCCGCGCCGGCGAACTGGACAAGGTCATGGCCCGGATGGGTCACGCCCACGACGGCGCCGGCTTCACCGACCACGGCGAGACCCCGGTAAAGCGCGCCTCGTTCGGGCAGCTGTTCGACCAGGCCTTCCGCCTCGACACCGTGGCCCTGTGGGGCGCGTTCTTCTTCTGCATCCTGTCGACCTATGTGGTGTTCAGCTGGGCGCCGTCGATGCTGTCGGCCTCGGGCTTCGATCTGGCCGTGTCGAGCAACGGCCTGGCGGCCTTCAATCTCGGCGGCGTGCTGGGGGCGGTGGCCGGGGCCTGGGCGATCCTGCGCTACGGCTCGCGGGTGTCGATGCTGGCCATGGCGGCCGGAGCGGTGATCTCGTGCGCCCTGCTGGCCCTGACCCCGCTGGACGCCGGCCATGGCGCGACCCGCCTGATGGCCGGGCTGTTCGTCGCCGGAGCCTTCATCAACGGCGTGCAGACCACGCTCTACGCCCTGGCCGCCCAGGTCTATCCGGCCGCGGTGCGGGCCACCGGCGTCGGCGCCACCGCCGCCGTCGGACGCCTGGGCGCGATCGTCAGTTCCTTCGTCGGGGCGGCGGTCGTCTCGACCGGCGGCGCGGCCTATTTTGGCGCCATCGCCCTGACCATGACCTTCACCCTCGTCAGCCTGGCGCTCATCCGCCGGCACGCCCCGCGCGCCCTGGCCTCGGCCTGACGCGAAAACACAAGGAAGACGCCATGCGAAAGCTCCTCCTGCTCGCCGCCGTCGCCGCCATCCTGCCGGCGGCCGCCCAGGCCCAGACCGCTGTCACGCACGACACGCGCGACGTGCTGAAGGTCGACCGCCCGACCGACGACGGCCAGCCCGGTTCGCTGCGCTGGGCGCTGGAGACCAGCAACGCCGCGCCCGGCCGCTATCGCATCGAGATCGTCCCGACCGGTCCTGGCCCGATCGAACTACGCATCGACTCGCCCCTGCCGCCGATCAAGGGGCCGGTGAAGATCGAAGGCACAGCCTGGAAGGCCGACGGCCGGTACGCCGTCATCGACGGCTCGGGCTACGTCAAGCGCGACCTCAAGGACTGCCCCGGGGCCAATCCGGCCGAGTACGGCACCAACATCCGCACCACCACCAAGCCCGGCCTGGCCTTGATCGACACCCGCGAGGTCGAGCTGACGGGTCTGGAGGTGCGCAACTTCTGCATCGGCGTGCTGGTGCTGCGGACCAGCAACTCGGTCTTCCACGACAACCGCTTCGTGCGGAACATCGGCGGGGCCGGGGTGATGTTCAGCGGCGATGACGGACAGGGCGGTTCGACCGCCACCACGACGATCAACAACAAGGTCCTGCGCAACGTCTTCTACGAGAACGGCGACGGCCTGGAACTGACGCGCGGCGCGGCCTTCAACCTGGTGGCCGACAACGTGTTCGACGCCGGCGAGGACAATCTGGAACCCTCGCAGGGCATCGAGATCCTGCGCGGCAACGACAACACCGTCGTGCGCAACCTCTTCCAGAACTACACCGACGGCCTGCAGATCAACTGGGGCAGCCGCAACTATCTCGGCGCCAACGTCTTCCGGGCCAACGGCTTCGGCGTCAGCCTGACGGGCGATGGCAACATCGTCGACGGCAACGTCATCAGCGGCAACGCCGTGGGCGTGGCCGTGCGGTCCGAAGCGGGCGCGACCGCCAACCGCATCAGCCGCAACCGCATCTTCGGCAACGCCGCCCCGATCAGCCGCTGCTCGGCCGGGGGCAGCTGCGATCCCAAGCTGGTCAAGGGTGGGATCGTGCTGGGCCTGCCGGGCCTGGAGCACGCCGGCTTCGTGGGCAAGCGCGGCTACGGCGTCTCGACCGACACCAGCAAGATGGCCCGCATTTGCCCCGAGGCGCAGCCCTGCCAGGGCCTGCCCAACAGCGGCCAGGCCGCGCCCGTCATCGAGGGCGTCAAGGCGGGCGCCGCCGAGGGAACCGTCAAGGCCGCGCCCGGCCAGGTGGTCACCGTCGAACTCTTCTCCAACCGCACGGCCGACGCCAACCAGGGCGAGACCTTCGTCGCCGACCAAGTGGTCGCCGCCAATGCCGACGGGGAGGCGCGGTTCGCCATCCCGCTGCCCAAGGACCTGTCCGCCCAGTCTCTGAGCACCCAGTCCCTGACCGCCACGGCCACCTCGGCCGGCGGCGCGACGTCCAGCTTCAGCGCGCCATCCCCCCTGGCGCGCTGATCGACCGGGCTCCGCATACCCCCAAGGGCGGAGCCCGGTCCCCCCATCGACTTTAGAGACGCGGATCCTGCCGGACCGCGAAGGAGGTCCCATGTCGCGGATCCTGATGCTGGCCGCCTCGATGCTGGCTTTGACGGGTGTGGCGCAAGCGGCCGAGCCGGCCCAACCGAGTCAGGACTGGAAGGTCCGCTCCACCCTGACCGGCGACTGGGGCGGCATGCGCTCGCGTCTCAAGGCCAAGGGCGTGACGGTCAGCCTCGGCTACGCCTCCGAGAGCGCCCTGACCCTGTCGGGCGGCAAGGAGGGCGGCGGCGTCGGGGGCTACACCCAGGAACTCAACGCCCGCGCGGTGCTCGACATGGGCAAGCTGGCCGGGATCGAGGGCGGGACGGTGAACATCGCCGTCGAGGAGCGCACAGGCCGCAATCTCTCGACCGAGGGCGTCGGCAACCTCTTCATGGTGCAGGAGCTCTACGGCGCGGGCATGGACTTCCGCATCTCCGAGCTGACCTGGGCGCAGGCCTTCGCCGGCGACAGGTTCAATGTGAAGGCCGGCCTGATGCACACCGGCGACGACTTCGGCTCGTCGGCCCTGAACTGCAATTTCCAGAACTTCGCCTTCTGCCCGCGCTCGCCGGCGCTGCTCTACAACAGCGGCTTCTCGGGCTATCCGGCCCCGCGTTGGGCGGCGCGGGCGCGGCTGCGGCCGGCCAAGGACTGGACGGTCACGGCCGGCGTCTATGAGGTCAACGCCTATCGCGTGCAGGAGAACAAGGGCTGGAACCTGGCCATCGACTCCAACGGCCTGCTGCTGCCGGTCGAGATCGGCTGGGCCAAGCCGGACAAGGGACCAGGCGGCCTGCCGGGCTTCTATCACGTGGGCGGCTACTACGAGACGGCCGAGCGCGCGAACGTCTACAGCGACGCCCTGGGCCGGTCCTACGTGCTGAACGGCACGAGTCCGGCGCTGGAGGACAGCCGCTGGGGCGCCTGGGCGATGGGCGAGCAGATGGTCTGGCGCAAGGGACCGGCGGCCTTGAGCGTCTTCGCCAACGCCCTGGCCTTCGATCGCTCGACGGCGCGCTACAGCCATTTCTACAGCGCCGGCCTGGTGCGCACCGCGCCGTTCGCCGGCCGTCCGAAGGACAAGGCGGGCGTGGCCGTCGCCTATGTCCGGGTCAATGACCGCCTGGAGGACGCCCAGCGCGAGCGTGCTGTCCAGACCGGAAACTGGAGCGGGGTGCAGACCAGCGAGAGCTCGGTCGAGGCCTTCTATGCGGCCCAGGCGACGGGATGGCTGGTGGTGCGGCCGAACCTGCAGTTCATCCACCGGCCGGGGGCGACGGGCGCGATCCCGGACGCCTGGGTGGGCGGGCTGACGCTAAGGGCGGCGCTTTAGGACGGGGCTCGGTTTCCCCATGCCAAAAACCGCCTTCCTCGCCCTTGTGGCGAGGATCCATGGCGCGGCGATCTCGGGCTTGCGTCGAAGAAGCTCGGCGTCCGCTGCTCGTCCTGGATATTCTGAGCAGGCGGACGCATGGGTCCTCGCCACAAGGGCGAGGAAGGCAAGGAGTGGAAGCGGCGAGGGGCGGGAGCCTCAGGCCGGATCGTCGTCCACCATCGCCTTGACCAGGTCGACCACACGGCGGCGCAGGCGGCGGTCGCCGAGGCGGGGGAACAGGTCGGCCAGTTCCAGACCCTCGGGCGTGGCCACGAATTGGGTCATGCGCTGGGCGACGCCGTCGTCCTCGCCGTTGTCGGTCTCGTCCAGGCCTTCGAAGAAGTAGGACACCGGCGACTGCAGCAGGCGGGCCGCGTCGTACAGCTTGCTGGCGCTGATGCGATTGGCGCCGCGTTCGTACTTCTGGATCTGCTGGAAGGTGATGCCCAGAGCGTCGGCCAGCTGCGTCTGGCTCAGGCCCAGAACCTTGCGTCGGATCCGCATGCGGGCGCCCACATAGATGTCGACGGGGTGGGCGGGATCGACGGCGGGCTTCTGGGTCATTCTGTCTCGTCCTCGGCGGACCACAGTGATGCACGTGGTGCGGTTGTTTAATGGGCAGAATAGACCGCTGATCGTATTCCGTCACGTCGCCACGACGTCGCATGTCGCTAACTCGACACAAAACGCTATCTGGATGGTCGTCCTGCCGACGCAAAGGCATTCGGACTTGACCTTTCAGTCGCCCGGCGGTGTCTGCCGCCCATGATTTTGCAGTCAGGCGCGCCCGTGGCGGTGGCCGGAGCCGGGGCCTTCGGGTCGGCGACGGCGCTGATTCTCTCTCGACTCGGTTTCCAGGTGACGGTGTTCGACCCGGCGGCCCCGGGCGACAATGCTTCGGGCGTGGCCGCGGGCATGCTGGCGCCGGCGGCCGAGGCGGTGTTCGATCCGGTGTCGCGTCGGCACATGCCGGTGCTGCGCCGTGGGCGCGATCGCTGGACGGCCTTCGCCGAGGAGCTTGGCGTCGCGATCGATCGCGGCGGTCTTTCCATTGAGGGCGAGGCGTCCTTCCTGGCCGAGGTCGAGACCGCCCTGGTCGAGGCCGGCGCGGGCTTTTCGCGTACGCCTGATGGCCTGTTCAGCGACGAGGACTGGCGACTGGACGCCCGCCAGGCCCTGGCGGCCCTGCGTGACGCCGCCATCAGGGCCGGTGCGGTCTTCGATCGGCGCGCCGCGACCCGTTTCGAGGACGGCCGCCTGACCCTGGACGACGGCGCGGTGCTGGCCTTCGACGCCCTGGTCGTGGCCGCCGGCGCGGGCGGCGAGGGGCTGGCGCCCGAGCTTTCGGTCCTGACCCCGATCAAGGGCCAGATCCTGCGTTTCGACGCGCCAATGGTCGAAGGGCCGGTGCTGCGCGGCAAGGGAGTCTATGTCGCGCCGGGGCCCAGGCCCGCGATCGGGGCGACGATGGAGGCCGGGCGCGACGATCGCGAGGCCGACCCGGCCGTGGTCGAGCCGCTGCGCGCCGCCGCGGTGCGCCTGCGACCGGAACTGGCCGGGGCCTCGGCCAGCATCGAGGTCGGGGTGCGGGCCTCGACGCCGGACGGCCTGCCGCTGGTGGGCGAGAGCCGCGCGGCGGGGGTGATCCTGGCGGCCGGCGCACGGCGCAACGGCTGGCTGCTCGCTCCGCTTGTGGCCGACATGGTCGCGGCGTATCTGACGGGCGCCGATCCCGGAGAGGACGCGGCCGCCTTCGACCCGCAGCGTTTCGAAGGCTAGAAAAAGAACGACGAGAGCGCAGGGAAGGGACGACATGGCCGGTTTCTGGCTGACCGAAGAGCAGGAAGCGATCCGCGAAGGCGTGGCCAAGGTGTGCGCCGCCTTCGATGACGAGTACTGGCGGCGGACCGACGAGACCGGAAACTTCCCCGAGGAATTCGTGGCCGCCATCGCCGAGGGCGGCTGGCTGGGCGTGGCCATGCCCGAGAGCGTCGGCGGGGCGGGCCTGGGCCTGACCGAGGCCGCCGTGATGATGCAGACCGTGGCCCAGTCCGGCGCGGGCTTCTCCGGCGCCTCGGCCATCCACCTCAACATCTTCGGCCCGATGCCGCTGGTGAAGTTCGGGACCGACGCGCAGCGCGAGCGCCTGCTGCCGCGCATCATCTCGGGCGAGGACAAGATGTGCTTCGCCGTCACCGAGCCCAATTCGGGCCTGGACACTTCCAGCCTTGAGACCCGGGCCGAGAAGGTCGACGGCGGCTATCGCCTGAACGGCCGCAAGATCTGGACGACCGGCGCCCAGCGCGCCAACAAGATCCTGATCATCGCCCGCACCACGCCCAAGCACCAGTGCGCCAAGCCGACCGGCGGGCTGTCGCTGTTCTACACCGATCGCGAGCACATCGAGGCCAAGCCGATCCCGAAGATGGGCCGCAAGGCGGTCGAGTGTAACATGCTCTTCATCGAGGACCTGTTCGTGCCCCAGGAGGACCTGGTGGGCGAGGAGGGCAAGGGCTTCCAGTACCTGCTGCACGGCCTCAACCCCGAGCGGGTGCTGTTCGCGGTCGAGGCTATCGGCCTGGGCCGCGCGGCGCTCGCCAAGGCCTCGACCTACGCCAAGGAGCGCGTGGTTTTCGGCCGGCCGATCGGCCAGAACCAGGGCGTGGCCCATCCGCTGGCCAGGTCGTGGGCTGAACTGGAGGCGGCCAACCTGATGGCCTTCAAGGCCGCCGCCCTCTACGACGCCGGCAAGGACTGCGGGGCCGAGGCCAACGCCGCCAAGTACCTGGGCGCGGAGGCCGGCTTCACGGCCTGCGAGGCCTCGGTGCTGGCGCATGGCGGCATGGGCTACGCCAAGGAGTACGACGTCGAGCGCTATTTCCGCGAGGCGATGATCGCCCGGATCGCGCCGGTCAGCCGCGAGATGATCCTCAACTTCATCGCCGAGCGCGTGCTCGGCCTTCCCAAAAGCTATTAGGCCAAGAGCTATTAGGCCAAGAGCTACCAGGAAACTCGGGCGAGGCGGCCAGATACGCGGCGCGCCTCGCCCGACGCCCCCTCAGTCAGCGGCGTTGAAGCGGATGGGGATCCTCACCTGCGCGCCGTCGACCGCCTGGCCGTTCTCGAGCTGCGGCTTCATCTTGAAGAACCGCGCCAGTTTCAGGGCCGCGGAGCCGAAGCCTTCGCTGGCCGGGTTTTCGTCGACCACCATGCAGTGCTCCACCGTGCCCTTGGCCGTGACCGCGCAGTTCAGCGTCGCCCCGCCCGAGACCCCGCGCCGCTGGGCGCTTTCGGGGTAGTAGCGCGACATGTCGTCGGCGCTGGGCATCCTCAGCCAGGTCGCCCGGGTGATGACCTTCGGCGCCGGGGCCGAAGGTGGTCCCGGAGGCGCCGGCGGATCGGCGGTGAAGTGCGGCGGCTCGGCCGTGGTCGGCGGGCCCGGGTTCTCGGGGATCGGAACGGGCAGGGGCTCGGGCGTCGGGAACGGCGTGGGCAGCGGCGGATGCACCGGGATCGGGTTGGCGGCGCGGGGCGGCGTCGGCAGCGGCTTTTCCGGTGGCGGCGGAGGCGGCGGCTTGGGAACGAACGGTTGCAGCTCGAAGCCGCCCTCGTCGATGATCTCGGTCGGCATCGTCACGTACTTCTGCACCGCGATGTAGGCGAACAGGGCCACGTGCGCCGCGCCGGAGATCGCCAGGGCGGTGATCATGCCCTTGGAGAGCTTGTGCTTGTCGTCGCGGTCCAGGCCGGCGATGCGCGGGTTGAAGTCGGCGGGTTGGGCGATCATGGCGACCTCCAAAGAGCGGCGTCGATCAACTTCGACACCCCGACGCTCACATGGAGAATGACGCGTGTAAACAGATAAAATTACGATCGTGATATTTTGTTGTCTGGCCAATTGTCCGGGTGCGGCCAGAGCGCGCAGGGCGAGGCGCGTTAAACGTGGTTAAGGACGCATTAACCATGCTCATTCAGATATTCCGGGTATGGCCGTCCAATCCATCCGCAACGTCGTCGAGTCGGCGATCCAGCGCGCTTCCAGCGCGACGGGGGTGGATTTCACGTTCCTGATGGGCACGGCCAAACGCGAGAGCGGCTACAACCCGGCCGCCAAGGCCCGCACCTCGTCGGCCTCGGGCCTGTTCCAGTTCGTCGACCAGACCTGGCTGGCCACGCTGAAGAAGCACGGCGCCAAGTACGGCTACGCCCGTTACGCTGACCTGATCCAGCAGGGCTCGGACGGCAAGTATCGGGTGGCCGGCGACGAGGCCCGCAAGGCCGTGCTGGGCCTGAAGCTCGATCCGCACGCCGCCTCGCTGATGGCCGGCGAGCTGGCTTCGGATCACGCCTCGTACCTGCGCGGCCGGGTCGGCCGCTCGCCGACCTCGGGCGAGCTCTACGCCGCCCACTTCCTGGGTCCGCAGGGCTCGGCGCGGCTGATCGAGGCCGCCAACAACAATCCCGGCGCCAGCGCCGCCTCGATGTTCCCCGAGGCCGCGGCCGCCAACCGCTCGATCTTCTATCGCGAAGGCCGCGCCGCCACGGTGAGCGAGGTCTACGCCAACCTGACCAAGACCGCCGGCGGCGGCAGTGGGGTCTCCGCGCCGGCCGCCCGCGAGAGCCAGCCCGAAAGCACCGAAGGCTTCCTGCAATACGCCACCGGCCGCCGCATGGACCGCATCCAGCAGCAGCAGGCGGTGGTCGACCTGGTGCTGCGGGGCTCGCAGGGCTTCGACGGCGCGTTCGGCGCCGGCAAGAGCGAAGGCAGCAGCACGAGCCGCGTGGCCAACAGCTTGTTCTCGGCCGAGATGCTGCGCATGCTGTCGGACGCCAATGTCGGCTCGAGCGGCAAGGCGCGCTAAGCGCCCATCTCCCTGATCTCCGCCTCCGAATAGCCGAGCTCGGTCAGCACGGCCGCCGTGTCGGCGCCGAGCGCCGGGGCGGGGCTGGGGGCGTGGTCTTCGATCCCCGGGAAGCGGGCCGGGGCGGCGGGCGAGCGGAAACCGGCGGTCGTCTCGACGAAGCAGCCGGCGGCCAGGGCCTGCGGGTCCTCGACGAGGTCGCGCGGCGTCTGCCAGGGCGCCCAGGTGATGTCGCCTTCGTCGAGGGCGGCGGCGGCGGTCTCGTAGTCCATCGATCCGAAGGCCGCGTCGAGGATGTCGACCAGGGCGGCGGTGTTCTCGCGCCGGGCGCGGGCGCCGGAGAAGCATGGGTCGTCGACCAGCTCGGGCCGGCCGACGGCGGCGGCGATGCGCGGCCAGTCGGTCGCGCCCTGCCGGGCCAGCAGGCAGATCCAGCGGCCGTCCCGGGTCTGGAAGAAGTTGGCCAGGGGCTGGACCGCTTCGCGGCGCGGACGGGTCGAGGCCAGCTTGCCGAAGTGGAGCTGGATGGCGAGGTCGGAGCCGATCGCGTAGGCGCCGGTGCGCAGCAGCGAGGTCTCGACCAGCCGCCCGACGCCGGTCCGGTGGCGCTCGTGCACGGCCGCCAGGATCGCCGAGACCGTGGCCAGCGAGGTGACGTGGTCGCCCATGCCGGTGCGGATCGGGAAGGGCTCGGCTCCTTTCGGCGCGGTCAGGGCCCCGACCCCGGCGCGGGACCAGAAGGCGGCGACGTCCATGCCCGGCTTGTCGGCGTCGGGACCGGTGAGGCCGTAGCCGGTCAGGCTGCAGTAGATCAGGCGCGGGAAGGCGCTGAGCAGGGTCTCGTGGTCCAGGCCCGCCCGGCGCAGGGCGGCGGGGCGGACGTTGGTCAGGAAGATGTCGGCCGTGGCCACCAGGCGTTTCAGGGCCTGGGCGCCGGCGGGGCTGCGGATGTCGAGCACGACCGAGCGCTTGCCCCGGTTGTCGAGCTCGAACACCGGGTTGGCCGCCTGGTCCGAGCCGATGGTCTCGAAGAAGCGCCGCATCGGGTCGCCCTCGGGCGACTCGACCTTGACCACGTCGGCGCCCCAGTCGGCCATGATCCCGGCCGCGCCGGGGGCGGCGATGTAGGTGGCCAGCTCGACGACCTTGAGGTCCCGCAGCATCCGCTTCCTCCCGCTTTTCTCGTTGCCGAGAGAATGGGGCGGGCAGGATGGAAGTTCAAACGGATGTTGGAAAGCCCGTCAGGCGGCGCCCCGTGCGGCCTCGGCGCGAGGCTGGCGGGTGAGGGCGGCGGCGTCGGCCACGGCGCGGGCCACGCCCGCCACGCTGACCGGCTTGCGCAGCACGGTGTCGGCGCCGGCCTCTGTGCACTCGCGGGCCTCGTCGGCGTCGCCGCCGATCACGGCGATGATCGGCATGTGGCCGTTGGCGCCGGGCAGGGCGCGGATCTCGGCGGCGGTCTCCGGACCGTCCAGAACCGGCATGCGGCCGTCGAGCATCAAGAGGTCGAACTCGCAGACCTTGGCCAGATCGACGGCGCGGCGGCCGTTCTGGGCGTGGACGACCTGGTGGCCCAGCTGTTCGAGGATGGCGCGCAGCATGGCTGCGTTTAGGGCGTCGTCCTCGGCGATCAGCACGCGCAGGCTGCGCTGGACGTCGGGGGCCTGATCGGCGGCGGCCAGGGTCTCCTCGACCGGCTCCTGCGGGCAGGGGATGGCGACGTCGTAGGGCAGCAGCAGGGTGAAGCAGCTGCCGACGCCCAGGGCGCTGCTGGTCTCCAGCGCGCCGCCCATCAGCTTGGCCAACTGGCGCGACAGCGACAGGCCAAGGCCCGCGCCGTTGACGCCGGCGCCGGTGCGCTCGACGCGGCGGAAGGGCTCGAAGGCCTGCTCCAGCTCCTCGGCCGACAGGCCGGGGCCGGTGTCGGCGACCTCGATGGCGATGCGGTCGCCGCGCGGCTCGATCCGCACCTCGACCCGGCCGCGGACGGTGTACTTGACCGCGTTGCCGACGAGGTTGGCGATGATCTGGCGGGTGCGCATCGGATCGGCGACGGCCGCGCCGAGGAGACGGGCCTCCAGCGACGGATCGACGTGGACGGCCAGCTCCAGCCCCTTGGCCAGGGCGTGAGGACGTTCCAGCAGGGCGAGGTCGCGGACCAGGCGAACGGGCTCGAAGGGCTGGCGCTCGACGGCCAGGCGGCCCGCCTCGGCGGTCTCGGCGTCGAGCGTGGCGTTCAGCACCGCGATCAGGTCCTGGGCGGCGTCGAGGGCTGCATTCAGCTGTTCGCGCGACGGCGCGGCTCGGCCGCCCTTGCCGGCGGCGGCGGCCAGCACGTGGGTGACGCCGGTCAGGCCGTTGCGGATCTCGTGGCTGAGGGTGGCGACGATGTCGGACTTCGAGCGGGCGGTGCGCTCGGCGGCCTCGAGCACGCGCAGGCGCTCCTCGATCAGGGCCTCGTGGGCGACGGCCAGGGCGTGCTGGCGGCGCAGCATGCGGTTGAAGATCATGGCCATGGCCATGGCGAGCGCCAGGCCGCCCCAGGCCATGACGCCGGCCGAGCGGCTCTCGGGCCGGCTGAAGAGGGCGACCAGCGGGCCGGCGGCGGCCACGGGGGCGACGACCATCAGGCACGGCAGCACGGGCGCGGCGAAGAAGATGCAGACCATGCCGGCGGCGGCGGCCAGCAGCAGCAGGGTCTCGCGGGCCGGACCGGCCCCTTCGGCGAAGGCCGACATCTGCACGACGGCCAGCGCCCACAGCAGCCCGCCCGCGACCTGAAGCCGCATGCGGCGGGTCATGTCCTCGGCCTCGGGGGTCTTCAGCCAGTTGGTGACGCCGTAGAACACGCCCCAGTTGATGGCGAAGACGGCGAAGCTCATCGTCATCCACAGCGCGTTGTGCGCGTAGGACCCCGCCCAGACGAAGAAGGGCAGGCTTACGGCGAAGATGGCCAGGGCGTAGGGCAGCAGCGCCGTCTGCGCGCCGAGGGCGAGCGCGGTGTCGGCCCCGGGCCTGGTCAGGTCTTGGGTTCGGCGCTCGGCGAGCAAGAATCGGATCCTCGGACAGTCAGGGGAGGACGCTATGCGCTCACGGTTTGCGGCTGGTTACGGGGTATCGTTAATCGGGTGGGCATTCAGGGCAAACAATCGTTAACGCTAACCGTCACATTGTTTGATTCGACCGTTCATTCGCAGAAGGCCAGGCCCATGGCCACGACCCGCGCCGCGCTGACCACCGACGACATCCGCATGCTCGTGAAGGGCGCGACGCCCGACGAGCGCGCGCTGGCGGCCCACAAGCTGTGCCGCAAGATCGACCGCGCCGAACTGAGCGAGGACGAGCGCCTCCAGGCCCAGGACATCCTGCGGGTCATGGCCGCCGACGCCGCCGAGCTGGTGCGCCGCGCCCTGGCCGTGACGCTGAAGAGCTCGCCGCTGCTGCCGCCCGACGTGGCCAACCGCCTGGCCCGCGACGTCGAGAGCGTGTCGCTGCCGGTGATCAGCTTCTCGCCGGTGTTCAACGACAACGACCTGGCCGAGATCATCCGCCTGGGCGGTCCGGTCCGCCAGATGGCGATCGCCCGCCGGCCCAAGCTGTCGAGCAAGGTCACCGGCCTGCTGGTCGACCAGGCGCCGGAAGACGTCGTGGCCGCCGCCTGCGCCAACGACAACGCCCGCTTCTCGGACATGGCTCTGCAGAAGGCCCTGGACCGCTTCGCCAAGTCGGAGACCGTGCTCAAGGCCGTGGCCTACCGCTCGGTGCTGCCGCTGTCGGTGACCGAGCGCCTGATCGACATGGTCGGCGACCAGCTGCGCGAGCACATCCTCGACAACCACGCCCTCTCGGCCGAGCGGGCGCTGGAGATCATCGTCGGCGCCAAGGAGCGGGCGACGATCGACCTGGTGGACCAGGCCGGCCGCACCGCCGACCCGCAGGCCTTCGCGGCCCACCTGCATCGCGCGGGCCGGCTGACGCCGTCGCTGCTGCTGCGGGCCGTGGCCCAGGGCCACATGACCTTCTTCGAGTGGGGCCTCTCCGAACTGGCCGGGGTTCCGCATCACCGCACCTGGCTGATGGTGCACGACGCCGGCGCCCTGGGCCTGAAGGCCGTCTACGAGCGGGCCGGCCTGCCGTCGCGCCTGTTCGCGGCCTTCCGCGCCGGGGTCGACGCCTATCACGGCATGGAGTTCGATGGACGCCCCGGCGAGCGCGAACGCTTCCAGGAGCACATGCTGCAGCGGTTCCTGACCTCGTCCCAGGCCGTCTCGCGCGAAGAGCACGACTACCTCCTCGACAAGCTGGACCGCCTGGCGGGCTTCAAGGCCCGCGCGGCGGGGTAGGGGATTTCCTTCTCCCCTTGCGGGAGAAGGCGGCGGCCATTCCCGAGGAACCTCCCCCTCTGGGGGAGGCGATCGCGTAGCGATCGGAGGGGGGAGTTGGTGCGGGATCGGCCAACGCCTCGAAAGCTGAAACCGTCCCCCCACCGGCCTTCGGCCGCCTCCCCCACGGGGGGAGGTTCCGCTGCGCGGACCCCCTCAGTCGCGGAGTTTATCCTCGGGCCGGCCTTTGGCCGGACCCGGGGGCG
>NZ_JBWKPK010000052.1:0-20780 GCF_059418205.1 Caulobacter sp. GW821-FHT09B11 | reverse complement strand
TCTTGCCATGGTCAACGTGACCGATGGTGCCGATGTTGCAGTGCGGCTTATTACGTTCGAACTTTTCCTTGGCCATCTTCTTAGCTCCAGGACCCCAGAGGGGCCTTTGGTTGAACTTCTGGGGTTGGGCGGGCGGGTCCGAAGACCCGCCCTACTCTTCCGCTAAACGTTTCGTCCGGGGACGAAAAGCTTAGGCGTACTTCTTGATCACTTCGTCGGCGACGTGCTGCGGCACCGGCTCGTAGTGATCGTAGACCATGCTGAACTGGGCGCGGCCTTGCGACATGCCCCGCAGGGTGTTCACGTAACCGAACATGTTGGCCAGCGGAACGAAGGCGTTCACGACCGTCGCGTTGCCGCGCATGTCTTGACCCTGGATCATGCCGCGACGGCTGTTCAGGTCGCCGATGACCGAACCCAGGTACTCTTCCGGGGTCACGACCTCGACCTTCATGATCGGCTCGAGCAGCTTGGGGCTGCCCTTTTCGCGCAGTTCCTTGAAGGCGGCGCGCGAGGCGATTTCGAAGGCCAGGACCGACGAGTCGACGTCGTGGTACTTGCCGTCCGTCAGGGTCGCCTTGAAGTCGATCAGCGGGAAGCCGGCCAGCAGGCCGTTGTCCTTGACCGATTCCAGGCCCTTCTGGACGCCGGGGATGTATTCCTTCGGCACGGCGCCGCCGACGATCGCGTTTTCGAACACGAAGCCCGAGCCGGGTTCACCCGGTTCAAAGGTGATCATGACGCGGGCGAACTGGCCCGTACCACCGGTCTGCTTCTTGTGCGTGTAGTCGATGTCGACCTTGCGGCCCAGCGATTCACGATAGGCGACCTGCGGCGCGCCGATGTTGGCTTCGACCTTGTAGGTGCGCTTCAGAATGTCGATCTTGATGTCGAGGTGCAGCTCGCCCATGCCCTTCAGGATCGTCTGGCCCGACTCGAAGTCGGTCGAGACGGTGAAGGACGGATCTTCGGCGGCCAGCTTCTGCAGGGCGACGCCCAGCTTCTCCTGGTCGGCCTTCGACTTGGGCTCGACGGCGATCTCGATGACCGGGGCCGGGAATTCCATGCGCTCCAGGATGACCGGCGACTTCAGGGGATCGCACAGGGTGTCGCCCGTGCGGGTTTCCTTCAGGCCGGCCAGGGCGACGATGTCGCCGGCATAGGCTTCCTTGATGTCTTCGCGGTTGTTGCTGTGCATCAGCAGCATGCGGCCGACGCGCTCGCGCTTGTCGCGCGTCGAGTTCAGCAGCGACATGCCGGTTTCCAGCTTGCCCGAATAGATGCGGCAGAAGGTCAGCGAACCGACGAAGGGGTCGTCCATGATCTTGAACGCCAGAACCGACAGCGGCTCTTCGTCCGAGGCCTTGCGGGTGACTTCTTCTTCGGTCTTGAAGTCGATGCCCTTGGTCGCGGGGATGTCCACCGGCGACGGCAGGTAGTCGACGACGGCGTCCAGCAGCGGCTGCACGCCCTTGTTCTTGAAGGCCGAGCCGCAAAGGATCGGATAGAAGGCGCCCGTCAGCACGGCCTTACGGATGCACTTCTTGATCACTTCTTCCGAGGGCTCTTCGCCGCCCAGATAAGCTTCCATGGCGTCGTCGTCGAGTTCGACGGCGTTCTCGACCAGATAGGCGCGGGCTTCCACGGCCTTGTCCAGCAGGTCGGCCGGGATCTCTTCGTCGCGATAGGTCGCGCCCAGGCCGTCATTGTCCCAGACCACGGCCTTCATGCGGACCAGGTCCACCAGGCCCTTCAGGGCCGATTCCGAACCGATCGGGAATTGGATCGGCACGGCCTTGGCGCCCAGGCGGTCGCGGATCGACTCGACCGACTTGTCGAAGTCGGCGCCGATCTTGTCCATCTTGTTGACGAACACGATCCGCGGAACCTTGTACTTGTCGGCCTGGCGCCAGACGGTTTCGGTCTGCGGCTCGACGCCGGCGTTGCCGTCCAGCACCGTCACGGCGCCGTCGAGGACGCGCAGGCTGCGCTCGACTTCGATGGTGAAGTCGACGTGCCCGGGGGTGTCGATGATGTTGAGGCGCTTTTCGTTCCAGAAAGCGGTCGTCGCGGCCGACGTGATCGTGATGCCGCGCTCTTGCTCCTGCTCCATCCAGTCCATGGTCGCGGCGCCGTCGTGGACTTCGCCGATCTTGTGGGACTTACCGGTGTAATACAGGATCCGCTCGGTCGTCGTCGTCTTGCCCGCGTCGATGTGGGCCATGATGCCGAAGTTGCGGTAGTCTTCGATTTTATGCGTGCGGGGCATAGCGATCGCTCTGCGAAACGGGGCGGCCCTGACGGACACGACCGGGATTTAAACGTGCGGCGCGGGCGGTTTATCGCAAACCGCCCGCGCCTGAAAGAGTGCTGGTAAGAAAGCTTACCAGCGGTAGTGCGAGAAGGCCCGGTTGGCTTCAGCCATCTTGTGGGTGTCTTCGCGCTTCTTCACCGCGGTGCCGCGGTTGTTGGAAGCGTCGAGGAGCTCACCAGCCAGCTTTTCGGTCATGGTGTTTTCGCCGCGCTTGCGAGCGGCGGTCACCAGCCAACGGATGGCCAGGGCGCGACGACGGTCCGGACGGACTTCCACCGGCACCTGATAGGTGGCGCCGCCGACGCGGCGCGACCGGACTTCGATCGCCGGGGCGACGTTGTCCAGGGCGGAGTGGAAGGTCTCAAGCGGACCTTGGTCCTTGCGCTTGTTTTCCAGGATGTCGAAAGCACCATAGATGATGTTTTCAGCGACGGCTTTTTTGCCTTCGTACATCACGTAGTTCATGAACTTCGTGACGATCAGGTCCCCAAACTTGGGATCCGGCAGGACTTGGCGTTTCTCGGCGCGACGGCGGCGGGACATTCTTCTTTTCCTTACTTCGGACGCTTGGCGCCGTAGAGCGAACGACGCTGCTTACGATCCTTGACACCTTGGGTGTCGAGGACGCCGCGCAGGATGTGGTAGCGGACGCCGGGCAAGTCCTTGACGCGGCCGCCGCGGATGAGCACCACCGAGTGCTCCTGCAGGTTGTGGCCTTCGCCCGGGATGTAGCACACGGCTTCGATGCCGGTGGTCAGACGGACCTTGGCGACCTTACGCAGAGCCGAGTTCGGCTTCTTCGGGGTCGTCGTGTAGACGCGGGTGCAGACGCCGCGACGTTGGGGGCAGCCCTTCAGGGCGGGCACCTTGTTCCGGACCGGCTTCGGAGAGCGCGGCTTGCGGATGAGCTGGTTGACGGTAGGCATTAAGTCTCTGCTCTGATGGAAGCGTGTGCCTTTCGGCCGAGGCGCTTCAGGGTCCTTGTTGTTCTTCTTTCCGGCTTCAAGGCTCCGGTTGGAGACCCGATAAACACGAAACTCGCCGGGACGCGGAAAGCGTTCCGGCGGGCCTGCCGTCGGTTAAAGGACGGACGCTCATCAGGACGGGCGCGAAGGCCCACCTCGAAAAGAGCGCGGAACCTACTCGCGAAGGCGCTCCACGTCAATCGCCCGCTTCCGCGTCGGTTAATGGAGCGTTTAGGCGGCCACGCTTTCGCCATAGGCGATCGCCAGCCTCCATGCGCAACCTGCCCTTGCCTGTCGAGTCTTTCGTGGTCGAAGCCGCCGCGCGGTCCATAACCCTGCTGCTGGATCACCGCGGCGAGCCCAGGCGCGACAAGCGTTTCTGGGCCCTGGCCGGCGGGTCCGCGGCGCTGCATCTGCTGGTCCTGGCATGGCTGGCCCTGCCCGTGCGGGCGGTGTTCCCCGACCTGGACACGGTGTCGGCGGTGACGATCGACCTGGTCAGCGAGGCGCCGCGCGAGCGGCCCCGCGAGGCGGTCCAGGCCCCGGCGGCGGCCCCTGCCGCACCGCTCGCTCCACCTCTGGCGAATCCGCGCGAGGCCAGGCGTCCGGCGCCGGCGGGAATCGCCCCCTCCCCCTTCGTGGCGGCGCCGGCGACGGGGGCGCGCGGACGCGGAAACGCCGAGCATCCGGCGCCCCTGCCCGCCGCCCAGCCGGCCGGCGACGTCAGGACGGCCCTGCGCGGCAGCGGAACGGGCTGCGCCAACGGCAAGACCGTCGGCCTCAATCGGCGTGAGGAAGAGCGCTGCGACGAGCGCTGGGGCGAGGCCGCCCGCAAGGCCCCGGAATACGCCGCCCCCATCGAGGCGGCCAAGCGCGCCGGCTTCGACCAGCAGGCCGCCCGGCAGGAGGCCGATCGCCGCTATCGGGAGTCGCCCATGGGCATGGGCGTCGACCATCGCAGCCGCGACGGCCTGGGCAAGATGAAGGAGATCCCCCTGGGCCTGCCGGGCACGGACGCCCTGGGCCGGCCCAGGAACTGACCTCAGCCGGCGCGGCGGAACGAGGCCGAGGCCGGGGTGGTGCGGAAGCGGGCGACCATGCCCGACAGCTCGTCGGCGGCCGAAACCAGGTTGCGGCTGTCGCCGGCCGAACGGCTGATCAGGGCGGCGTTGCGCTGGGCGCCCTGGTCCATCTGGTTGACGGCGGTGTTGACCTGCGACAGGCCCGCCGACTGCTCCTGGGCGCCGGCGGCGATCTCGCTGACGATGCCGTCGATGGCCTCGACCTGGGCGACGATCTTCTGCAGGGCCTCGCCGGTGCGACCGACCAGCTTGACCCCGGCCTCGACCTGGCGGGCGCTGTCGGCGATGTGGACCTTGATCTCCTTGGCCGCCTCGGCCGAGCGCTGGGCCAGGGCCCGGACTTCCTGGGCGACGACGGCGAAGCCCTTGCCCGCATCCCCCGCCCGAGCGGCTTCGACGCCGGCGTTGAGCGCCAGGAGGTTGGTCTGGAAGGCGATCTCGTCGATCACGCCGACGATCTGGCCGACCTGGCGGGACGAGGCCTCGACGCCGCCGATGGCCGCGATGGTTTCCTGGACCACCGAGCGCGAGCGGCCGGCTTCGGCCTGGGCCTCGCGGACGGCCTCGTGGGCCCCGCGGGCGCCTTCGGCGGTGCGGCGGACGGTGACGGTGACCTCGTCTAGGGCCGCGGCGGTCTCTTCCAGGCTGGCGGCCTGCTGCTCGGTGCGGTCGGAGATGTCGGACGAGGCGTCGGCGATGCTCCCGGCCCCGGTGTTGAGGGCGCCGACGGCGTCGACCACGGCGCTCATGGCCGTCTCCAGGCGCTCGACGGCCTGGTTGAAGTCGCGGCGCAGGCCCTCGTAGTCGTGGGCGAAGGGCTGGTCGAGGCGGACGGTCAGGTCGCCGTTCGACAGGCGCTCCAGGCCCTGGGCCAGGCTGTCGACGACCAGGCCCTGCTCGCGGGCGGCGCGGGCGTCGCGGGCCTGGGCGGCGGCGCGCTCGGCCTCGCTCTGGTCGCGGTGGCTGGCGGCGTCGGCCTCGATGCGCTGCTTGGCCTCGGCGTCGTCGCGGAAGGCGTGGACGGCGTCGGCCATCAGGCCGATGTCGTCGCGGCGGCCGGCGAACGGCAGGGCCACCGACAGGTCGCCCTTCATCAGCCGGGCCATGGCCTCGCGCAGGGTCTTCAGCGGCGACAGCTGGCGGCGCACGGTCAGGACCGAGGCGACGCCGCCGGCCAGGCCCAGGACCAGGCCGGCCGCGCCAAGCCAGGCGAGCTGACGATAGACGGGACCGAAGTAGTCGGCCTTGGGCACGCCGACGAACATCACGCCGATCACCTGGCCCGAGGCGTCCTTGATCGGGTCGTAGGCGACGAAATAGGCGCGCTTGAGGATCTGGGTCTCGCCGCGATAGGCCTCGCCGCGACCGAGCACGGCGTCATAGACCGGACCCTTGGCCAGGGTGGTGCCGACCGCGCGCGAGCCGTCGGGCTTCTCGACATTGGTGGTGATGCGGGTGTCGCCCATGAACACGGTGGCGACGCCGCCGGCCAGGGCCTTGACCCGGTCGACGCCGGCCAGGTCGCCGTTCAGGGCGTGGTCGCCGACGAACAGCTGGTCGCCCTCGCGGCGGAAGGCCTGGCCCTGGCGGCCGATGACGTCCCAGGCCACGCGCATGCTGGTTTCCTGCTGGGCCACGGCCTGGCGCTTGGCGAAGCCGAGGGAGCTCCAGGCGACGACGCCCAGCAGGCCGGCCAGCAGGACGGCGAAGGCGGCGGCGATGGTCAGGCTGACCTTGGTGGAAATATCCGAGCGCATGGGGTCCGGGCGAAGGGAAGGAATTTGCCCTGTTCTCGCCCGCACCGACTGAAATTTCATTTAACGCGCTGAAATAACGCGAGTCTTTTTACATACTCTTGTTCTATTCGAGGTTGCGCCGAGCCGCCAGCGCGGCCTCGCCTGCTTTCCCGTCGGCCTTGATCACGATGGGCTCGTCCTGAAACCAAAGTTCGATCGTTCCGGGCTGGACCTTCGGATTGCGATCATAGGTCCGGCTGAGATCCTTCACCTTGAACCCGGGCGAAGCCAGCTGCGCGTTGATCACGTTGGCCAGCTCCCCAGCCCACTTGCAATCCTCGACCTTCAGGCAGCGCAGAGTGCCCATCGGCTCGGACCGGGCGCGCTCGACACCCGGGGCCACGATCGGGCGACCGTCAAACTGCTGCAGCGCCAACCGCGCCCGGAACGCCTCGGCCCCGGCTCGTTGATCCTCGGATCCGATATGCAGGAAGATCCGGATAGGGCCTCTGGGCGCCGCGGCCTGCGCAGGGATGACGGCCGGAGCCGCCACTTCACGCTTCAGCACCGCGACCTGCTGGCTGGCGTTGGCCAACAGGGCCGACACCTGGGCCGCCTGTGCGGTCTGGTCCGCGCCCGCCTGCTCACGGCGATCGGCCTGCAGCCGAACAAGCGCCGCCTGCGCGTCGGCCAGCGTCGTGGTCATCAGCTGCAGACGTACCTCCAGCTGGGCCGCGCGACGCTCGGCCAGTTGGCGCTGCCCCTGCAGATAGATGGCGATCATGACCAGGCCGAGCGCCACCGCGATCAGGCCGATCAGCGTCAGGGGTCGCGTCCACCGCCCATAGCCCTTCAGCCTCTCGAGGGCTTCCAGATCGAAGACCTCGGGCGTCATGGCTTCGGCTCGAGATCGGCCGCCCTGCGCACGATCGCATCGACCAGATCAAAAGACTTGTTCAGGAAAAACGTGACGCGCGCCGCCGAAACCGCCGTCACGCCCGTCGCTCCGAAGATCAGGCCAAACGCCTCGAGCGATACGCCCTTCTGATTGAAGAACAGCACGACCGCATAGACCATGAGGCAGAACGATACGACCGTGCAGATAAGATAGATGATCCGCTCTAGACGAAACATCGCCATCAGCTCTTTGAGCGCGGCCAGCGTCTGCGAAAGAATATCCATCTACGCGCCCCGCTGCGGCGTACGCCGCCAATGCCCGCGCACCAAGGCGCGGGGCCCATTTCAATTTTAGGAAAAGCGCTGAAACGAATTCAACTTATAGTGCGAGAAGATATCCGACAAGCCCAGCGCCGATCGGCCCCTCAAACGAAAAAGGCCCGGGATCTCTCCCGGGCCTTTCCGTAGTTGCTCTGATCGACCGAGTACTCGGCGTCCGCCCAGGATGCCTTCCGGCATCCTGGTTTCCGAGTTGTCTCGGACGCCTATTCGGCGTCCGAGAGCGCGATCTCGGCCGGCAGCGGCTCCATCGCTTCTTCGCGCTGCTGGGCCAGCTGCTCGTCGCGCTTGGCGGCGACGCGCTGCAGGCTGCGCAGGTAGGAACCCGTACCAGCGGGGATCAGGCGACCCACGATGACGTTTTCTTTCAGGCCTTCCAGGGTGTCGGTCTTGCCGTGCACCGAGGCTTCGGTCAGGACGCGGGTCGTTTCCTGGAACGACGCGGCCGAGATGAAGCTCTTGGTCTGCAGCGAGGCCTTGGTGATGCCGAGCAGCACCGGCTGGGTCACAGCCGGACGGCCGCCGCGCGCGATCGCCTTTTCCTGTTCCTTGTCGAAGTCCGGCTTATCGAGGTGGTCGCCCTTGATAAGGCCGGTGTCGCCGGGCTCGAGGATCTCGACCTTCTGCAGCATCTGACGAACGATCGTCTCGATGTGCTTGTCGTTGATCGGCACGCCCTGCAGACGATAGACCTCCTGGATCTCGTCGACGAGGAAGTTGGCCAGGGCTTCGACGCCCAGGATGCGCAGGATATCGTGCGGATCCGGGTTGCCGTCGATGATGTACTCGCCGCGCGTGATGAAGTCGCCATCATGCACCGCGATGTGCTTGCCCTTCGGGATCAGGAACTCGACCGCCTCGCCCTGGTTGCCGTCTGCGTCGACTTCCGGGGTGATCTTGATGCGGCGCTTGTTCTTGTAATCCTTGCCGAATTCGACACGGCCGTCCATTTCCGCGATGACCGCGCAGTCCTTCGGACGGCGGGCTTCGAAGAGTTCGGCGACGCGCGGCAGACCACCGGTGATGTCCCGGGTCTTGGCGCCTTCGGTCGGGATACGGGCGATGACCTCGCCCGGCTTCACTTCGTCGCCGTCGGCCACCGAGAGAATGGCGCCGACCGACAGGAGGTAGCGAGCCTCGCCGCCGTTCGACAGACGCTTGTACGAGCCGTCCTCGGCCAGCACGCCCATGGCCGGACGCAGGTCCGAACCGCGAGCCGACGCGCGCCAGTCGGCGATGACGCGCTGGGCGATGCCCGTCGCTTCGTCGACTTCTTCGCGGACCGAGAAGCCGTCCACCAGGTCTTCGGCGCGGATGCGGCCGCCGACTTCGGTGATGATCGGCGTGGTGTAGGGGTCCCAGTCGGCCAGGCGCTGGCCGCGCTTGACGGTGTCGCCGTCCTTGATCTTCAGGCGAGCGCCGTAAGGCGGCTTGTAGTTTTCGCGTTCCTTGCCGTCGACCAGCACGCTCACGGCCGTGTTGCGGCTCATGACGACCAGCTGGCCGTCCGACCCGATCACGGTGGCGCCGGTCACGCGGACCACGCCGTCGTTGCTGCTTTCGAAGAACGACTGCTCGGCCACCTGGGCCGTGCCGCCGATGTGGAACGTACGCATGGTCAGCTGCGTGCCCGGCTCACCGATCGACTGGGCGGCGATGACGCCGACAGCTTCACCGATGTTGACCGGGGTGCCGCGGGCCAGGTCGCGGCCGTAGCAGGCGCCGCAGACGCCGATCTTGGCTTCGCAGGTCAGGACCGAACGGACCTTCACCGACTGGACAGCCGCCGCCTCGATGGCGTCGGCCATGTTCTCGTCGATATAGGTGTCGGCCGGAGCGACCAGCTCGCCGGTCGCCGGATCCTTGACGTCCTCGGCCGTGAAGCGGCCCAGGACGCGGGTGCCCAGCGAGACCAGCACGTCGCCGCCTTCGACGACGGCGCGCAGGGTGATGCCCTTCGTGGTGCCGCAGTCTTCCTCGACGATGATGCAGTCCTGCGCGACGTCGACCAGACGACGGGTCAGGTAACCCGAGTTGGCCGTCTTCAGCGCGGTGTCGGCCAGACCCTTACGGGCGCCGTGGGTGGAGTTGAAGTACTCCTGAACGGTCAGGCCTTCCTTGAAGTTCGAGACGATCGGGGTCTCGATGATCTCGCCGGAGGGCTTGGCCATCAGGCCGCGCATGCCGCCCAGCTGCTTCATCTGGGCTTGCGAACCACGCGCGCCGGAGTGGGCCATCATGTAGATGGCGTTGATTTCCTTCTCGCGGCCGTTCTCGTCCTTATGCTTGGTCTGCAGCTCGGCCATCATCTCGTCGGCGACGCGATCGGTGGCCTTGGCCCAGGCGTCGACGACCTTGTTGTACTTCTCACCCTTGGTGATCAGACCGTCGGCGTACTGCTGCTCATATTCCTCGGCCAGGGCGCGCGTCTCGGCGACGATCGCTTCCTTGCGCTTCGGAATGATGATGTCGTCCTTGCCGAACGAGATGCCGGCCTTGGCGGCTTCCTTGAAGCCCAGGCCCATGACCTGGTCGGCGAAGATCACCGTCGCCTTCTGACCGCAGTGGCGGTAGACGATGTCGATGAGGTTGCCGATTTCCTTCTTGGTCAGCGCCTTCTCGATCAGTCGGTGACCGATCGCGGGGTGGCGCGGCAGCAGGGCGGCGATCTTCATGCGGCCCGGGGTGGTGTCGATCACGCGGCGGCGAGCCACGCCATCGGCTTCCACTTCGGTGAAGCGCGACTTGATCTTGGCGTGCAGCGACACGACGCCGGCGTCCATGGCCGCTTCGATTTCGCCCAGGTCCGAGAAGATCTTGCCTTCGCCCGGCTCACCTTCGCGAGCGACCGACAGGTAGTACAGACCCAGGACGATGTCCTGCGACGGCACGATGATCGGGCGACCGTTGGCGGGCGACAGGATGTTGTTGGTCGACATCATCAGGACGCGCGCTTCCAGCTGAGCTTCCAGGCTCAGCGGGACGTGCACGGCCATCTGGTCGCCGTCGAAGTCGGCGTTGAACGCGGCGCAGACCAGCGGGTGCAGCTGGATGGCCTTGCCCTCGATCAGCTTCGGCTCGAACGCCTGGATGCCCAGACGGTGAAGCGTCGGCGCGCGGTTCAGCAGGACCGGGTGCTCGCGGATCACCTCTTCGAGGATGTCCCACACCTGGGGCTGTTCGCGCTCGACCATGCGCTTGGACTGCTTGACGGTGCCCGACAGGCCCTTGGCGTCCAGGCGCGCATAGATGAACGGCTTGAACAGCTCCAGAGCCATCTTCTTGGGCAGGCCGCACTCGTGCAGCTTCAGGTCCGGACCCACGACGATGACCGAACGACCCGAGTAGTCGACGCGCTTGCCGAGCAGGTTCTGACGGAAGCGGCCTTGCTTGCCCTTCAGCATGTCGGCCAGCGACTTCAGCGGGCGCTTGTTGGCGCCCGTGATGACGCGACCGCGACGGCCGTTGTCGAACAGGGCGTCGACCGACTCCTGCAGCATCCGCTTTTCGTTGCGGATGATGATGTCGGGCGCGCGCAGTTCGATCAGGCGCTTGAGGCGGTTGTTACGGTTGATGACCCGGCGATAGAGGTCGTTCAGGTCGGACGTGGCGAAGCGGCCGCCATCCAGCGGCACCAGCGGACGCAGTTCCGGCGGGATGACCGGAACGACCGTCAGCACCATCCACTCGGGACGGTTGCCCGACTCCTGGAAGGCTTCCAGGATCTTCAGGCGCTTGCTGAACTTCTTCTGCTTCATGTCCGACACGGTGCCGGCCAGTTCCTCGCGCAGACGCTCGGCCTCTTTTTCGAGGTCGATGGCCTTCAGCAGGTTCTGGACGGCCTCGGCGCCGATCTCGGCGGTGAAGCTGTCGTCGCCGTACTCGTCCTGAGCGCGGATGTAGTCATCTTCCGACAGCAGCTGGTGCTGCTTCAGCGGGGTGAGGCCCGGCTCGGTGATGATGTAGTATTCGAAGTACAGGACGCGCTCGATGTCCTTCAGCGGCATGTCGAGCATCATGGCGATGCGCGAGGGCAGCGACTTCAGGAACCAGATGTGGGCGACCGGCGAGGCCAGCTCGATGTGGCCCATGCGCTCGCGGCGAACGCGGGCGAGGGTGACTTCGACGCCGCACTTTTCGCAGATGATGCCCTTGTACTTCATGCGCTTGTACTTGCCGCACAGGCATTCGTAGTCCTTGGTCGGGCCAAAGATACGGGCGCAGAACAGGCCGTCACGCTCGGGCTTGAACGTGCGGTAGTTGATGGTCTCGGGCTTCTTGATCTCGCCGAACGACCACGAGCGGATCTTTTCCGGCGAGGCGAGCGAGATGCGGATCTGGTCGAAGGTCGGCGTGGCCTGGACCGGATTGAAGATGTTCAGGACTTCCTGGTTCATCTTGGTTCCTTCTGCGGGACTGCCCGCGAAAATTCTAAGTCAGAGAGCGGCTGATGGAGGGCCCCTCCCCTGCGATCACGCAGAGGAGGGAGATCCGGATCAGCTGTTCTCCAGCTCGACGTTCAGGCCGAGCGAGCGCATTTCCTTGACCAGCACGTTGAAGCTTTCCGGGATACCGGCTTCGAACGTGTCGTCGCCGCGGACGATGCTCTCGTAGACCTTGGTCCGGCCGGCCACGTCGTCGGACTTCACCGTCAGCATTTCCTGCAGGGTGTAGGCCGCGCCGTAGGCTTCCAGAGCCCACACTTCCATTTCCCCGAAGCGCTGACCGCCGAACTGGGCCTTGCCGCCCAGCGGCTGCTGGGTGACCAGCGAGTACGGACCGATCGAACGGGCGTGGATCTTGTCGTCGACCAGGTGGTGCAGCTTCAGCATGTAGATGTAGCCGACCGTGACCGGACGCTTGAACTGCTCGCCGGTGGTGCCGTCGAACAGGATCGACTGACCCGACGCATTGACGCCGGCCATTTCGAGATGGCTCTCGATGTCTTCGATCCGGGCGCCGTCGAACACCGGGGTGGCGATCGGAACGCCCTTGCCCAGGTTCTTGGCCAGCTCGACCAGGTCTTCCTCGGTGTCCGGCAGCTCTTCGTCCGGGCCGTAGACGTCACGCAGACGTTGGACCAGGGCGTCCTTCTGGCCGCCGTGCTGCCAGTCCTCGAGCAGACCGGTGATCTGCTTGCCGAGGTTGGCGCAGGCCCAGCCCAGGTGGGTTTCGAAGATCTGACCGACGTTCATGCGCGAAGGCACGCCCAGCGGGTTCAGCACGAGGTCCACGTGGGTGCCGTCGGCGAGGAACGGCATGTCCTCGATCGGCAGGATGCGCGAGATGACGCCCTTGTTGCCGTGACGGCCGGCCATCTTGTCGCCCGGCTGAAGCTTGCGCTTCACGGCCACGAAGACCTTGACCATCTTCATGACGCCCGGGGGCAGTTCGTCGCCGCGCTGCAGCTTGTCGACCTTGTCTTCGAAACGACGGTCGAGGCGCTTGCGGTTCTCGTCGAACAGACGGCGCAGGCTTTCCAGTTCGCCCATCGCCTTCTCGTCGTCGAGAGCGATCTGCCACCACAGGCCCGAGGCCACCGAGGCCAGGCCTTCAGCGGTGATCTCGCCGCGCGACAGGCCCTTGGGGCCCGACAGCGCGTTCTTGCCGATCAGCAGGTCCTTCAGGCGGCCCGAGATGTTGCGGTTCAGGATCGCGAACTCGTCGTCGCGGTCCTTGCCCAGGCGGTCGATTTCCGAGCGTTCGATCGCCAGGGCGCGTTCGTCCTTGTCGACGCCGTGACGGTTGAACACGCGCACGTTGACGATCGTGCCGGCGACGCCCGGGGGCAGGCGCAGGCTGGTGTCGCGGACGTCGGAAGCCTTCTCGCCGAAGATGGCGCGCAGCAGCTTCTCTTCCGGAGTCATCGGGCTTTCGCCCTTCGGCGTGACCTTGCCGACCAGGATGTCGCCCGGCTGGACTTCGGCGCCGATGGCCACGATGCCGGCCTCGTCGAGGTTGCGCAGGGCTTCCTCGCCGACGTTCGGGATGTCGCGGGTGATTTCTTCCGGACCGAGCTTGGTGTCGCGGGCCATGACTTCGAATTCCTCGATGTGGATCGAGGTGAAGACGTCGTCACGGACGATGCGCTCGGAGATCAGGATCGAGTCTTCGAAGTTGTAGCCGTTCCAGGGCATGAACGCGACGAGCGCGTTGCGGCCCAGGGCCAGTTCGCCCAGCTCCGTCGACGGACCGTCGGCGATGATGTCGCCAGCGCTGATCTTGTCGCCCACGCGCACCAGCGGACGCTGGTTGATGCAGGTCGACTGGTTCGAGCGCTGGAACTTCGACATCCGGTAGATGTCGACGCCCGAGCGGGCCGCGTCGGTTTCTTCGGTGGCGCGCACGACGATACGGGTGCCGTCGATCTGCTCGACGACGCCGGTGCGCTTGGCGATGACCACGGCGCCCGAGTCACGAGCCACGACCGCTTCCATGCCGGTGCCCACGAGCGGGGCGTCCGACTGGACGAGCGGCACGGCCTGACGCTGCATGTTCGAACCCATGAGGGCGCGGTTGGCGTCGTCGTTTTCGAGGAACGGGATCAGGGCGGCGGCCACCGACACGACTTGGCGCGGCGACACGTCCATCAGGTCCACCGTCTCCTTTTGCAGGAGGGTCGGTTCGCCGTTGATGCGGCCCGGAACCAGGTCTTCGAGGATCTCGCCCTCGACCACCTTGATGTTCGACTGGGCGATGACGTGCTTGGATTCCTCCATCGCCGACATGTAGACGACTTCGTCCATCGGCTTGCCGTCCTTCACGCGACGGTACGGGCTTTCGATGAAGCCGTACTTGTTCACGCGGGCGTGGGTGGCGAGCGAGTTGATCAGACCGATGTTCGGGCCTTCCGGCGTTTCAATCGGGCAGATCCGGCCGTAGTGGGTCGGGTGAACGTCGCGGACTTCGAAGCCGGCGCGTTCGCGGGTCAGACCGCCCGGGCCGAGGGCCGAGAGACGACGCTTGTGGGTGATTTCCGACAGCGGGTTCGTCTGGTCCATGAACTGCGACAGCTGCGAAGAGCCGAAGAATTCACGCACCGCAGCGGCGGCGGGCTTCGCGTTGATCAGGTCGTGCGGCATGACGGTGTCGATATCGACCGACGACATGCGTTCCTTGATCGCCCGTTCCATGCGGAGCAGGCCGACGCGGTATTGGTTTTCCAGCAGCTCGCCGACCGAACGGACCCGGCGGTTGCCGAGGTTGTCGATGTCGTCGATTTCGCCGCGGCCGTCGCGCAGGCCGACCAGCAGCTTCAGCACGGCCAGGACGTCTTCCTTGCGCAGGACGCGGACTTCGTCCGAGACTTCCTGCTCGAGGCGCATGTTCATCTTCACGCGGCCGACCGACGACAGGTCGTAGCGCTCGGCGTCGAAGAACAGCGACTTGAACATCGCTTCGGCGGCTTCCACCGTCGGCGGCTCGCCCGGACGCATGACGCGGTAGATGTCGAACAGCGCGTCTTCGCGGACGGCGTTCTTGTCGACGCGCAGGGTGTTGCGCATGTAGGCGCCGACCGTGACGTGGTCGATGTCGAGCACGTCGATGGTGTCGAAGCCTTGGTCGGCCAGGGCCTGGATCGTCGGGACGTCCAGCTCGTCGCCGGCTTCGGCGTAGATCTCGCCGGTCTCGAAGTTGACGGCGTCGCGGGCCAGGTAGCGGCCGGTCAGGGCTTCCGGACCGAGCAGCAGGGTCTTCAGGCCGTTGTCGGCGAACTTCTTGGCGTTGCGGGCGCTGATCTTGGTGCCGGCCGGAGCGATTTCCTCACCCGTGTCGGCGTCGACCAGGGCGACTTCCGGCTTCACGCCGCGCCAACGCTCGGCCTTGTACGGGGTGGCCCAGCCGCCCGCGCGCTTTTCGAACGGGACGACGTCGTAGAACGTGGTCAGGATCTCTTCGCCGTCCATGCCCAGGGCATAGAGGAAGGTCGTGGCCGGCAGCTTGCGGCGGCGGTCGATGCGAACGTAGACGATGTCCTTGGCGTCGAACTCGAAGTCGAGCCACGAGCCGCGGTACGGGATCACGCGGGCGGCGAACAGCAGCTTGCCCGAGGCGTGGGTCTTGCCCTTGTCGTGGTCGAAGAACACGCCCGGCGAGCGGTGCATCTGCGAGACGATGACGCGCTCGGTGCCGTTGACGATGAAGGTGCCCTTGTCGGTCATGAGCGGGATGTCGCCCATGTAGACGTCCTGCTCCTTGATGTCCTTGACGGACCGGGCGCCGGTTTCTTCTTCGGTTTCGAACACGATCAGGCGCAGCTTGACCTTCAGCGGCGCGGCGAAGGTCATGTCGCGCTGAATGCACTCTTCGACGTCGTACTTCGGCTCTTCGAATTCGTACGAGACGTATTCGAGCACGGCGCGCTCGTTGAAGTCCTTGATCGGGAACACCGACTTGAAGACCGCCTCGACGCCTTCGTCGCGGCGTTGGCCCGGACGGACCTCGCGCTGAAGGAACTGCTCGTAGGAGGAGCGCTGAACCTCGATGAGGTTCGGCATCTGCACAGCTTCGGGGATGCGGCCGAACGACTTCCGGATCCGCTTCTTGCCGGTGAAGGATTGCGCCATGTTTTTTCCCTGCGGCGCGGACGGAATCCGCGCGTGAATTCGAATGCCTCGGCGTCCACCCTCGCCGTTCCCCTGGTCGGAGAACGTCGGACGCTGGAATTCCCCTAGCGAGCGACCGGGACCGGAAGCTCGATGGGCGCCCCTTCGCGCGGATCGGAGGGCGGCTGATCGCGCCTCGGGGCGTTGAAGAGCGGACGTGCGTGGACGCACTCCGCCGAAATGTCTTCGTGAACGGGCGGATATAGGGGATCGAAACGCGGATGGAAAGGGGGAAATAGCGCCCCATTCATCGGCGACGCTTCGTTTCAGCAGGGACACGCCCGCTCAGCCCCCTTTCCGGGGACGAAGGATCGCCATGCCCGCCGCCGCCCAGCCGTCCCTCGAACGCCCCTGCCCGCCCGACGCCTCGACCACCCTGGTCTCGCCGATGCAGCGGATCGCCGACCGGATCGACGAGGTGTCGCCCGCGCCGCGCGCCCAGATGATCGCCGCCAGCGCGGACCTGGCGGCCGGCGATTTCCCGGCCGCCGAGAAGAAGGCCATGGTCGCCGCCCCCCTGGGCGGGCCGCTGGCCCTGCGGCTGCTGGGCCTGGTCTACGAACGGGCCGGCCAGCTGCCCAAGGCCTTCACCGCCTATCAGGCCGCCCACAAGCTGTGGCCGGACGACGCCGACGGCGTGCGCGACCTGGCACGCCTGGCCAGGCGGCTGGGCCAGCCGGCCATGGCGGCGGATCTCCTGGTCCGGGTGCGCGCCGCCGCGCCGGGCGACCTGGCCGACGCCCAGGACCTAGCCAGCGCCCTGCGCGACCTCGACCGCTTCGACGACGCCCTGCAGGTGGTGCGTGAAGCGATGGTCCGCGCGCCCGAGGATCCCAACCTCTGGAGCCTGCTGGGCTCGATCGCCACCCAGCGCGGCGACGACGAGGACGCCCAGGTGTTCCATGACGAGGCCGCGCGCCTGGGTCCGCGCGAGGTTCCGGTGCTGGCCAACGCCGCCATCGCCCGGCTCGACGTCGGCGACGCGGCAGGCGCCCTGGCCGCCTGCGACGCCGCCCTGGCCGCGGCCCCTACTCCGCCGCAGGCCGCCTCGGTGCGGATGACCCGGGCCTTCGCCCGGCTGTGCCTGGGCGACTTGGCCGGCGGCTGGAGCGACTACGCCGCCCGCCTGCTGCCCGAACGCCGCGAAGCCATGGCCTTCGACATTCCTGGCGAGCGCTGGACGCCGGCGCGGCCCCTGCGCGGCCTGTCGCTGCTGCTGGTCGGCGAGCAGGGCCTGGGCGACGAGGTGCTGTTCGGCTCGATGCTGCCGGACCTGCTGGCCGCCCTAGGCCCCGCCGGCCGCCTGACCCTGGCGGTGGAGCCGCGCCTCGTCTCGCTGTTCGCCCGCGCCTTTCCCGGCGTGAAGGTGGCCGCCCACGCCAGCACGAGCCTGGCCGGCCGCGTGACCCGCAGCGCGCCGGACGCCGGCGCCGAACACGACGCCTGGGCCCCGATGGGCGCCCTGCTGCCGCTGCTGCGGCCGACGACCGACCGTTTCGCCCCGCGCGCCTTTCTGTCGCCCGATCCCGACCGGCTGGCCCATTGGCGCGAGTGGCTGGCCAGCCTGGGTCCCGGCCCCAAGATCGGCTTCATGTGGCGCAGCCGGCTTATGCACGGCCTGCGCAACCGCCGCTTCGCCCCGTTCGAGGCCTGGGCGCCGGTGCTGCGCGCAAGCGGCGCGGTGTTTGTGAACCTGCAGTACGGGGATCCCGAGCTGGAGCTGGCCAGGGCCGCCGCCCAAGGGCTGGAGATCCTCGAGCCCCCGGGCCTTGATTTGATGCAGGACCTGGAGGGCGTCACGGCTCTGGCCTGCGCGCTGGACATGATGATCGGCCCGTCGACCGCGATCAGCAACCTGGCCGCCGCCTGCGGGGTCGAGACCTGGATCATCGCCTCCAACCCGCCCTGGCCGATGCTGGGGACGGGCGGCTATCCCTGGTACCCGAACGTGCGGGCCTTCGCGCCGGAGGGGGCGGATGACTGGGGGCCGAGACTGGAAGAGGTGGCGGGGGCGTTGGGGGAGCGGGTGGCGGCGGGCTCGCTCCCTCTCCCATAGGGAGAGGGTTGGGGTGAGGGGTTACGGCGTCTGACGGAGCGCCGGTACATCGTCCGACCTCGTAACCCCTCACCCTCCCACCGCTTCGCGGCGGGCCCCTCCCTCTCCCTCTGGGAGAGGGGCTCATGAGCGGCGCTTCCCCCAAGAATAAAGGAGGACGTTTCCGCCCTCCCCTCTTCGTCTCTTACTTCACCACCTGGACCGCGGCCTGGGCCTGGGCCGCCAGGGCCTTGTCGCCCGTGGCGGTCAGCTTGCCGGCCTTGTCGTCCCAGCGCAGCTTGACCGTCTTGCCGACGCCCTTCTCGTAGGCGTTGGTGACGCCGTCGTCGTCATAGAGCGAGAACTCGGCGTCGCGGCCCGGCCAGACCTTCACGGCGCTGATGGCCTGGGGCTGGCTGGTGTTGAGGATCGGCGCGCCCATCGGCACGATCGAACCGGCGCGGACGAACAGCGGGATGGTGTCGATCGGGGCCTTCACGCGGACCGTCTGGCCGCCGGTGTACTTCTGGTTGGTCCAGTAGTCGTACCAGTCGGCGCCGGCCGGCAGGTAGACGTCGCGCTCGGTGACGCCCTGGTCGGTGACCGGAGCCACCAGGAAGGCCGGGCCGAACATGTACTGGTCGCCGATGTTCGCGACCTTCGGGTCGTTCGGGAAGTCCATGAACAGGCCGCGCATGAAGGGCGCGCCGGTGTCGTAGGTCGTCTTGCCCATCGAGTAGAGGTACGGCATCAGCGCGTAGCGCAGGCGGACGTACTTGGTCAGGACGGTTTCGGCCTCCTTGCCGAACGACCACAGCTCGGTCTCCTTGCGCATGCCGTGCACGCGCAGGGTCGGGGTGAAGACGCCGTACTGGAACCAGCGGGTGAAGAGCTCCGGATAGTCGTTGTTCTGGCCGACAACGGCGCGGGCGTCGGACGGGTCGAGCAGCGGCGGCCTGGTCGCCGTCGTGGTCTGCGGCAGCCACTGCCAGCCGCCGATGTCGTTGCCCCAATACGCGAGCCCGGACGCGGTGAAGTTCAGGCCCGTCGGCACCTGGCGCTTGAGCACTTCCCAGGTCGGCGAGATGTCGGACGACCAGAACAGCGAGCCGTTGCGCTGGGCGCCGGTATAGGCGGCGCGGGCCAGGATCAGGTTGCGCTTGTCGGGACGATCGCGGCGCGAACCGTCGGCGGCCAGCTGGGTGTGCATCAGCGGGAAGGCGTTGCGGACGCGGTCGCCCGTGCCGGCGTGGAAGAAGTAGCCCGACGGCACCAGGTCAGGCTCGGTCTCGTCCAGCCACAGCCAGTCAAAGCCTTGCGAGAGGATGTTGTCGCGGATCTTGCCCCAGAACCAGTCGCGGGCCTCGGGGTTGGTGGTGTCGATCAGGGCGCCGGTGCGGTCGCTGCGGAACGGCAGGCCGTCGACGACCTTGCCGTCGGCGTCCTTCAGGAAATAGCCCTTGTCGGCCATGTAGTTGAAGTAGCGGCCTTCCTGCTCGAAGCGGGGCCACACGCTGATGATGGTCTGCACGCCGCGGTCATGCAGCGTCTTGTTCATGCCCTTGGGGTCGGGGAAGGCGGTCGGATCGATGTCGATCTGGCCCATCCGCGTCCAGTGGAACCAGTCCAGCACCATGATGTCGAGCGGCAGGCCGCGCTTCTGGTAGCCGTCGGCCACGGCCATGAACTCGGCCTGGGTCTCGTAGCGGGCCTTGGACTGGATGTAGCCAAAGGCGGCCTTGGGCGGCAGCGGCGTGACGCCGGTCAGGGCGCGGTAGCCGGCGTAGATCTCGTCGGTGGTCTTGCCGGTAATGACGAAGAACGACACGCGCTCGCCGACATTGCTCTGCCACAGGGTGCGGCCGTTGACGCCCGGATAGATCTTGGTGGCCGACGGGTTGTCCCAGAGGATGCCATAGCCCTTGCTGGTCACCAGGAACGGCACGCAGACCGTCTCGCCGTGCGGGGCGTCGTAGTCGTGCTTGCAGTCGATGGTGCGGCCGCGCAGGTCGAGCGCGCCTTCCGACTCCTGGTTCTGGCCCAGGCCGTAGAAGTGCTCGTCGGCCGTGGTCGAGAAGGTGGCGCCGGCGCGGTAGGTCTTCTCGCCGCTGACGACGTGGGGCGACAGCTCCCAGCCGTTCATATCGACCAGCGAGGTCCCGTCGGCCTTGCGGACCTTGATCGAGACCGGCGGCAGCGAGGGGGCGAAATAGCGCTCCTGCAGGCTGGGCGCGCCCGGCCAGGGCTGGGCGACGACTTCCAGCGACAGCTCGGCGGAGGTGAAGACGTCTGCGCCGGCCTTCTGGTCGTGACGCCAGCCCTTGTCGCTGGGTTGGCCGTTGATCCCGTAGCCGGGGGCGGCCTTGGCCAGGTCCTTGTCCTGGCTGATGGTCACGCGGATGACGTTGGGAGCGTAGGTCTCGACCGAGACGTAGGAGCCGTTGCGGTCGACCGTGGTGGTCGGGGCGGCGACCGCGAGGCCGGCGGCGGCGCTCAGCGCCAGACCCGAAACCAATCCCAGGGCCAGGGCGCGTCGACGCGCTCCGTTCAGCCAAGTCATGCGATTTCCTCCACTAAGTTACCGCTATCATTTCCTGGTGCTGGCGTAGTGGCGGCGGCGGCGAAGGTCAAGGCAAGGGTGTGATTGATAGGAGGAATGGAGATGGTGAAGGTGCGGAGCGCCGCTTCTCGCTCCTCCCCCGAGAAACGGGGGAGGTGGCGCGCTGCGGATACGCAGCGTGACGGAGGGGGCGAGTGACAGAGCTCGGCGCCCAGTCGCGGGGGGGGGGGGGGGGGGGGGGGGGCG
>NZ_JBWKPK010000051.1:0-23065 GCF_059418205.1 Caulobacter sp. GW821-FHT09B11 | reverse complement strand
AACGAGCTGCGCCCGCCAACCATCAAGCTCGCGCTCGACACCTATCGCAATACACAGGGACCCAGGGGACTGGGCTCAGCAGTCAAGTCAGGCGCTGCGGGCGGTGGCCGTCGCGGTGCGGCGGCCCCTGGGTCCCGGGTCTGCGGCGCGTTGCGCCTCCGCCCGGGATGACGCGGTGGGGGAGGACGAAGGGGCGAACCTACCGCCCCACGCCCTTGACCAGCACTTCCACCCCGCTGGTCGGGCCGTCGTTGATCACGGCGATGTGGGTGTCGTTGATGAAGCGCAGCTGGCCGTCCACCTCTACCCGCGCCGACACCGAATAGCGGTGGTTCGGCACGATCGACGCCGGGTCATAGGCCAGCTTGAACGCCGCCGGCGGAGCGCGGACGCCTTCGATCACGTCCTCGGCCAGAACCTTGGCGGGAGCGTCGGCCAGGCTGACGTCCTGCAGGCGCACGATCACCTTCGTGGTCGGCGGCAGCATGAGCCGCTCGCGCCAGACCACGGTTCCCGTGACGGCGGCGGGCGCGGGCGGGGCGGTCGTCGAGGCGCAGCCGGCCAGGGCCAGCAGGGCGAGGGGCAGAGTGAGGGAAATGGCGGCCTTCATCGCGGATCCTCCGAGCATCTCCCCCGGCCCAAGGCTTAGGACGGATCGCTCGGCGGTGGCAAGGTAGCGGTCCCGCGCCGCCAGGGTGTGTCCGCCGCGCCCCGACCCTCAAAATTCACAGTGATTTCATTGACAGGGCGGGGCTTCCCGCCGACAACGTCGGGCCTTCCAGTCCCCGCGCGAAAGCCCGGGGGCTTCTTGCCTTTTGGGAGGCCGCTTTGAGCACTGCGTCGTCGTCGAACCCCTCGCAACACCACATCATGGGCGTCTACAGCCGCGCCCCGCTGGCGTTCGAGCGAGGCCGAGGCGCGCGACTGTTCTCGACCACCGGCGAAGAGTACTTGGACTGCGTGGCGGGCATCGCCACCTGCGGCCTGGGCCACGCCCACCCGACCCTGGTCGATGCGCTGAAGACCCAGGGCGAGAAGCTCTGGCACGTCTCCAACATCTACACGATCCCCGAGCAGGAAGTGCTGGCCGACAAGCTGTGCGCGGCCACCTTCGCCGACGTGGTGTTCTTCACCAACTCGGGCACCGAGGCGATCGAGTGCGCCCTGAAGGCCGCCCGCCGCTATCACGCCGTGGCCGGCGCGCCCGAGCGGATCGACATCATCGGCTTCGACGGCTCGTTCCACGGCCGCTCGTACGCGGCGGTCAACGCCTCGGGCAACGCCGGCTATCTGGACGGCTTCGGCCCGCGCCTGCCGGGCTTCATCCAGCTGCCGTTCGGCGACCTGGAGGCCCTGAAGGCCGCCATCGGCCCGACCACGGCCGGAGTCATCATCGAGCCGGTGCAGGGCGAGGGCGGGGCGCGGTCGCTGACCGAGGCCCAGCTGGTCGAACTGCGCGAGATCACCCGCGAAGCCGGCATCCTGCTGATCTTCGACGAGGTGCAGAGCGGCATGGGCCGGACCGGCAAGCTCTTCGCCCACGAGTGGGCGGACGGCGCCGAGCCCGACATCATGTGCGTGGCCAAGGCTCTGGGCGGCGGCTTCCCGGTCGGCGCGTGCCTGGCCACCCACGAGGGCGCCAAGGGCATGACGCCCGGCACTCACGGCTCGACCTACGGCGGCAACCCGCTGGCCATGGCGGTCGGTACGGCGGCCTTCGATGCGATCAACACGCCCGAGATCCTCGACAACGTGAAGACCATCGCCGGCTACTTCACCCAGCAACTGAACGGCCTGAAGGACCGCTTCCCGGACGTCGTGCTCGACGTGCGCGGCAAGGGCCTGCTGATCGGCATCAAGCTGGCCTCGAACAACCGCGAGTTCATGGCCCTGGCCCGAGACCAGAAGCTGCTGGTGGCCGGCGGCGGCGACAACTGCGTGCGCCTGCTGCCGCCGCTGAACCTGACGCTGGCCGAGGCCCAGGAGGCCGTGGCCAAGCTCGAAAAGACCTGCGAAGTCGTCCGCGCCCAAGCGGCGGCCTGATCGCATCCCTGACCCGACGCCCTCGCCGACCTGGCGGGGGCGTCCACTTCAGCTCATTCGGAAAGGTGGCCTGAAATGACCGCCCCCCGCCACTTCATCGACCTCTGGAAGCTCGACGGCGCCACGCTGCGCCTGATCCTAGAGGACGCCAAGGCCCGCAAGACCGCCCGCGTCGGCTGGCCCAAGGGCCGCGTCGACGCCGACGCGCCGGCCAAGGACCGCGTGCTGTCGATGATCTTCCAGAAGAACTCGACCCGCACCCGCTTCTCGTTCGACGCGGCCATCCGCCAGCTTGGCGGCGACGCCATCATCTCGACTTCGTCGGACATGCAGCTGGGCCGCGGCGAGACCATCGAGGACACCGCCAAGGTGCTCTCGCGCATGGTCGACGCGGTGATGATCCGCGCCAACAGCCACGCCGACGTCGAGCGCTTCGCCCAGGTCGCCACCGTGCCGGTGATCAACGGCCTGACCGACAAGAGCCACCCCTGCCAGATCATGGCCGACATCCTCACCATCGAGGAGCATCGCGGCGACATCGGCGGCAAGACCATCGCCTGGGTCGGCGACGGCAACAACGTCTGCTCCAGCTTCATCCACGCCGCCCCGCTGCTGGGCTTCGAGCTGAAGATCGCCTGCCCGAGCGTCTATCACGCCGACCTGCACGACCTGGCCCGCGCCGCCGGCCTGAACGGCAAGGTGACGATGATGGAAGACCCCAAGGAAGCCGTGCGCGGCGCCGACGTGGTCGTGGCCGACACCTGGGTCTCGATGGGCGACACCGACCATGACGAGCGCCTCAAGGCCCTGGAGCCCTATCAGGTCGACGACGCTCTGATGGACCTGTCGGCGCCCGACGGCGTGTTCCTGCACTGCCTGCCGGCCCACCGCGGCGAGGAAGTCACCGACGCCGTCCTCGACGGCCCGCGCTCGCTGGCCTGGGACGAGGCCGAGAACCGCATCCACGCCCAGAAGTCCGTCCTGGCCTGGTGCCTGGGCGCGATCGGCTGACCATGGCCAGGATCGAGCTCGAAAAGGACGTCCGCGAGGCCGTCCTGCGCAAGCTGACGCTCTACATGCGCGACGAACTCGATCGGCCGGTCAGCGGCCTGGAGGCGGGCTTCCTGCTCGACTTCCTGTCCGAGACGCTGGGGCCGGCCTTCTTCAACCAGGGCGTCCGCGACGCGCAGACGCTGATGCTGCAGAAGCTGGATGACGTGGTCTACGAGATCGAAAAGCCCCTGGACTGATCCCTCTCCCCCTGCGGGAGAGGGTGGCCTCGCGGAGCGAGGTCGGGTGAGGGGTCTCTCAAAAGCAAAACGCCGCGACAGCCGATCAGCTGCCGCGGCGTTTTTCGTGGGCGCGACCCCTCATCCGTCGGCTTCGCCGACACCTTCTCCCGCAAGGGGAGAAGGAAGCTAGCGCCGTTTCCCCCGCCGCACGCCCTTCGGCAGGCCGCCGCGCGGCTTCACAGCCGCCTGCCGCCGAGCCCCGAGCCGCGGCCTCGGCAGGTTCGGATCGGCCGGCACCGGGTCGCTGAGCATCTCGAACAGCAGCCCGCCGGTCACGGGCGTGGCCTCGCGCAGGCGGATCTCGACCGACAGGCCCAGCGGCCAGCGCTTGCCGGTGCGTTCGCCGACCAGCGAGTGCAGGCGCTCGTCGTGGACGAAGTATTCCTCGCCCAGGTTCGAGATCGGCACCAGGCCGTCGGCGCCGGTCTCGTCCAGCTTCACGAACAGGCCGAAACGGGTGACGCCGGTGATGCGGCCGCTGAAGGTCGCGCCCACCCGGTCGGCCAGGAACGAGGCGATGTAGCGGTCGGTGGCGTCGCGCTCGGCGGCCATGGCCCGGCGCTCGGCGTGGGTGATGACCTCGGCCGTGTCCTTGATGCGGGCGATGTCCTGGTCGGTGAGGCCGTCGTCGCCTAGCCCCAGGGCCCGGATCAGGCCGCGGTGGACGATCAGGTCGGCATAGCGCCGGATCGGGCTGGTGAAGTGGGCGTACCTGGCCAGGTTCAGGCCGAAGTGGCCGATGTTGTCGCTGGAATAGTGGGCCTGCATCTGGGTGCGCAGGACCACCTCGTTGATGATCGCCGCGTGGGCGCTCTCGCGGGTGTCTTCCAGCAGCTTGTTGAACCGCGAGGTCTGCGGGGCCTCGCCCTTGTTCCAGCGGATCTCGAGGGTCTGCAGGAAGTCGGCGAGGTTCTGCAGCTTCTCCAGGCTGGGCGTGTCGTGCACGCGGTAGATCAGCGGCGAGCGCTTGGCTTCCAGGCTCTCGGCGGCCGAGACGTTGGCCTGGATCATCATCTCCTCGATCAGCTTGTGGGCCTCGAGGCTGGCGCGGCGGGTGATCGAGGCGATCTCGCCTTCCTTGGTGATGACGATGCGGCGCTCGTCGCTTTCGATGGCCAGGGGCGAGCGCTGCTCGCGGCCCCGGCCCATCAGGCGGAAGGCCTCCCAAAGCGGCGTCAGGATCGCGTCCAGCAGGGGCGGGGCCTTGTCGGGATCCTGGCCGGCTGGCGGCGGGGTGCCGTCGATGGCGGCCTGGGCCTGCTCGTACGACAGCTTGGCGGCGCTGCGCATCAGGCCGCGCACGAAGCGGTGGCTGGTCTTGCGGCCGGTCTTGTCGAACACCATCCGCACGGCCAGGGTGGCGCGGTTCTCGCCTTCACGCAGCGAGCACAGGCCGTTCGACAGGGTCTCGGGCAGCATCGGCTCAACCCGGTCGGGGAAGTAGACGCTGTTGCCCTTGTCGCGGGCGTCGCGGTCCAGCGCCGAGCCCGGGCGCACATAGGCGGCGACATCGGCGATAGCGACCCAGACGATCCAGCCGCCCTTGTTGTTCTCGGCGTCGTCGGGATGGGCGTAGACGGCGTCGTCGTGGTCGCGGGCGTCCACCGGATCGATGGTCACGAACGGCAGGTCGCGCAGGTCCTCGCGGCCCGCCAGCGTCGGTTCCTTGGCGGCCTTGGCCTCAGCCTCGGCCTCTTCGGAGAAGCCGGTCGGAATGCCGTGGCTGTGGATGGCGATCAGCGAGGCGGCGCGGGGATCTTCCTCGTGGCCTACCGTCTCCAGCACGCGGCAGGGCTTGGGGCCGTAGCGGCCGGCGTGTCCGGCCTGCTGCACGACCACCAGGTCGCCGTCGCGCAGGTCGGTCACGCCCGGCTGGCCGGGATCGAGGATGTAGCTGTCCTTGGACTTGCGATCGACCGGCTCGACGCGGATCTCGCGGCGCTGCTTGCGGATCACGCCCAGCACCTTGTGGGCGCTCTGGCCCAGGCGCTTGATCAGGCGAGCCTCGTACTCGCCGCTCTCCAGCTTCTCGAAGCGCACCAGCAGGCGGTCGCCCAGGCCGGGCGCGCCGGCGGCGGCTTCGTTGCGGTCGGGGGCCAGGCGCACCAGGGGAACGTCCTCGTCGCCCTTGGTCAGCTTGACGTACAGGTCGCCGTCGGCGTCGCGCTCGATCACGTCGGCCACGCCCACCGGGGGCAGGGCGCCGGCTTCGGCGAAGCCGCGGCGGCCGCGCTTGCCCAGCTGGCCCTGGGCCTCCATCTCGCGGATCATCTCGCGCAGGGCGCGGCGGTCGGCGCCCTTCAGGCCGAAGTGGCGGGCGATGTCGGCCTTGGCGGCCTCGCCGGCGTCGCGCAGGAACGCCAGCAGGGTCTCCTTGTCGGGCAGGCCGGCGGGCGGACGGTCCTTGGCCGCGACCTTGTGGGAGGCGGTCTTGGGGCGCGCGGTCTTCGGAGAAGCGGTCTTGGGAAGGCGAGGTTTGGCCATTCCCCTCGTCTAAGCCGTTTCCCGGACGAAGGAAACGAGGAGAACCTAGTACAGGTCCTCGATCCGCTGCGGCGCCTGCTGGGCCGGCGGAACCTCGGGCTTCTTCTCGGCCGGGGCGGGCGTCGTCGGGGCCGGCGGGGCCTCGACCACCGGCGGCGTCTCGGCCGCCACCGGCTCGGGGGCCTCATCGACTGGCTTGGTCACGGGCGGCGGAGGCGACGGCGCCTCCACCTCGACCGCGGCCGGCAGGGCGTCCTTGACCGGCACGCCCGAGACCTCGGCCAGCGGCGCGGTCGAGACCGCGTCGGCCGGCTTGCCGGTGTCCAGCGCGCCGCGCAGCCCCAGGACGAAGCCCACGACGCTGACCGCCGACAACAGGACCACCACCAGCGGCAGCGGCAGAGGACGTTCGAGCGTGGTCATGGCCAAAGTCTACTCCCCCCGACAGCCCTTCGTCACGCCTCGGTCTTGGCCTTGGCCGGCGCCTTCTTGGCCGGAGCCTTTTTGACTGCCGGCTTCTTGGCGGCGGCCTTCTTCGGCTTGGCCTCGGCCGCGTCACCCTCGGCTTTCGCCGCCTTGGCCGGAGCCTTCTTCGGCGCGGCGGCCTTCTTGGCCGGCTTCTTGCCGCCGCCCTTGGCGACGCGCTCGGCCAGCAGGGTCACGGCCTCGGCCAGGGTCAGGGCCGCCGGATCGGCGCCCTTGGGCACATTGGCGTTGACGTCGCCGTGCTTGATGTACGGACCAAAGCGGCCCGACAGCACGCGCACCGGCTTGCCGTCTTCCGGGTGAGCGCCCAGTTCGGCCAGGGCCGCGGCGGCCGCGCGCTGCGGACGCCCGCCGCCGGCCCGCTTGTCGGCCAGGATGGCGACGGCGCGGTTCAGACCGACGTCGAACACCTCCTCGGCGTTCTCCAGGTTGGCGTAGGTGCCGTCGTGCAGCACGAACGGCCCAAAGCGCCCCAGGCCCGCCGTGATCGTCTTGCCGTCGTCAGGATGCTGGCCCACCTCGCGCGGCAGGCTGAGCAGGCGCAGGGCCTTCTCCAGATCCAGGGCCGCCGGCGTCCAGCCCTTGGGCAGGGACGAGCGTTTGGGCTTCTCGCCCTCGGCCGCGACCTCTTCGACATAGGGGCCGAAGCGGCCGTTCTTCAGCCACACGGCGCGGCCGGTGGCGGGGTTGATCCCCAGTTCCTTGTCGGCGCTCTCGGCTTCGCCGTCGCCCTCGGCCACGCCCAGCTGGCGGGTGTAGCGGCACTCCGGATAGTTCGAGCAGCCGATGAAGGCGCCGAACTTGCCGGTCTTCAGCGACAGCATCCCCGAGCCGCAGGTCGGGCACAGGCGCGGGTTCGAGCCGTCGCCCTTGTCGGGGAAGATGTGCGGGCCCAGAGCGTCGTTCAGCGCGTCGAGCACGTTGGTGGTGCGCAGCTCGGCGATCTCGCCAACGGCGGCGTGGAAGTCCTTCCAGAACTCGCGCAGGAATTCCTTCCAGTCGAGCTTGCCGTCGGAGACGAGATCGAGCCGCTCTTCCAGCGAGGCGGTGAAGTCGTATTCCACGTAGCGGCGGAAGAACTGCTCGAGGAACGCGGTGACCAGGCGGCCCTTGTCCTCGGGGATGAAGCGCTGCTTCTCCATCCGCACGTATTCGCGGTCGCGCAGCACGGTCAGGACCGAGGCGTAGGTCGACGGACGGCCGATGCCCAGCTCTTCCATCTTCTTGACGAGGCTGGCTTCGGAATAACGCGGGGGCGGCTCGGTGAAGTGCTGGTCGGCGCGGGCCTCGATGACCTTGGCCGCGGCGCCTTCGACGATGGCCGGCAGGCGGGCGCTGTCTTCGCCTTCCTCGTCGTCGCGGCCTTCCTCGTAGACGGCCAGATAGCCGGGGAACAGCACGACCTGGCCGGTGGCCCGCAGGCCGGTGCGGCCGTCATGGCTTTCCAGGTCGACCGTGGTGCGCTCGATGCGGGCGCTTTCCATCTGCGAGGCGATCGTGCGCTTCCAGATCAGCTCGTACAGGCGCCCCAGGTCCGGATCCAGGCGCAGCGAGCCGGGGTTGCGGCGCATGCTGGTCGGACGGATGGCTTCGTGGGCCTCCTGGGCGTTCTTGGCCTTCGACTTGTAGATGCGCGGGGCGTCCGGCACGTAGTCCTTGCCGTAGACGCTGCCGATCACCTCACGGGCGTCGGCGATGCCTTCCGGCGCGATCGAGACGCCGTCGGTACGCATGTAGGTAATCAGACCGACGGTCTCGCCGCCGATGTCGATGCCTTCGTACAGCTTCTGGGCGGCCTGCATGGTGCGCTGGGCGCTGAAGCCCAGTTTCCGGGCAGCTTCCTGCTGCAGGGTCGAGGTGGTGAAGGGCGGGGCGGGCGAGCGCTTGCCGGGCTTCTTCTCGACGGCCTCGACCTTGAAGGTCGCGGCCTGCACGGCGGCCTTGGCGGCCAGGGCCGAGGTCTCGTTGCCGAGGTCGAACTTGGTGAGCTTCTTGCCGTCGTGCTTGACCAGGCGGGCCAGGAACGGATCGGAACCGGCCGAGACGTCGGCGTCGACGGTCCAATATTCCTGGGTCCGGAAGCGCTCGATCTCGAGCTCGCGGTCGACGACCAGGCGCAGGGCCACTGACTGCACGCGGCCGGCCGAGCGGCTGCCCGGCAGCTTGCGCCACAGCACCGGCGAGAGGGTGAAGCCCACCAAGTAGTCGAGGGCGCGGCGGGCGAGGTAGGCCTCGACCAGCTCCATGTCGAGGTCGCGCGGGGCGCGCATGGCCTCGGTCACCGCCGACTTGGTGATGGCGTTGAAGGTGACGCGCTGGATCTGCTTGTCCTTCAGCGCCTTCTTCTTGTTCAGCACCTCGAGCACGTGCCAGCTGATCGCCTCGCCTTCGCGATCCGGGTCGGTGGCGAGGATCAGGCGGTCGGCCTTCTTCAGCGCATCGACGATGTCGGAGATGCGCTTGGACGACTTGGCGTCGACCTCCCAGCTCATGGCGAAGTCGTTGTCGGGCTCGACCGAGCCGTCCTTGCTGGGCAGATCGCGGATGTGCCCGTAGGAGGCCAGAACCGTGTAGTCGGACCCGAGGTACTTGTTGATGGTCTTGGCCTTGGCCGGGCTCTCGACGACGACGACGTTCATTACGACTCTGGGCTAGGGGAGGTGGATCGCCTTCCGGGCGAACCAGGGGGCGAGCGCCGGAAAGTGGGGGCGAGCCTATGACAATGTCAACGGCGGCTGTGCGAACCTTCGCAATTGTCCAAGTCTCGCCTGCTGACCTCTCTCTTTAGAGAGAGACCGTCACGCGGCCTGACCGTTGATCAGCCGTCGCACGGTTTCCGGATCCGCGACGATGGCCTTTAGCAGCGCACGAGCGGGGGCGTCGGGCGTGGTGCGCTCCTGTTCCCAGTCGCGAACGGTGGCGAGCGGCAACTGGTAGGCGGCCGCGAACTCAGCCTGGGTCAAGCAGAGCTTGGTTCGGATGCCCTTGATCAGATTGACCCGCTTGAAGCGAGCCAGCTGTTCGTCGGTCAGAGGCGGGTTGTCTGGATCGGAAAGCGCCGCCGCCGTGATTTCTTCTTCCGTCATCGCCCGCAAGCGCGCCCAGTCGGTCTTACCCCTGGGCGGGTTGGGATTGGCTGCGGAAATAACGATCCGCTTCGTTCCGGAGGGCGGGGCGGGCCGAGATGATCCTGTAGTGGTTTTCGTCATGGGAGATGGTCACCACGAACAACACGCCTGTCGAGCTCAAGCCGATTATCCTCAGCCGCTCTTCGTCATATTCGAACCGATCGTCGATATCCTCGATGCGGTGTTCGTCGAGGACCGCCAAGCAGGCGTCTTCAAAATGGACGCCGTGCTTTGCGAGGTTGGCTCGTTCCTTCTCGATATCCCAGTCGAATGTGACTTCCATAGTACGGGTATCCAGTACCTAGGGCAATCCTGCGATCGTCACGCGCCAGCCACCATCCCGCCCGGCAGCAGCTCGGCTCGATCGGCCAGGGTCAGCTCCACCAGCGCCGCCATCACCGCCGAGGTCGGGGCCTTGGTCGCCCGCACCAGTTCGTCGCGCGAGACGGGCGTGGGCGAGAGCAGGGCGGCCAGGCGTTCGCGCAGGGCGTCGTGGTCGAGGTCGTCGGCGGCCGCTTCGGGATCCCAGGCCCGGTCCCGTTCGCGCATCGAGGGCGAGGCCGACAGCGAGCGCAGCACGTCCTCGACGCCCTCGCACAGGATCGCGCCCTGGCGGATCAGGTCGTTGGGACCCTTGGCGCGGGGATCGAGGGGAGAGCCCGGCACGGCGAAGACGTCGCGGCCCTGCTCGGCGGCCAGGCGGGCGGTGATCAGCGAGCCGGACTTCAGCTCGGCCTCGACCACGACGACGCCCAGCGACAGGCCCGAGATGATGCGGTTGCGGCGTGGGAAATCCTTGGCCTGGGCGCGGCGCAGGGGGGCGCTCTCGGACACGATGCAGCCGGCCTCCGCGATGCGGGCGTGCAGGGAGGCGTGCTCGGGCGGGTAGATGTCGGCGATGCCGCCGCCCAGTACGGCGACCGTGCCGGTCGACAGCGAGCCCTCGTGGGCCGCGCCGTCGACGCCGCGCGCCAGGCCCGAGACCACCACATGGCCGTGCTGGCCCAGCTCCGCCGCCAGTTGCCGGGCGAAACGCTGGCCGGCGGCCGAGGCGATGCGGGCGCCGACGATGGCGATGCTGGGCTGGGGCAGCAGTTCGTAGTGGCCCAGCGCCCAGATCACCGGCGGCGGGGGATCCAGGCTCGCCAGGCGGTGCGGGAAGTCGGGCTCGCAGGCGCAGATCAGGCGGGCGCCCAGGCGCGCGCCGTCTTCGAGTTCGCGCAGGATATCGTCTTCCGGCGGCGGCTGCAGCGGGGCCGCGCGGCCCGCCCGACGGGCCAGGTCGGGCAGGGCGACCAGCGCCCGCTCGGGCGAGCCGAAGCGCTGAAGAAGATGGTCGAAGGCGACGGGGCCGACCGTCTCGGTGCGCGCCAGGCGAAGCCAGGCCAGGCGTTCCTTGTCCGAGAGGCCCCGCGTCATCAGGCTTCGGGAGGCGGCGTTTCCGCCGTTTTCTTCTTGCCGATCCGGGGCTCTTCGCCCTTGAGCAGCCGGCGGATATTGTCCTTGTGGCGGATGTAGATCAGCACGGCCATGAACAGGCACAGGCCCAGGATCGGATAGGGGCGGTCGGTGGCCAGGGCGAAGGGCGCGGCCAGGGCGGCGGCCGTCAGGGCCGCCAGCGAGCTGATGCGGAACAGGGCGGCGACGGCCAGCCAGGTCGCCGCGGCCAGCAGGCCCACAGGCCAGGCGGCGGCCAGCAGCACGCCGTAGAAGGTGGCCACGCCCTTGCCGCCGTTGAACTTCAGCCAGACGGGGAAGATGTGACCAGCGAAGGCCGCGCCGCCGGCCAGGGCGACGACCGCCGGATTGCCGTGGCTCAGCCAGTGGGCCAGGCCCACCGCCACCGCGCCCTTGCCGCCGTCGCCCAGCAGGGTGATGGCCGCCAGGTCCTTGCGGCCCGAGCGCAGCACGTTGGTCGCGCCGATGTTGCCCGAGCCGATCTTGCGGATGTCGCCGGCGCCGCCCAGGCGCGTGGCGATCAGGCCGAACGGGATCGAGCCCAGCAGGTAGCCCCCGATCACGGCGATCGCGAGGGTCAGATAGACGACAGGGGCGAGGCTTTCCAAGAAATGCTACCTTTGCGCGAGCGAACCATGGCCAAGCTTCACCAATGAGGCAAGCCTGTTTTGGCTCTTATAGCCGCTTCGCGCGCCGGTTCATGCTTCCGTTTGACGCGTGAGGCTTGGGCGGTCGGGCACGTGTGCTCTAATGGCCGGCGTCATGAAGGATCCGCGCTACGCCCGTCTGATTCCCGTCCTCGTCGCCGCCGTGCTCGGCGTGGGCGGAGCCTTGGCTCTGGCCCATTTCCTGGGCGGCCCCTCTTCGGCCGACAAGACCACGGAGACGCCCGCGCCCAAGCCGGCGCCGGTCAGGCCCGCCGACCTGGCCCCGCAGCCGGCCGCGCCGAGCATCTTCCTGTTGTCGATCCAGGGGATCGCGCTGGGACCCGACGACTATGTCGACGCCTTCGGCCTGAAGCTCTCCGGGGCGAAGGTGACCAAGGTCTGCCGTGAGCCGACCGGCTGGTCCGTCGACTCCGCGCACGGCGGAACGGGGCTGGAGGGCCAGGCCTCGGTCGGTGCGGCCTTCCTCGACCGCGATCACATCGGCGACCTGCTCGGCCTGGCCCTGGTCGAGGCCGACGCCGGCGACGCCTCGGCGGTCGGCGTCTCCGGCTCGGCCCAGGTCGGCGTCTATGGCGACATGGGCGAAGCCCGCCAGATCAAGCTCGACCATGCCCGCGTCGCCCTGGTTCCGGCGATGGGCTGCCCGTCCTAGGCTTTCGTCTTCCCGGCGGGCGGCCAACGGGTCGTCATCGCGCAGATCAGGGCCGCGGCGCCGCCCAGGCCCGCAAGCAGCGCGGCCGCCCGCGCGCGGGGTTCATGGGGCGCGAGGTTATCGACGGTCAAGCCGAGCAGGCCTGTCGCCGCGCCCATGGCCGTGACCGCCAGCAGGTAGTGCAGAGCCTTGCGTGTCAGGCGCATCCGCCAGGACACCAGGCCCGCCGGGATCGCCGCCAGGAACAGCGGCGGCGCAACCCAGGGCAGGATGAGCAGGCCGAATGGCGAGAACCAGAAGGGACGCGAGACGTCCGCCATCTCGACCAGCATCCGTCCGGTCTGGGCCGCGTAGACCCACGACCCGACCCACAGCAGGACGAACGTCGTCGACGCCCAACCCAGGGGAAACCAGATCAGGGCGTGGGCCAGGCCCCGCCCGGGCGCTTCGCTGGCTGTGCTGGCCTGAACGCTCATGGCGACGACGTCTCCATCGGAGCGCAAAGTTTGGCGCTGGTTCTCGCGGGGGGCAAGCGTCTCCCGCGAGCCTCACCCCTCCGCGCGATGCACCACGCGGCCATCGACTACCGTCATCAGCACCTGGCCCTGCAGCCTGCGGCCGTCGAACGGCGAGTTCTTCGACTTGGACAGCAGCTTGGCGGCGTCGACGATGATCGGGGCGTCGAGGTCGCACAAGACGAGGTCGGCCGGAGCCCCCGGCGCGATGCGGCCGGTCTGGAGGCCCAGCAGGGACGCCGGCGACAGGGTCACCGCCTTAATCAGGTCGATCAGCGGCAGGCGCTCGTCGTGATAGAGGCCCAGCAGCGCCGGCAGCAGGGTTTCCAGACCCACGGCGCCGGGAGCCGCCTGGTCGAAAGGCAGGCGCTTGTCCTCGGCCGGGGCCGGGGCGTGAGCCGAGACGACGATGTCGATCAGGCCATCGGCCAGGGCCTCGATCAGGGCCTGGCGGTCGTCCTCGCCGCGCAGGGGCGGGGTGAGCTTGGCGAAGGTGCGGTAGTCGCCGATGTCCAGTTCGTTGAAGCACAGGTGGTTGATCGACACGCTGGCGTGAATGCGCAGGCCCCGGGCCTTGGCGCGGCCCAGGGTCTCCAGCGCCTGGGCGCTCGTGACCTGGTCGACCAGCAGGCGCCCGCCGGTGGCTTCCAGCAGGGCGACGTCGCGCTCCAGCATGATCCGCTCCGCCATCGGCGAGATCGACGGCAGGCCCATGCGGGCGGCGAACTCGCCGCCGGTCGCGGCGCCGCCCTTGGCCAGCCACGGGTCGAGCGGGCGGTGGGCCAGGATGGTGTCGAAGCCCTTCGCATAGGTCAGCAGACGTTGCATGACCTTGCTGTCGGCGATCGGACGGTCGGCGTCGGTCACGTAGACGCAGCCGGCCTCACGCATCAGGCCGATCTCGGCCATTTCCTCGCCCTTGAGGCCCTTGGTGGCGGCGCCGGCGCACAGGATGCGGGCGCTGTCGATGTCGCGGGCTCGGCGCAGCAGGAAGTCGACCGTGCTGGGGTCGTCGACCGCTGGATCGGTGTCGGGCTGGACGACAAAGCTGGTCACGCCGCCGGCGGCGGCGGCGCGGGCGGCGCTGGCCAGGGTTTCCTTGGTCTCGGCCCCCGGCTCGCCGGTCTTGACCCGCAGGTCGATCAGGCCCGGGGCGAGCATGGCGCCGCCGCAGTCTACGACGCGGACGCCCTTGGTCAGCTTGCCGAACTCGCGGCCCTTGGCCACGTCGGCGATGACGCCTTCGGAGACGATGACGCCGCCGGGGCCGTCATAGCCGCTTTCGGGATCCACCACGCGGGCGTTGACGAAGGCGAGCGGCTGGGGCGCGGTCATCGGCCTTCCTCCTCGAGACGGTGTGCGAGGGAGGCGAGCACGGCCATCCGGGCGGCGACGCCCATCTCGACCTGATCCTGGATAAGGCTGACGGCGGGATCGTCGGCGACGTCGCTGTCGATCTCCACGCCCCGGTTCATCGGACCCGGGTGCATGACCTTGGCTCCTGGCGCGGCGCGGGCCAGCTTCTCGCGGTCCAGGCCGTAGAAGCGGAAGTATTCGCGGGTCGAGGGCACGAAGCCGCCCTGCATCCGCTCCAGCTGCAGGCGCAGCATCATCACCACCTCGACCCCGGCCAGGCCCGACTTCATGTCGTGGTGCACGGTCACGCCCCAGCGCTCGGCCTGGGCCGGCATCAGGGTGGGCGGGCCGACCAGGCGCACGCTGGCGCCGAGAATCTGGAGGAGGGCGACGTTGGAGCGCGCCACGCGGCTGTGCAGCACGTCGCCGCAGATGGCCACGGTCAGGCCAGAGACGCGGCCGAAAGCCCGCCGGATCGACAGGGCGTCGAGCAGCGCCTGGGTCGGGTGCTCGTGCTGGCCGTCGCCGGCGTTGACGACGCTGCCGCTGACCTTCTGGCTGAGCAGGCTCGCCGCGCCCGACGAAGCGTGGCGCACGACCAGCAGGTCGGGCCGCATGGCGTTCAGGGTGACCGCCGTGTCGATCAGGGTCTCGCCCTTGGCCACCGACGAGGTCTTGGGATTCATGTTGACGACGTCGGCGCCCAGCCGCTTGCCGGCCAGCTCGAACGAGCTCTGGGTGCGGGTGCTGTTCTCGAAGAACAGGTTCATCAGCGTCCGTCCCTTGAGCAGGTCGAGGGACTTGGACGTCTGCCGGTTCAGCGCCACGAAGGCGTCGGCCAGATCCAGGAGGTCGGCCGCCTGGGGAGCGTTGAGATCGCCCGCCGAAAGGAAGTGCCGCTTGGGGAACGAGAAGAGGCGCTTGCGGATCGTATCGATCGCCGCGCTCGGGTCATGGGCTGAAGCCGTCATGAGCCCGCGTCATAGGCGGCTTTGGCAGGGAAGGGAAGGAGGCGCTGGAATTGCATCTCAGGATTGAGCTGCTTTAATCTCAACCTCTCCCATAGGGAGAGGGAGGGGCCCGCCGCGAAGCGGTGGGAGGGTGAGGGGCTTCACCATGAACCGAACCGCCATGGCCAGGCGCTTGCGTCGTGACCAAACCGACGCCGAACGCATGCTTTGGTCGGTGCTGCGTGGTCGCCGCCTGGAGGGCTTCAAGTTCCGTCGCCAGGTCCCGATAGATCGCTATGTCGCTGATTTTGTCTGTGTAGAGGCCAGGCTGATCGTCGAGCTCGATGGCGGTCAGCATGCTGAAGATGCGGGAAGGGCCTATGACGCGGCCAGGACCGAAGTGCTTGAGGCCTGTGGCTACGTCGTTCTGAGGTTCTGGAACGACGCCGTGTGCTACGAACTGGACGGCGTGGGCGATGAGATTTTGTCTGTGCTTCGCGCGGCGAGGCCTTAAGCCCTCACCCTCCCACCGCCTTTGGCGGCGGGCCCCTCCCTCTCCCGATGGGAGAGGTTGAAGAAAAGCGGGCTTCGCCGGGGAGTTACTCCCCCCGGATCCCCCGCATCCGCTCCAGGGCGCCCTGCAGGATCCAGCCCGCCGCCATCTTGTCGACGACCTCGCCGCGGCGCTTGCGGTTGACGTCGTGTTCGTCGATCAGCACGCGGGTGACGGCGGCGGTCGAGAGCCGCTCGTCCCAGAAGGTGATGGTCAGGTCGGGACGCAGGCGCAGCAGGTTGCGGGCGAGCGCCCGGTTGGACTGGCAGCGCACGCCTTCGGTTCCGTCCATGTTGACCGGCAGGCCGACGACGATCCCGGCCACCTTGCGGTAGTCGATGATGTCGAACAGGGCCTCGGCGTCCTGGGTGAACTTGGTCTTGTGGATCACGGTCAGCGGGCTGGCGACGGTCAGGGTGACGTCGGACACAGCCACGCCGATGGTCTTTTCGCCCGGATCCAGGCCGATGATCGGCTTGTAGTCGGGGATGGCGGCGGTGAATTCTTCGATGTCGAGAACGGGCATGGGCGGCTTCTACGCCTTTGCGCCCGCCGAAGCGAGAGCGCGGCAAATTAGAAAGGTCGGGCGAAAAGGCCCCGCCAAGGGGAGGCCGGGCTTGTCAAAGGCGAGTCTAGACGGGTAACCCACCCCTCGACTGTCCGTGACCACGGACAAACAACACTACTGTTTGGAGAAGGCCCCATGGCCATCGACGCCGCGACCGTCCGCAAGGTCGCCCGGCTCGCCCGCATCGCCGAACCCGAAGAGCGCATCGAGGCCCTGACTCAGGAACTCAACGGGATCATGACCTGGATCGAGCAGCTGGCCGAGGTCGACACCGACGGCGTCGAGCCGCTGACCAGCGTCGTGGCCGCCGGCCTGCCGCTGCGCGACGACGTCGTCACCATGGGCGGCGAGCCCGAAGTGGTCACGGGCAACGCGCCCAAGACCGTCGGCAACTTCTTCGTCGTGCCCAAGGTGGTCGAATAATGAGCGCGCTTACCAAGCTGACCCTGAAGGGCGCCCTCGACGGCCTGGCCGCCAAGGACTTCACCTCGGTCGAACTGACCAAGGCCCACATCGACGCCGTCGAAGCCGCGCGCGGCCTCAACGCCTACATCCTCGAGACGCCCGAAAAGGCGCTGGAGATGGCCGCCGCCTCGGACGCGCGCCGCGCCAAGGGCGAGGCCGGCGTGCTGGACGGCGCGCCGCTGGGCGTCAAGGACCTCTTCTGCACCAAGGGCGTGCGCACCACGGCCTGCTCGAAGATCCTCGAGAACTTCGTCCCGGGCTATGAGTCGACGGTGACGTCGAACCTGTGGCGCGACGGCGCGGTGATGCTGGGCAAGCTGAACCTCGACCAGTTCGCCATGGGCTCGTCGAACGAGACCTCCTACTTCGGCCCGGTCACCAACCCGTGGCGCGGCAAGAACAGCAACAAGGCCCTGACCCCGGGCGGATCGTCGGGCGGCAGCGCCGCGGCCGTGGCCGCCGACCTGTGCCTGGGCGCCACCGCCACCGACACCGGCGGCTCGATCCGCCAGCCGGCCGCCTTCACCGGCACCGTCGGCATCAAGCCGACCTACGGCCGCTGCTCGCGCTGGGGCGTCGTCGCCTTCGCCAGCTCGCTGGACCAGGCCGGCCCGATCGCCAAGACCGTCGAGGACGCGGCCCTGCTGCTGAACTCGATGTCGGGTCACGACGAGAAGGACTCCACCAGCCTGGACGTCGCCGTTCCGGACTTCACCCAGTTCGTCGGCAAGTCGATCAAGGGCCTGCGGATCGGCGTTCCGAAGGAATACCGCGTCGACGGCATGCCGGCCGAGATCCAGAAGCTGTGGGACGACGGTGTCGCCTGGCTGAAGGACGCCGGCTGCGAGATCGTCGAGATCAGCCTGCCGCATACCAAGTACGCCCTGCCGGCCTACTACATCGTCGCTCCTGCTGAGGCGTCGTCGAATCTCGCCCGCTATGACGGCATGCGGTTCGGCCTGCGCGAGGACGGCGCCAACCTGACCGAGATCTACGAGAACACCCGCGCGTCGGGTTTCGGCGACGAGGTCAAGCGCCGCATCCTGATCGGCACCTACGTGCTGAGCGCCGGCTATTACGACGCCTACTACCTGAAGGCCCTGAAGGTGCGCCGCCGCATCGCCGAGGACTTCGACAACGCCTGGACCAAGGTCGACGCCATCCTCACCCCGACCGCGCCCTCGGCGGCGTTCGGCCTGGGTGAGAACAGCAACGACCCGATCGCCATGTACCTGAACGACGTCTTCACGGTGACGACCAACCTGGCGGGCCTGCCCGGTCTGTCGCTGCCGGCCGGTCTGGACGCCAACGGCCTGCCGCTGGGTCTGCAGATCATCGGCAAGCCGCTGGACGAAGGCACGGTGTTCTCGGTGGCCGGCGCCATCGAAAAGGCCGCCGGCTTCACGGCCAAGGCCGACAAGTGGTGGTGATCTAGGTGCGATCCTCGCCCTTCGACAAGCTCAGGGTGAGGATCGAATTCAGCGTCTACACTGAAACCTCATCCTGAGCCTGTCGAAGGACGAGGTTTCACGCACAAGAAAAAGGGCGGCTCCAGCGATGGAGCCGCCCTTCGTCATTCTAGGCCTCTACTGGCCAAGTCCTTACTGGGGCGTATCGGGCGTCGCGGGGACGACCGGGACCGGCGCGGCCGGAGCCGCCGGCGCGGGGATGGCCAGCGGGGCCGGCTCGGCGACGATCGCCGTCGGGGCGGCCGGCGCGGGCGTCGGCGCCGGGACCGTGGCGCTGACATTGGTCGAGGCCTCTTCAGCCGACGGCGCGCTGGGCGCAGGGCGAGCGGCGGCGCGGCGGGCGGCCGGGCGCGGCTCGGCGCGGGCGACTTCCATGCGGGCGACCGGCGCCGGCGTGGCGGCGGCCGGTTCGGGCATGACCGCCGGGGTCGGCGCCGGGGCGGGCGTCGTGACCGGAGCGGCCTCGGCGACCTTCAGGCTTTCGCCGCTGCTTTCGGGCGTCTGGGCCGGCTGGCTCATCAGGCCCCAGGCCAGGCCGCCGACGGCGAGCGCCAGGACCGGCAGGCCAACCAGCAGAGGCAGGTTGCTCGAAGACTTCTTCGAGCGGGTCGAGGTGCGCGCATAGATGGGCGCTTGCGGAAACAGGGCAGAACCATCGCTGTTGACGGCGATCGCGGGTTCAGGACCATCGAGATTCAAGGCAGGCATTTGGATCCTCCTCAGCTATCCTTGTCGGGATAAGTAACGGGAGGTTTCGAACGCGGTTCCGCTGGTCGCGGAATGGTTCCGTTTCTGCCGGATTCAGGTCTTAATTGTTGTGGCGCTTAGTTTGCCCCTCTCCTCCTGCGGGAGAGGGTGGCCTCCCGGAGGGAGGTCGGGTGAGGGGTCTCTCAGAACCGTCCGCGCGACCCCTCATCCGTCATCCTTCGGATGACACCTTCTCCCGCAAGGGGAGAAGGGAGCCCTAGTACCCCAGCGCCACCCCGTCCTTGCGCATCTCGGTCGCGGCCGCATACCGCCCCGGCCAGCGCTCGATGGCCTGGTAGCCGCCATAGCCGCCGGCGTCGGTCTTCAGTTTCCAGCCGATGGCTTCGAGCGCCTTGCGGGTTTCGGCCGGCACGCCGCTCTCCAGGTCCAGCGCCGCGACGTCCTCGGCCGCGATCCCGGTCGGTTCGGGCGAGCCGCCGTGGTGCCAGCGCGGCGCGTCGCCGGCTTCCTGCACGCCCAGGCCGAAGTCGACCATGTTGCTGATGATCTGGGTCTGGCCCTGGGGCTGCATGTCGCCGCCCATGACCCCGAAGCTCAGCCACGGCTCGCCCTGGCGGGTCGCGAAGCCGGGGATGATCGTCTGGAAGGGCCGCTTGCCGGGGGCGTAGACATTGGGATGACCGTCGGTCAGGGCGAAGAGCTCGCCGCGGTCCTGGAACATGAAGCCCAGGCCGTCGGGCGACAGGCCAGACCCCATGCCGCGATAGTTCGACTGGATGATCGACACCATCATCCCGTCCTTGTCGGCGGTGGTGAAATAGGTGGTGTCGCCCTTGCTGGGCGCCGTGCCCGGGAACGAGGGCGTCCAGATCTTGTCCGGACGAATGAGCTTGGCGCGCTCCTTGGCGTAGTCCTTGGAGATCAGCCAGTCGATCGGCGACTTGTAGAAGTCCTGGTCGGCGTAGAACCGCGCGCGGTCCTCGTAGGCCAGGCGCTTGGCCTCGACAGCGTGGTGGATGGCCTGGGCCGACTGGAAGCCCATGCCGGCCACGTCGAACTGCTCGAGGATGCTGAGCATCTGCAGGGTGGCCAGGCCCTGCGTGTTGTCGGCCAGGGCGTGGACGTCGACGCCGCGATAGCCGGTGGTGTGGACGCTGGTCCAGACGGCGCGGTTGGCGGCGAGGTCGGCCTTGGTCATCCAGCCGCCGATGCGCTTGAAATAGGCCTCGATGGTCGTGGCGATCTCGCCCTCGTAGAAGGCGCGGCCGCCGCCCTGGGCGATCAGGCGATAGGTGCGGGCCAGGGCCGGGTTCTTGAAGATCTCGCCTTCGACGGGCGTCTTGCCCGTCGGGGCCCAGACCTTCTTGAAGTTCTCGACCTCCTCGATGTTGGACGAGGGATTGGTGAAGCGGCGATGGCTGCCGGCCAGGTAATAGGCGACGTTCTGGGTGACCGGGTGGCCTTCCTCGGCGGTGGCGATGGCCGGCTCGAACAGCTCGGCCCATTTCAGCTTGCCGTAGCGCTCGTGCAGCGCCCGCCAGGCGTCGACGGCCCCCGGCACGCTGACGCTGACCGCGCCGTAAGAGGGGATCTTGCCGTCCTTGGCGCGCGAGCGGACCGTCTCCAGCGACAGCCCCTTGGGCGAGCGGCCCGAGCCGTTGAGGCCGACCACCTTGCGGGTCTTGGGATCCCAGAGCAGCACGTAGCAGTCGCCGCCGATGCCGCAGGCGATCGGCTCGCACAGGCCCAGCATGGCGTTGGCGGCGATCGCCGCATCGGCCGCCGATCCGCCCTTCTTGAGCACGCTGATCGCCGCCTGGGTCGCCAGCGGATGGGCCGTGGCCGCCGCGCCGTGGATTCCCCAGGCCGCCGAACGCGAGGCGAAGCTCGCCCCGTCCACCCGGTCGCCGCCGTGCACGTCGGGCCGCTTCCGGTTGGGATTGGGGCCGGGGAGGATCTGCGACTGGGCATAGGCCTGGCCTGCGAAGGCGGCGGCCGGCAGGGCGGCGAAGAAGGTGCGGCGGCGCATGGCGAAGTCCCCACGAAAACGGCGACTCCGTTTCTAGGGGCGGTGGGGAGGGGAGGCTAGGCGTTGCGCGAAAAGTGGGTGGAGCGGGAGGAAACCCCCTCAGTCGCTCCGCGACAGCTCCCCCAGAGGGGGAGCATCTTCTCCGCTGGCCGTCGGATCAGATCCTCCCCCTCTGGGGGAGGTGGCCCGGAGGGCCGGAGGGGGGACGCTCTCAGCTTTCGAGGCAGTGCGGAGTCCGCAAGAACACCCCCCAACCGATCGCTGCGCGATCGCCTCCTCCAGAGGGGGCTACCCCAGCGCCAGCTCGTCCAGTTCCTTGCCCAGCATCAGCGCCAGGGCCTCGACCACCAGCACGTGGTCCTGCCGCTGGGGCAGGCCCGAGACGGTCACCGCGCCGATGCAGCCCAGGCCTCGCACCAGCAGCGGGAAGCCGCCGCCGTGCGAGGCGTAGTCGCGGGTCGGCAGGCCGTGCTTGGCCTCCAGGGTTTCGCCCTTGGCGGCCAGGGCCAGGCCCACGCCGTACGAACTCCTGGAGAAGTGCAGCACCGTGTTGCGCTTGCGGCGCAGCCAGTCGGCGTTCTCGCCGGTCGAGCCGGGCAGGGCGGCGTGGAACAGCGCCCGGTCCCTAAGCGACACGTCGATGGCCAGCGGCGCCTTGCGGGCCAGGGCCGCGTCGCGCAGGCCCGCGCCCAAGGCCCAGGCGGTGTCGAGATCGAAGTGCGGAAACACCAGCGCCGCTTCCTGGGCGGCGATGCGGGCGATGTCGTCCTGGTGGCTCATCAGGCGGTCTCGACGCTCAGTTCGCGGCGTTCGGCGGCCGAGCGGGCGGCCAGGTCCAGCAGCTCCATCACCTGCAAGGCCTCGCGGGCCGGGACGGGATTGGGCGCGCCGGTCAGGATGGCGTCGCGGATCCCGGCGTAATAGGCGGCGTAGTCGCCGCGCGCCCCGGGCACGGTCTCGGTCGTCAGGGCGTCGCCGTCGGCGCGGGTCAGGGTCCCGGGGCGAGGATCCAGGCCGAAGCCTTCGTCGGCGGGGGTCAGGCCGCGCTTCAGCGCGTCTTCCTGGGCGTCGAGGCCCTGCTTGACGAAGCTGCCCTTCGTCCCGTGCACGGCCAGGCGCAGGTCGGCGGCGGCGGTCAGCAGGCTGCCGTGCAGGATGACGCGCAGGGCCGGATAGCGCAGCAGCACGTGGAAATAGTCGTCGGCCCCGGCGCCCTCGCGCTGCACGCCGATGTCGGCGCTGATCGCCAGCGGCTGGCCGAACAGCTGCAGGGCCTGGTCCAGCAGGTGCGGGCCAAGGTCGAACCAGGCGCCGGCGCCCGGGCCGGCCCGCTCGCGCCAGCGGTCGCGGACGGTCGGGCGGAAGCGGTCGAAATGGCTTTCGTACTGCGTGACCTCGCCCAGCGCGCCCCCGGCGATCAGGCCCTTGAGCGTCAGAAAGTCGGCGTCCCAGCGACGGTTGTGGAACACCGACAGCAGGCGATCCTGGGTCTCGGCCGAGGCGACCAGGCCGCGGGCCTCGTCGAGGGTGACGGTGAACGGCTTGTCGACAACGAGGTGCTTGCCGGCGGCGAGCACGGCGTGGCCCTGCGGGGCGTGCAACTCGTTGGGGGTGGCGATGACGACGAGGTCGATCTCGGCGTCGGCCAGGGCCTCGTCGAGGCTCGAGACCACCCTGGCCTCGGGATGGTCGGCGGCGACCTTGGCCGGGTCGCTGGAGACCACGGTGTGCAGCACCAGACCCGGCGTGGTGGCGATCAGCGGGGCGTGGAAGGTCTTGCCGACATAGCCGTAGCCGACGAGGGCGACATTGAGCGGGGCGGTGGCGGTCGCTTGAGACAACGTTGTCATGACTTCCAGCTTAGGCCCTGAACACGGCGAGGTCACGGCGCCGCCGGTGAAAAGCGTCTGCAAATCCCCATGAAAAAAGCCCCCGGGCGCGGCTGCGTCCGGGGGCTCGATTTCAGTCAGGTCGTGAAGATCAGATCTTCACCGGCTCCATCTTGGGCGCCAGCAGGTGAACGACCAGCAGGGCGACGAGATAGGCGCTGCCGGCGACGATGAAGATCGGGGTGTAGGTCCCGATCGTCTCGAGGACCTGGCCGATGTACTTGGAGAACACCATGCCGCCGAGGGCGCCGAGCATGCCGCCGATGCCGACGACCGAGCCGACGGCGCCGCGCGGGAAGACGTCGGAGGGCAGGGTGTAGAGGTTGGCCGAGAAGCCCTGGTGGGCGGCGGT
>NZ_JBWKPK010000050.1:0-24362 GCF_059418205.1 Caulobacter sp. GW821-FHT09B11 | reverse complement strand
ACCACGTGACCGAAGTCCGCAAAACACGCCCCCGACACCAGGCCCACATAGCCCGTGCCAATCATCGCTACGCGCATGTCGTCGCTTCCAATCCCCGCACCGGGTCCGCGCTAAGCGGACGCCCGGCGATATTGATCATGCAACGGGCCGGCGAAAGCCCGTTTAGAAAACTTCACGTTCCAGCAGCTGCAGGCGCCCGGAAAGCGTGCGCAAGGCCTCTCGCAGCTCGGCCAGTTCAACGGCCTGGCGGGCGGCGGTCTCTTCGGCGGCGCGGGCGGCGGCCAGGGCCGCGCCCACCCGCAGCTCCAGGTCGGCCCCGGTCGTGGCGGCCGCCTGGCGCGTCGCCTCGATGATCTGCTCGCGCAGATAGCTGAGGCCCGCCCACAGGTCCTCGCTGGTGGGGTAGGAATCGACCACCTGCTCGATCACCAGGTCGACCAGCAGGTCGCGCCCCAGGGCCGTCGCCAGCCGGCGCAGCACGCCGGTATAGGTCAGGTTGGGGGTCAGCTTCAGTTCGTCGCTGCCCAGCACGGTCAGCAGGAAGTCGACCTTGGCCTCGAGCGCCGAGAGATCGCCGGCGTCGGCGTATTCGGGCTCGCGGCGCAGGATCGCGTTGTAGCAGTGGACGACGTACGACCGGGAATCGAGCGCCGCCACTTCGGTGGACATCCGCACTTGGCCGTTGAAGACGGATTGCGGGGTGCTGGCCATGCGATCAGACCTGTTCGAGCGGGACGTCGCCCTGGCTGAGGACGCTGTCGAAATAGGCGATGGTCTTGCGCAAACCTTCCTCCAGCTCGACGGTCGGCCGCCACTGCAGCAGCTCTTCGGCGAGGCCGATGTCCGGCTGGCGCTGGCGCGGGTCGTCCGACGGCAGCGGCTTGAAGATCAGCTTCGACTTCGAACCGGTCAGCTCGAGCACCTTCTCGGCCAGCTGGCGGATGGTGAACTCGTTGGGATTGCCCAGGTTGACCGGGCCGGTGACCTCGTCGCCGGTGTTCATCAGGCCGATCAGGCCGCGAACCAGGTCCGACACGTAGCAGAACGAACGGGTCTGCGTGCCTTCGCCGTACAGGGTGATGTCCTCGCCCGACAGCGCCTGGACGATGAAGTTGGACACCACGCGGCCGTCGGCCTCGTGCATGCGCGGGCCGTAGGTGTTGAAAATCCGCGCGACCTTGATGCGGGTCTGGTGCTGGCGCCAGTAGTCGAAGAACAGGGTCTCCGCGCAGCGCTTGCCTTCGTCGTAACACGACCGGATGCCGATCGGGTTGACGTTGCCCCAATAGTCTTCGGTTTGAGGATGAACGGCCGGATCACCGTACACTTCCGAAGTCGAAGCCTGCAGAATCTTGGCGCGAACGCGCTTGGCCAGTCCAAGCATGTTGATCGCGCCGTGGACGCTGGTCTTAGTGGTTTGGACCGGGTCGAATTGATAGTGCACAGGGCTCGCGGGGCAGGCGAGATTATAAATCTCGTCAACCTCAACGTAGAGCGGGAATGTTACGTCGTGGCGAATTAGCTCAAAGTTGCTGTTAGGCAGAAGATGAGTGACGTTACGCCGCCTACCTGTAAAGAAGTTGTCGACACAAAGCACTTCGTGGCCTTGGGCCAGTAGCTCTTCACAAAGGAACGAACCAACAAAGCCCGCTCCCCCAGTTACCAGGATTCTATTCGGCACCGGCGACCCCAAATTACCTTCGAGGCTGGTCCTACACGATGTCGGGGGGGGACGTAAATAGCTCGGGCGTCAGCGGAAAATGCAGCGCGATAAGGTTTAGCTTGGGGCTAGCGGAGGCGTGACACGGCGTGTAGATGTCGGCCCGCATCAACCAAATGTACCCTTAATCAAGGAGCCGGGGCGCATCAAAGCTCCTCGCCAAGGAAACGCCGGCTATGAACGCGTTGCGGGTCGCACATCTGACGCCTACCTATTTCGGGCCGGACTCGGTTGTCGGTGGTGGCGAACGTTATGTTGCGAATATAGCCCAAGCCTTGCAGGTTGCCGCGCCGTCTCTGTCCAAGAACATCCAGCAAACAGTGGTATCTATCGGTAAGGAAAATCGCTTCCTGTTGCAGGGCGGTATTCCGGTCCGGGTGCTGAAGAACGAGAACCCATCGCCCAACCTGATGGATGGGATCTCGCAGTATCTTTGGCGCGAGATCGAGAACTTCGACATCGTGCACGTGCACCAGTCGCTGACGACGTTCGGCGCCTACGCCAGCGTCATCGCCAAATCGCTGGGCAAGCCGGTCGTGATGACCGACCTCGGCGGCGGCCACCACCCGGTGATGACCACCGGCCGCGGCCTGGATCTGGCCGACGCGGTCGTCTCGATCTCGAATTTCGCCCATTCGCTGATCGCCGGTTCCTACGGCGGACGCTACGAGGTGATCGTCGGGCCGATCGACACCGACACCTTCAAGCCGGCGGCCAAGCCGAAGAAGGCCCGCGCCAAGTCGGTGATCTGCGTCAGCCGCATCATGCCCCACAAGGGCATCGACCGGATCATCCGCGCCCTGCCGGACGGCCTGTCGATGACCATGGTCGGCTCGGTCTACCACAAGGAATATTACGAGCTGCTCAAGGACATGGCGCGGGGCAAGGACGTCACCTTCATCCATGACGCCAGCGACGAGCAGCTGATCGAGCTCTACCGGTCGGCCGGCCTGTTCGCCCAGGGCTCGACGGCCAAGGACGTCTACGGAACGATCGTCCGCAAGACCGAGCTGATGGGCCTGACCACGCTGGAGGCCATGGCCTGCGGCCTGCCGGTGATCGTGTCGGACGGCGGCTCGCTGCCCGAGATGGTGCCGAACGGCGAGCTGGGCCGGGTGTTCAAGACCCACGAGGAGCTGGTCGGCCACCTGGAGGACTTCCGCGACGGGCGCTGGGCCAAGAACTTCTCGGCCAAGGGCGCCCACGCCCACGTCGAGGCCAACCACAGCGCCATGGCCGTGGGCCTGAAGCTGGGGCGGCTCTACGAGGCGCTGCTGGCCGGCAAGGGGGCGATCGCCGCATGAAGATCCTCGTCCTGAGCGATCTTTGGCCGCCCTACTATCTCGGCGGCTACGAACTGGCCGCCGCCAATGTCAGCCGCGCCCTGATCGCGCGCGGGCACGACATCCTGGTGGCCACCACGCCGTCGCACGTGCTGGGTCCGCCCGACCCGCCCTATGTGCGCCGCTGCATGCGCTCGGACTGGTTCCAGCCCTACAAGCAGAAGAACCAGGCCCACGAGACCCTGGGGGTCTATCGCTCGGCCACGGGCGACAGCCACCACGCCCACACCCTGCTGGCGCTGCTGCGCGAGTTCGAGCCGGACCTGGTCTATGTCTGGAACACCTTCGCCATGGGCGGCCTGGGCGTGCTGGACGTGCTCGACGTCGTCGGGGTGCCGTGGGTCATCCACCTGATGGACAAGCAGCCCGAGTTCATCTTCCGCAACATGCCGCAGCTGTCGCGGCCGATCTTCGGCCGGGTGGCCGGCGAGATCCTGCGCGAAGCCAACGTCATCGCGATGAGCGAGCACCTGCTCGACGAGATCGCCGAGGACACCGGCATCGTCTTCGACAAGCCGGTCGACGTGGTGCCCGGCTGGGTCGACACCGACGGGCTGAGCCAGCGGACGGAATTCCTGCAGGGCGGCGTGGCGCGCTTCGTCACCGCCGGCGCCGTGGTGCCGCACAAGGGCATCGGCCTGATGGTCGAGGCCGCCGCCGAGCTGGTGGCCCGCGGGGTCGGGAACTTCACCATCGACGTCTTCGGCGAAGGCCAGATCGCGACCTTCGTCGAGCAGGCCGGCGCCCTGGGCGTGCAGGACAAGATCAGCTTCCTCGGCGGCCGGCGCCAGTCCGACCTGCTGGCGGCCTATCCGTCCTACGACGCCTTCCTGTTCCCGACCTGGGAGCGCGAGCCGTTCGGCTTCGCCCCGATCGAGGCCGCCGCCTGCGCGTGCGTGCCCATCATGACCCGCAACTGCGGGGCGTCCGAGCGGGTGCTCGACAAGGTCCACTGCCTCAAGATCGAGCGCGACGTCGGCGAGCTGGCCGACGCGATGCAGGCGATCGCCGAGGGACGGATCGACCTGGCGCCGATCGGCCGCGCCGCCGCGCAGCTGGTGCACTCGGACCTGTCGCTCGAGAAGATGATTGGCCAGATCGAGGACGCGCTGGAGCGCGCGGCCACGGGCTGGGACGTGGAAAAGGCGCGCGATCCGCGGCTCTCGCTGCTGTTCCACGTCAAGCAGGATCTCTCGCTGTCCATGGCGCGCGGCTATCCGCATTGAGGCGCCCTGGCGGCAGGTGCATGGAAGACGGATTACGATGAGGGGATGGGGATGAGCGATCGACAAGCGGGGGCCGGACGATCGTTCCTCAAGTGGCTGGCCCGACCGGTGACGCGGCGCCTGGCGCTGTTCGTCGAGGCGCGCCTGAACGCGCACGACGCGGCGCTGCGGGCGGAGCTCGCCCACACGAACGCGATGATCGACTGGCAGCTGAACGAGCTGCGGGCGACCTGCGAAGCCCTGCGCCAGGAGAACCGTCACCAGCGGGAAGCCCTGGACGACCTGCGCGGCGGCCTCGCCGGCGCCAACGCCCGCGTGGACGTGCTGGCGGCGTGGCTGGAGGGCGTGGCCCAGGCCGGCGGCCAGCAGCAGCAGCGCCTCGACGAGCTGCACGCCTGGCTGGCGGCGATCTCGGAGACCACCAAGCGCCTGCCGCCGCCGGAGCAGACCGCCAAGGCCGCCACCCTGATCACCCGCCTGGAGCGCGCGGCCTCGCGCGCGGCCGGCGACCGCAAGGAGGATCTGGCCCTGGCCCATCGTCTGGGCAACATCGAGAGCGCCCTGGCCGGGCTGGCCGCGCAGTCCGGCGGGACCAAGTCCGCCGCGCCCGCGCCGGCCAAGAGCCGCGCCCGCCCCGCCTCGGTCAAATAAACGCCGATCCAGCGCCGCAACGGCGCGTTATCCCGCAGCGGCCGGCGATCCGTCGCCGTCCCACCGCCCGCGCCGTGTCTAGGAAGACTTTCGAATGAGGATCCTGATCCTTGGCCCCTATCCGATCGTGAAGCCCGGGCACGGGGGCGCCCTGCGGGCGTCGGCCGTGGTCAAGGCCTATCGGGCCGCCGGGCATGAGGTCGTCTATTCCGGCCTCTACGATCCCAAGCGGGTCAAGCCCGAGGACTACACCGAGTTCGACCACCCGCTGACCCGCGAGGTCGCCGACGAGGCGGGCCGCCTGGGCCTGCCGCCGGCCATCGCCATGTGGCGCGCCCTGGCCTCGGTCGAGACCAGCTTCCAGGCCTATGCGGACATGGCCCGCAAGTTCAAGCCGGACGTCGTCCAGTTCGAGGAGCCGTCGCTGTGGCCGGTGGTCCGGCGGCTGGTCGCCGACGGCGTCTGCCCCAAGGCGCGGATCATCCACTCGTCCTACAATGTCGAGACCACCTATCGCCGCGAGCTGCTGGAGCTGCAGGGCGAGGTGATCGACGACAGCATGGACCTGATCGAGGCCGAGGAGCGCGAGATCGCCACGGCCTGCGACGCGGTGTTCACGGTTTCCGACGACGATCGCCGCGCCTTCCTGGAGTTCGGGGCCAAGGACGTCACGGTCGCCCGCAACGGCGGCCTGAAGCTGTCGCCGAGCGCCGAGGCGGTCGAGGCCGTCCGCGCCTATGTCGGCGACGAGCCCTACGCCCTGTTCGTCAGCAGCGGCCACCTTCCCAACGCCAAGGCGCTGCTGGAGGCCATGCAGGGCGACCGGGCCGCGGCCATGGAAGGCAAGCGCATGCTGGTGGCCGGCTCGGTCGGCAACCTGATCGAGTCCATGCCCGAGTTCCTGACCATCCCGGCCCTGCGCCGCCACGCCACCTTGCTGGGCTTCGTCCAGCAGGAGCTGCTGGAGGCGCTGTACGACCAGGCCCGGGTCGTCGTGCTGCCCAAGTCGTACGGCGGCGGTTCGAACCTGAAGACGGCCGAGGCGCTGCTCTCGGGTCGGCCCATCGTCGCCAGCGAGGGCGCCTTTATCGGCTTCGAGCCCTATGCCCGCCTCGACAACGTGCATGTCGAGCGCGATCCCAAGGCGTTCTGGGGCAGGGTCGCGGCCATCCTCGACGAGCCGCCCCGCGCCAAGGGGCGTCCGGCCAAGCGCGCGGAGCTGGAATGGAGCCGCTGCCTGGTGCCGATGGTCGAGCGGGTCGAGGCGATCGTCGCCGCCAAGCGCCAGGCCAAGGCCTCCAAGCGGGACCAGGTGGCATGATCGCGCCGGCGCGGGCGCGGCCGCCCGTCCTCTTCGCGGAGGGCTAGGCGATGGCCCCGTCCGCGCCGTCCGCCGGCCAGAGCCTGCGGGTCCTGCTGACCAACATCACCCTGGCCGGCCGGTCGGGCACCGAGACGGTGCTGCGCAACCTGGCGCTGTCGCTGGTCAAGGCCGGGCACAGGCCGATCGTCTATTCGCCGCGCCTGGGGCCGATCGCCGACGAACTGCGCGCGGCCTCGATCTCGGTCACCTCGTCGATAGAGACGCTCGAGGAGACGCCGGACGTCATCCACGGCCAGCACGTCATCCAGACCGCCGTGGCCCTGGCGCGGTTTCCGCAGACCCCCGGCGTGTTCGTCTGCCACGACTTCATCGCCTGGCACGACACGCCGCCCCGGTTGCCGAACCTGCGCCGCTACGTGACGATCAGCGACGGCTTCCGCGACCGCCTGACGGTCGAGGCGGGGGTGTCGCCGGCGGACGTGTCGATCATCCCCAACGGCATCGACACCGAGCTCTTCCAGCCCGGTCCGGCCCTGCCGCGGGCGCCCAAGCGGGCGCTGGTGTTCGCCAAGAACCGCGGCCACGTCGAGATCATCCTCGAGGCCTGCGCCCAGCGGGGGATCGAGGCGACGGTGGTGGGCGCGGCCGCCAAGCGGCTGATCGACAATCCCCACGAGTTGATCCCGCAGTACGACATCGTCTTCGCCAGCGCCCTGACGGCGATGGAGGCCATGGCCTGCCACCGGGCGGTGGTGGTGTGCGACGGGCGGGGCCTGGCCGGTATGGCCACGCCCGAGCGCTACGAGGGCTGGCGGCGCGAGAACTTCGGACTGCGCAGCTTCACCCGGGCGCTGAACGTGCAGAACATCCTCGACGAGCTGGCGCTGTACGACGCCAAGGCCGCGACGGCCCTGGGCCAGCGCGTGCGCGAGGAGATGGCGCTGGATCGCTGGCGCGAGGCCTATGTCGACCTCTATCGGCAGGTGATCGCCGAGGCCGCCACGCCCAAGGTCGCCAGGGCCCTGCGCGACCCCGACCAGCGGGCCCGCGCCGTGGCCCGGCATCTCCAGGTCTGGGATCCCGGCGTCGACTCCGCCTGGGCCCGGGAGCGGGCGGCGCTGGAAGACCACGTGCAGGTGCTGGAAAGCGGCCTGGCGCCGTTTCCCGAGGGCGAGGCCGTGCAGGCCTCCGACGACATGCGGGTGGGCCTCAGCGGCTTCCACAAGCCCGAGCCGTGGGGTGTGTGGACGGGGCGGCGGCGCTGCGTTGTGCGCTTCCGGCCGCAGGTCGTCGAGGCGGCCCACACGCTGACCATCGAGTGCATGTCGCTGTTCACGCCCTCGCGCCAGCGCTACGAGGCGGCCTGCGCCCTCAACGGCCAGGCGCTGGGGACCATCGTCTTCGACGCCGAGACCAGCGGCGAGTACAGCGTGGTGCGCCAGACCTTCGCCCTGCCGGACCTGCCGCTGGAAGACATGGTCTGGCTGTCGCTGACCACCGACCGCCTGGTCTCGCCCAGCGACGATGGTTTTTCCAACGACACGCGCGAAATGGGCTTCGCGCTGATCTCGGTGCGGATCAACTAGGCCGGGCCGCGAGCCCGGCGCGCGTCAGGCCTGCTTGCGGGCCGGGGCGCTGGGCGGCGCCGGGGCCAGGGCGTCCTCGATCGCCGACAGGCGGTTGGCCACGGCCAGGCCGTCCTTGTAGAGGGCGTCGGTCAGCTGGGCGAGCTGGGTCTCGCGCACGCGCACGCCATCGACCGCGTTGCGCTCGCGGGTCAGTTCGCGATCGAAGCGGGCGCCGAACAGGGCCAGGCGCTCGTCGGTGTCGGTGGCGCGGGCCTGGTGCGAGACCAGGCGGCGGGCGATGTCGGACAGCCAGGCGGCCAGACCGTCGACCTTGCGGTCGACCGCCGACAGGCGGCGGTGAACGCCGGCGGGCGAGGCGACGTCCTCGGTCTCCAGGGTCGAGGTCTCGGCGTTCAGGCGCGCCGTCAGGGCCAGGACCTGGCCCTCCAGAACCTGGATCCGGCGATTGAGCTCGAGCAGTTCCTGCTGGCGGCTATCGGTCATCGGGTCACTCCACGCCATAGTTCGTCGCATAGGCGAGATGGTGCTTCGAATACAGTAGAAGCGGCAGCTTGGGGTCGTCCAGAGCTTCGGTCGACCAGGGACGGGCTTCCTCGGTCAGCTTGTCCTCGATGGCGTCGAGGCAGCGCTCGAATGACAGGCCCTGGGCGCAGGCCTGGGCGGCGGCGCGGCCCATCCGGGCCAGGTCGACCTCGCCGGCCATCACCCGGCGCATGGCCTCGCCCAGCGCCTCGACGGTGCGCTCGATCTTGATGCAGTGGACCCGGTCGACCAGGCGCTCGGCGGCGCCGCAGTTGCGGGTCAGGATCGCCGGGCAGCCCTGGGCCGAGGCCTCGATCGGCGCGAAGCCGAAAGGCTCGCGCTCCCAGGTCGGGAACAGGAAGGCGTCGTATTCCAGATAGAGGTCGAACAGCACCTCCTGCGGGCGCGACCCCAGGAAGCGCACCTTGTCGCCGACCCCCATCATCTGGGCGCGCTCGACGAAGTCGGAGACCGCGCCGGCGCCGTAGATGTCGACGATGAAGTTGTCGAAGCCCTGCTCGACCAGCTCGGCGGCCGCGTCGACGATCAGGCCGCAGCCCTTCTCGGCCGAGATCGAGGCCGAGCTGACGAAGCGCCAGGGCGCGCCGGGCTCGCGCGGCTTGCGCTCGCCCGAGGCGGGCGGGGCCCAGCCGGGCACGATCAGCGGGGCGCGCTCGAAGACCACGCCGGTGTAGTCGGTGATCTCGTCGCGCAGGTGCTCGCTCATCACGATCACCGAGGCCGAGCGCATGATCTCGGCGTTGCTGCGGGCGAACAGCACCCGCACCAGCGGCGGGGTCCAGTTCAGCAGGAAGTCGGGCAGGCGGTCCATCAGGTGCAGCACCCAGGGCGCGCCGATGATCGACAGCAGGTCGAGGATGCCCAGTCCGCCGAGGCCGAACAGGTTCCAGACATAGACCACGTCGGGCTTGAAGCGGCGGATCTCGCCGAGCAGCTGGTAGGAGTTGAAGTAGTCGTTGCCGACGCTGCGCTGCAGGGCCAGGTCGGCGTCGGCGTGGCCTTGCGGCGGCTGCGGGCCGAACCAGTGCAGCTTGAAGATCTCGGAGACGTCGGCGTCCGGGCGCGGATTGGGGGCACGGCCGGCGCTGGTCAGCACCAGCACCTCGTGGCCGCGTTCGCGCAGGCCCATGACCACGCCGCGGCAGGCCATCTCGTAGCCACCCAGCGCATTCTCTCCCCAGAGATTGGAGATGACCAGAATTCGCATGCGTGGTTCGTCCTGCCGCCGGGGGTCGTTAGCGAGCCCGTTCCGCCGGCGCGTCGCGGCGCCGAGGGTCGAGCTTTCTCAGCCGTGCATCAAGCGGATTTCGCGTAGATCGGCTGCTGGCCGGCCTCGATCCACTTCTCCCACTCGTCGGTGGTGCCGAAGAAGCCGATGCGGCCGCCGCCCATGGCGCAGACCTTGTTGCAGACGACGCGGGCCAGGTGGAAGTCGTGGGTGGCCACGACGACGATCTTGGCGCGGTTGATGAACTCGGTCATCCGCGCGCGGGCCTGCTCCTGGAAGTCGGCGTCGCCGGCGCTGAGCCACTCGTCCATGATCAGGATGTCGGCCTCGAAGGCCGTGGTCACGGCGAACATCAGGCGGGCGACCATGCCCTGCGAATAGGTGCGGACCGGCAGGTGGATGAACTGGGCCAGGCCCGAGCACTCGATGATGTCGTCGAGCTTGCTCTGGATGTGCTTGCGCGAAACCATGCGCATGCGGCCCAGGTTGAAGATGTTCTGCAGGCCGGTCATGTCGTAGTCGAGACCGGCGCTGACCGAGATGGTCGTGGCCACGCTGCCGTTCATGCGCACCTGGCCGACGGTGGGCTCGTAGATGCCCGCCAGCACCTTCAGCAGGGTGGTCTTGCCCGAGCCGTTGTGGCCGACCAGCGCCAGGCGGTCGCCTTCCTTCAGCTTGAAGCTGATGTTGTTCAGGGCGCGCACCACCGTCACGTCGGCGTTGCGATACATCTGACCGCCGATCTTGCGGGCGAAGACCGCGCTGCGCAGCGACTTGGAGCTGAGCGAATAGATCGGATAGTCGAGCGTGACGCCGCTAAGCTCGATGAAGTGGCTCATCACGGTGTCCTATAGCCAGAAGATGACGCGTTTGCGGAAGGCGACGATCAGCAGGTAGGCGATGACCAGCATCGCGCCGGTCCAGCCCAGACCCCAAGCCCAATCGGACATCGACGGCGCGTTGCCCAGCAGCGGCTCGCGGATCAGGGCCACGAGATGGTAGAACGGGTTGTAGTGGATCAGGTGGCTGCGGAAGCCGTGCGAGGGGCCGGCGCGCCAGAAGATCGGCGTCATGAAGAACAGCAGCGAGATCACGAAGCCCACGCCCATGCCGATGTCTCGGAAGCGGGTCGAGGGCATGGCCACCACGATGCTGGCCAGGAAGGTCGCCACGAACAGCAGCGGCAGGGTCAGCAGCAGGGTCCAGGACGGCACGGCGGCCAGGCCCATCACCACCAGCACCACCCAGTAGGTGAGCAGCTGGGCGCCGAAATTGACCAGGGTGCGGAAGGTCGCGGTCCAGGCGTGGAACGACAGGGGCAGGCGCTGCACCTGCATGACGCCCGCGCCGTTGATGAACATGTTGGCGCCTTCGGCGATGCCGGTGCCCACCAGGCCCCAGGCTAGAATGCCGGCCAGAACATAGGGAAAGTTTTCCCGCCACGGCGCGCCCAACAGGCTGCCGAACACGAAGCTCAGCGCGAAACCCATGGTAAGCAGAGTGGTCGAAAGCCAGAATGGACCCAGGAACGTTCGTCTAAAACGGCCGATGGTTTGGTCCCATCCGAGACCAATCCAAAGAGGAGCCAAACGAACGCCATCGACGAGGTCTTTATAGGCGGCCTTCAAGGCGTTCGACATTGTCGATTCTGTCCGGGGCTTTTGTTACGACTGGGCGCGCACCAGCGATATCGTAGCGTCTAGGGACTTAGCCCGACCAAGTCAACGACAACTCGGCCGGGCTGCGTCGGCCGCGATCGCCCTGCGAGGGTGCTGCTGTTCGAGCACAAAGCCGGCGAAATTGTGCCCGGCTGCTGCGCCGTGTCGATAAACCGACTATCAAGCCGCCAGGCGACCACGTGCCGTACTTGAGATTGGCTTACATGACCCTCGACATCACCGCCATCCGCGCCGCCGCCGACCGTCTGGCCGGCCACATCGAGCGCACGCCGTGTCGCTATTCGCGGACGCTGTCGAAGATTACCGGCGCCGAGGTGTGGGTGAAGTTCGAGAACCTGCAGTTCACGGCCGCCTACAAGGAGCGCGGGGCGCTCAACAAGCTTCTCCTGCTGTCGGACGCCGAGAAGCAGAAGGGCGTCATCGCCGCCAGCGCCGGCAACCACGCCCAGGGCCTGGCCTATCACGGCGCGCGCCTCGGCGTGCCGGTGACCATCGTCATGCCCAAGACCACGCCGTTCGTGAAGGTGCAGCACACCCGCGACTTCGGGGCCAACGTGGTCATCGAGGGCGAAACCTATGACGACGCCAACGCCCATGCGCGCAAGCTGCGCGAGGAGCAGGGCCTGACCTTCGTCCACCCGTTCGACGACTACGACATCATGGCCGGCCAGGGCACCATCGCCCTGGAGATGCTGGAAGACGTGCCCGACCTGGAGATCCTGCCGGTGCCGATCGGCGGCGGCGGCCTGATCAGCGGCGTGGCCACGGCGGCCAAGGCGCTGAAGCCCGACATCCGCATCATCGGCTGCGAGCCGGCCATGTACCCGTCGTTCACCGCCAAGATGCGCGGCGTCCAGGCCCACTGCGGCGGCCAGACCATTGCCGAGGGCGTCGCGGTCAAGCAGGTCGGCGAGCTGACCTACGCCGTCGCCCGCCCGCTGATCGACGACGTGCTGCTGCTGGAAGAGCCGCACCTGGAGCAGGCCGTCTCGCTCTACTGCAACGTCGAGAAGACCATCGCCGAAGGGGCCGGCGCGGCCTCGCTGGCGGCGCTGCTGGCCTATCCGGAGCGCTTCCGCGGCAAGAAGTGCGGCCTGATTCTGTGCGGCGGCAACATCGACACCCGCCTGCTGGCCTCGGTGCTGACCCGCGAACTGGTGCGCGCCCAGCGCCTGGTGTCCCTGCGCATCGTGGGCGACGACCGTCCGGGCCTGCTGTCGACCGTGGCCAGCGTGATCGGGACCATGGGCGCCAACATCATCGAGGTGAACCACAACCGCCTGGCCCTGGACGTGCCGGCCAAGGGCGCGGAGTTCGACATCACCATCGAGACCCGCGACGCCCAGCACACCCAGGAAGTCATGAACGCCCTGCGCGAGCACGGCTATCCGCCGCGCACGGTGTAGTCGGCTCTCCTTAAGTTCGTCATCCCGGGCGAAGGACCGCGCAGCGGGCCGCAGACCCGGGACCCAGGGGCGGCCGCACAGCAGTCGCCACCACCGGGCGCTTGACCCGGTCGCCGAGCCCGGTCCCCTGGGTCCCGGCTCTCCGCTTCGCTGCGGCCGGGATGACGATGTGGGGAATTACAAAAAAGGCCCCGCTCCTGCTGGAGCGGGGCCTTTTCAATTTCAGCTGCGAGAGAACCCTACAGCAGAGCCGAGATCGCCTTTCGGGCGGCTTCGCCGAGGTCCGGACGCTTCAGGGCCAGGGCGACATTGGCCTTCAGCAGGCCGATCTTGTCGCCGCAGTCGTGGGTGTCGCCTTCGTAGACATAGGCGTGGAAGGCCTGGTCCTGCATCAGCTTGGCCATCGAGTCGGTCAGCTGGATCTCGTTGCCGGCGCCCTTTTCCTGGCTGGCCAGCAGGTCGAAGATCTCCGGCTGCAGGATGTAGCGGCCGGCGATGGCCCAGTTCGACGGGGCCGTGCCCTTGGCGGGCTTCTCGACCATGCCGCTCATCGTGGCCAGGCGGCCCTCGACCTTGCTCGGGGCGACGACGCCGTACTTGTGGGTCTCGCTCTCGGGCACTTCCTCGACGCCGATGATGTTGCCGCCGCCGACCTGGTCGTAGACCTCGATCAGCTGGGCCAGGGCCGACTTCGGCGAGTCGACGATGACGTCGGGCAGCAGCACCGCGAACGGCTCGTCGCCGATGATGTCGCGGGCGCACCACACCGCGTGGCCCAGGCCCAGCGGGGCCATCTGGCGCACGAAGCTCATCTCGCCCGGCCGGGGCAGCTCGTCGCGCAGCTGCTTGAGGATGTCGAGCTTGCCCTTGGCCTCGAGCTGCATCTCGAGTTCGATCTGGTGATCGAAATAGTCCTCGATGGCGCCCTTGCCGCGGCCCGTGATGAAAACGAAGTGCTCGATGCCGGCCGCGCGGCCTTCCTCGACGATGTAGGACAGGATGGGCCGGTCCACGACGTTGAGCAGTTCCTTCGGCGTCGATTTGGTGCCGGGCAGGACCCGGGTGCCAAGACCCGCGACGGGAAGAACGGCCTTGCGGACAGGTTTCATGAACGCCTCGTTTTACGTCTCGATTGATGCGTCTTAAGGGGTCGGGGCCGCATGCGCCACCACCGTTGCATGACAACGGTGTCTCATGGGCGTCCCAACCACGGAATGATTGATGTTCGCGCCAAGCCTGCTAGCTCAGGGCGCGGTTTCGCCCATCGGAAAGACTTTCATGCGCGCTCGGTTCCTCGTCATCGCCGTCCTGGCCGGTCTGTCCCTGGCGGGCTGCGGGCCTTCGAAGCAGGACCTGGCCGCCCAGCAGGCGGCGGTCTCGGCCAACAAGACCGCCGGCGTCGACTTCCTGGCCAAGAACGCCAAGGAACCCGGTGTCGTCACCCTGCCCAGCGGCCTGCAGTACAAGGTCGTGCGCTCGGGTCCGGCCGACGGCCTGCATCCGCGCCCGATCGACGAGGTCAAGGTCCACTACGAGGGCAAGCGCCTGGACGGCGTGGTGTTCGACAGCTCCTACGAGCGCGGCGTGCCGGCCTCGTTCCAGCTGCGCGGCCTGATCCCCGGCTGGGTCGAGGCCATGCAACTGATGCGCCCGGGCGACGAGTGGACGCTCTACGTGCCCGCCGACCTGGCCTATGGCGACATGCAGGCCGGTCCCGACATCCCGCCGGGCAGCACCCTGGTGTTCCGGATCGAACTGATCGGCGTGCTGCGCAGCAAGTTGCAGACCCCGAAGGGCTGATCGACGGTCTCGTCGGAGGGGCGCTGCGGGCGCAATCTTGCGCCCGCATTGCTGGCGGATTTCAAATCGTTGCCGGTTCGCCAAAGCGCTTGGCTTCCCGATTTCAGCGGCTGATAGCGACACTCACTCGCAAAAAGCTTGGCTGGAGTTGGGATGTCGCGCCTCACGTTTGCTTCCGTTCTGATGGGGTCGGCCGCCGCCCTGGCCATGGTTGGCGCGGCCCACGCCGCCGCGCCCGATGCGGCGGACCTGGACGGGGTGGTCGTCACCGCCGCCGGCTTCGAGCAGAAGCTGGTCAACGCCCCGGCCAGCGTCACCGTGCTGCCTCGCCAGGAGCTGGAGGAGATGCGCGCGGCCAGCCTGGCCGAGGTGCTGACCAATGTCGAAGGCGTCGATGTCGGCTCGGCCGTGGGCAAGACCGGCGGCCTGAACATCAACATCCGCGGCATGGGCAGCGACTACACGCTGATCCTGATCGACGGCCGCCGCCAGAACACCGCCGGCAGCGTCACGCCCAACGGCTTCGGCGAGACCGCGACCAGTTTCCTGCCGCCGGTGGCGGCCATCGACCGCATCGAGGTGGTGCGCGGCCCGGTCTCCACCCTCTACGGCTCCGACGCCATGGGCGGGGTGGTCAACATCATCACCCGCAAGGTCGGCGCGAAGTGGACCGGCACGGCCAGCCTCGATGCGACGGTTCAGGGCGACGACGAGTTCGGCAACCTTTACGGCGGCAATGTCTACGCCAACGGCCCGATCGTTCGCGACCTGCTGGGCCTGGCGGTGCGCGGCAGCTTCCTGAACCGCGAAGCCTCCAGCCTGACCTTCGAGAATGTCGGCGGCGTCGACGCCCCGATCACCGGCTTTGGCCGCAGCGCCACCAAGAGCGAGCTGCGCACCCTGGGCGCGCGCCTGACCCTGACGCCGCATGCCGACCACGACCTGTGGCTCGACATCGACGAGTCCACCCAGTGGTACGACAACGCCCGGGGCCAGATGGGCACCAACACCACAGCCGGCGGCTACGCCAACGCCCTGGAGTTCAACCGCCGCCAGGTCGCCCTGGCCCACAACTGGCGCCTGCCGTTCGGCCAGCTGGAGAGCAACCTTTCCCAGGCCAAGACCGAGACCATCGGCCGGATCATCCCCAACGGCGTGGCCGGAGCCGGCGGCGCGCGGGACCTGGAGTCGACCAACACCATCTTCGACACCAAGCTGCATTCGCGCTGGAGGAACCACACCTTCACCGTCGGCGGCCAGTACTGGGACGCCGAGATGGTCGACGGCGTCGCGCCGCGGCCGTTCGAGCACCAGCAGTGGGCGGTGTTCGCCGAGGACGAGTGGCGCTTCACGTCGGCTCTGGCCCTGACGGTCGGCGCTCGCCACGACGACCACAGCGTGTTCGGCGGCCACTTCAGCCCGCGCGCCTATCTCGTCTGGAACGCCAGCCAGGCCTGGACCTTCAAGGGCGGGGTCAGCCAGGGCTTCAAGACCCCGCGCCTGGAGCAGCTGGCCCCCGGCATCAACGGCTTCGGCCAGCAGGGCCGCCTGCCGCTGCTGGGCTCGCCGGGCCTGCAGCCGGAGACCAGCACCAGCACCGAGGCCGGCGCCTATTACGACAACGGCGCGGGCTTCACCGCCAGCGTCACGGTGTTCCACAACCAGTTCGAGGACAAGATCGCCGCCGGCCCGCCGGTGACCAACTGCGCCTTCGGCCTTGACCTGACGCAGTACAATTCGGGCGCGGGCCGTCCGGCCGGCTGCACCGACGTCGGCTTCTTCCCCAACGCCGCCACCTTCGGCCAGAGCATCAATATCGACGAGGCCACGACCCAGGGCCTGGAAGCGGCCATGCGGCTGCGCTTCGCGGAAGCCTGGACCCTGGGCCTGAACTACACCTTCACCGACAGCGAGCAGAAGAGCGGCGCCGAGGCCGGCCGCAAGCTGACCGACACGCCCGAGCACATGCTCAACGGCAATCTGCGCTGGCGGGTCAGCGATCGCCTGAACGCCTGGGTACGCGGTGAATACCGTAGCGAGCGCTATCGCGGCGAGGGCGCGGCCCGCGTCGCCCTGGGCGACTACAAGGCCTACAGCCTGTTCCACCTGGGCGGGTCGTTCGAGGCGACCGACAAGGTCACGCTGAACGCCACGATCTACAACCTGTTCAACAAGGACTTCGTGCGCCAGCTGCCCTACGGGACGCCGGTCGCCTACGCCCCGGAATACACCAACAACCAGGAGCCCCGACGCCTTTGGGTTTCGGTGCAGGTGGACTTCTAGGGGGAACTCGAAGCCTTCCCCAACAATCGTCATCCCGGCCGCAGCGCAGCGGAGAGCCGGGACCCAGGGGCCGGCGCAGTGCGGTTGCCCCTGGGTCCCGGGTCTGCGGTCCGCTTCGCGGTCCTCCGCCCGGGATAACGATCTAGAATGGAGCCATGATCCGCAGAGCGGATCTGCCGGCCTTAGTCGGTGAACACCACCGTCTTGCGGCCGTTCAGCAGCACCCGGTCCTCCAGGCGCCAGCGCAGGGCGCGGGCCAGCACACGGCGCTCGATGTCGCGGCCCTTGCGGACCAGGTCTTCCGGCGTGTCGCGGTGACTGATGCGCTCGACGTCCTGCTCGATGATCGGGCCCTCGTCGAGGTCGCCGGTCACGTAGTGGGCGCTGGCCCCGATCACCTTCACGCCGCGCGCATGGGCCTGGTGGTAGGGCTTGGCGCCCTTGAAGCCCGGCAGGAACGAGTGGTGGATGTTGATGCAGCGGCCCTTGAGCTTGGCGGCCAGGCCGTCGGACAGCACCTGCATGTAGCGGGCCAGCACGACGATGTCGGTCTGCGTCTCCTGGATCAGCTTCCAGAGCGCGGCCTCCTGCTCGAACTTGGTCTCCTTGGTCACCGGCAGGTGATGGAAGGGCAGGCCCGACAGGTCGACGTGGGTGTAGGTTTGCGCGGGATGGTTGGCGACGATGGCGGTGACGTCCATCGGCAGCTCGCCGATCCGCCAGCGATAGACGAGGTCTGCCAGGCAATGGTCGAACTTGCTGGCCAGGATCATCACCCGGTAGCGCTCGGCCGGGTCGCGCAGGGTCCAGCGCATCGAGAAGCCCGTGGCCAGGACCTCGAACTCGGCGCGCAGGGCGGCGCGGTCGCTGCCGTCCGGATCGAAGACGACGCGCATGAAGAAGTCGCCCGTCTCCTGGTCGTCGAACTGCTGGGCGTCGAGGATGTTGCAGCCGCGTTCGAAGAGGAAGGTCGAGACCTTGGCGACGATACCGGGCTGGTCGGGGCAGGAGAGGGTCAGGATCATGGTCCGCTTCCTCTAAAGCTTAGGCCCCCCGAAGAAAAGCCGTGGAAAGGGACGTTTCTTGCGCGCCTCCTGCGCTTTGTCCGGCGGCGGGCACGATCCTGCCCTGACCGGATCGCGCGGGCTTGGCGGGCGGGGGCGGCGCGGCCTAGGCTCGAAGGATGGTTTCCTCTCCCGAAGCGCTTTCCGCCCGTGCGATCGATATCCTGGCCAGGCTGGTGGCCTTCGACACCACCTCGCGCGGCTCCAACCTGGCTCTGATCGAATGGGTCGAGGCCTATCTGACCGATCTGGGCGTAGCCTCGCGGCGGGCGCCCAACGCCGACGGCACCAAGACCAACCTGATGGCCAGCATCGGTCCGGCCGTGCCCGGCGGGGTCGTGCTGTCGGGCCACACCGACGTGGTGCCGGTCGACGGCCAGCCCTGGACCAGCGATCCCTGGACCCTGACCGAGCGCGACGGCCGCCTCTACGGCCGCGGTACCTGCGACATGAAGGGGTTCCTGGCCCTGGCCCTGGCGGCCGCCCCCGACCTCGTCGCGGCCGACCTGAAGCGCCCCGTCCACCTGGCCTTCTCCTATGACGAGGAGATCGGCTGCCTGGGCGCGCCGGACATGATCGCCATCATCGCCCGCGACTTTCCGCGACCGGCCCTGGTGGTGGTGGGCGAGCCCACCGACATGGTCGCCGTCCAGGCCCACAAGGGCATCGCCAGCTACTGGGTGACGGTGACCGGCCGCGAGGCCCATTCCAGCCTCACCCACCTGGGCGTCTCGGCCAACATGGTCGCCGTCAAGCTGATGAGCCATCTGGTCGAGCTGTCCGAGCGCCTGGAGCGTGAAGCCGACCCGGCCTCGCCGTTCCTGCCCAAGGGCGCGACCCTGACCATCGGCCAGGTCAACGGCGGCACGGCGGTCAACATCCTGGCGCGCCAGTGCGTGTTCGTCTTCGACCTGCGCACGCCGCCGGGCCTGGACCCGGACGCCATCCTCGCCGATTTCTTCGCCCTGGCCGCGCGGCTCGACGCCGAGGTCAAGGCCAAGGCGCCCGAGGGCGGGGTCAAGGTCGAGGCGCGGTCGCTGACACCGTCCTTCGCGCCGGAAAAGGACGGAGTCGCCGAGGCCTTCGCCCGTCGCATGGCCGGCGACAACGGCCCGGCCCGGGTCGCGCCCTACGCCGCCGAGGCGGGGCAGTTCCAGGACGCGGGCTTCTCGACCGTCATCTGCGGTCCGGGCTCGATCGACCAGGCCCACCAGCCCGACGAATATGTCGAGATCGCCCAGATCGAGCGCGGCGCCCAGTTCATGCGGCGGATGATCGACGACCTCGCCACTGCCTGATCACGATCCGGCGGCCGAAGAAGGCCACCGGGTCCAGCGCCATGGCCCGCAGGATGTCGATCGCCGGCGCCTTGCGGGCCGCCTGGATCTCGCGCCGCGAGGCCAGGATCGGGTCGAGGTCGGCCTTCACGAAGGCGGCCTTGAAGCCCTTCCACACCGGCCCGGCGTCCTTGCGGCGCAGGTGCAGCAGGAACAGGCCGGCCGTCACGCCGAAATGCAGCGGCGCGCTCCACCACAGCATGGGCGAGGGCGTGTTCTTCAGGAAGGTCCAGACCCGGTTGCGGGTGCCGTGGAAGAGGGCGAAGTCCGAGCGCACGCCCAGCGTCGCCGAGCCGACGTGCTCGACCTTGGCGTCCGGCGCCAGCAGGGTCGGCTCGCCGGCCAGCCGCAGCCGGTAGCCTAGGTCGACGTCCTCGCAATAGCAGAAGAACCGCTCGTCGAAGCCGCCGAGGCCCAGGAACAGGTCGCGCTCGACCATCATCGCCGCGCCGCAGGCCGAGAACACCTCGCCCTCGAAGACCTTGGGCGTCTCCTTGCGGCGGTAGCCGCCGCGGAAGGGGATGCCGGCAGAGGTCATGACGTCGCCGGCCCCGTCCATCAGGCCCGGCTCGTCGGCGACCAGTTGCAGCGAGGCGAAGCTGCGGACGTCCGGATGGCGCTGGGTGGCCGCCACCAGCTGTTGCAGCCAGTCGGGATGGGCGTAGGCGTCGGGATTGAGCAGCACCAGCCAGCGACCGCGCGTCTGGCGGGCGGCCAGGTTGTTGCCGGCCGCGAAGCCGGTGTTGGCCCCCGGCTCGATCAGCTGGATCGACGGGTCCGCGGCGGCCGCCGCCTGGGGCGCGCCGTCGGTCGAGGCGTTGTCGACCAGCAGGACCTCGAAGTTGCGGAAGGTCTGGCCGGCCAGGCCGGCCAGGCAGCGCGCCAGGGTCGGGCCGCTCTGGTAGGCGACGACGACGACGCTGAGGAGCGGCGCGGCGCCGGCCTTGCCTTTGCCGTTGGGTCGAGCCATGCGTGTCGCACTCGCGTTCAAAGGAGTTCATTCGTGAAAATCGAGCCGATGGCGATTTCCGACGTGCTGCTTATCACGCCGAAGCGCCATGGCGACGAGCGTGGATGGTTTTCCGAGACCTATCGTGAGTCCGCCCTGGCCGAGGCCGGTTTCTCGGGCGCCTTCGTGCAGGACAACCACGCCCGCTCCACCCGGCGCGGCACGTTGCGCGGCCTGCATTTCCAGCGCGCGCCGCATGCGCAGGACAAGCTGGTGCGCTGCGTGCGCGGGGCGATCTTCGACGTGGCGGTCGACATCCGCCCGGGCTCGCCGACCTTCGGCGCCTGGGTGGGCGCGGAGCTCTCGGCCGACAACAGTCGCCAGCTGCTGGCGCCCAAGGGCTTCGCCCACGGCTACTGCGTGCTGACCGACGAGGCCGAGGTCACCTACAAGGTCAGCGCCTACTACAATCCCGAACACGAGGGCGCGCTGCTGTGGAGCGATCCGGCGGTGGGCGTGGCCTGGCCGCTGGCGGCCGACGAGATCCACTGCAACGGCCGTGACGCGGCCGCGCCGCGGTTGGCCGACCTGGCGCTCTGATCGCGCGGTCGCCGGGCGCCCCTCCCGCGGGAAGGGCGCCAACGGACGCTACATGCGGACGCTACATGAGGTGGGCGCGCACGACGCGGATCTGCGCCCCGACCGGCCGCGGATCGCCCAGCGGCTCGTCGGTGAGCTGCTTGACGTAGGGGATGACCAGCTCCAGCTGCACCAGCCCGTCCGGCGCCGGCATCACGATGCCGCGCGTGGCGATGCCGCGCATCTCCGTGGTCTTCAGCTCGTGGTGCACCTGCTCGCCGTCGGGGGTCTTCAGCACCAGGGTGAAGGTCTGGCGGGCGCCGAAGAAGGGGTAGAAGTCGAACTCGACCCAGGCCTTGGAGTCGGGACGCCCGCCTTCCAGCCGGAAGGTCATCGAGGCGCTGTGGCCCAGCGTCCAGCGCCATTGCTCCTCGGCGACGTCGAAGTTCCGCAGCGAGACGCTGACCGGCTCGGCGCCGCCCAGCTTCAGTTCCAGCGGCTGGGGCAGGGTGCGGATGACCAGCGGGTGGCGGGTCAGCAGGTCCATCAGGTCGGCGTCGTCCCAATCGGCGACGATGTCGCCGAGGACGGCTTCGATCTTGGCCACGTCGGCGTCGCAGACGGCGTAGCGCCGCAGCGTCGAGGGCATGGGCTCGAACAGCGAGCTGAAGCGGTTCTCGACCTCGAGGAAATCGGCGATGCGCTGCGACTGCTCGGCGAAGCGGCTCTCCAGGTCCTCGTACTTGAGGAACAGGTAGTCCTCGTCGTCGGCGTGGGCGGCGGCGAACTCCCAGTTCTCGACCCACTCCTGGATGGCGTGGTTCAGCGTCTTGATGTGCCAGGAATCCCCGCCGGCCAGGGTGTTGTCGCGCCGGGCCAGCGACGAATTGATCACGTCCACCGGGTGGCGGATGATCATGACGTTGCGCGGGCGCACGCCGTAGCGTTCGAACAATCGCGGATCGTCATGATAGTTCTGGTAGTTGGGCATCTTGTCGCCCACCACCTGGACGTCGGCCTTGCCCGAGACGCCTTCCAGCACGCCGCGCACGATCCGCGTGAAATGGCGACGCTTGGGCGTCAGCATCAGCGGCATGCGTTCCTTGGTCCGCGCCTCGCGCTCGCCGTGGAAGTCGCGCGCCTCGCGGCGGACGCCGACCGCGACCAGGCGCTCTTCCTCGGTCAGTTCGGAGCAGTCCTCCTCAACGCGCTGGTCGAGTTCGAGCAGGCGGCTGACCACCTGGGTGTTCTCGGACATCTGGTCTTCGGCGGCGAACAGCAGGTCGACGACGCCGATCAGGCGCGGCAGGCCGTATTCGTGCAGGCAGGTGACCGCGGGGTGGGTGTTGAGGATCTGCTGGAGAACCGTCGTTCCGCTCCGTGGGGCTCCGAGAACCTTGAGCCAGACGAGCTCCTGGTTGTCCTTCGATTTTGGTTTGGCCGAAGGCTTGGCGCCGGACAGGACTTTGGAACTGTTAGACAATCATCTACTCCGCGCTACGCCGGCCGTCCTTGAGATCCGCGGAGGCCGTGCTTTTTCGTTGGCGGACGTTCGACCGGCTCTGGTCCGTTCGAACGCCTTCGCGACGACATGACGCCGCGAAAAGCTGTTCATTTGCTCGCCTGCACGGAATTTTTAAGCACAGTTTTCGCTCCAGCTTAAGTGGAGAGCCGAACAATTCATCTCATGAGGGCGGGTTTCGTCCGCGTCACACGGCGTTTTGAAGCCTCGCGGACGCCCAATCGGCCGCATCGCGCACCGTGGCGTCGGGATCGGCCCGCAGCGGTTCGACCACCTTCAGCAGGTCCGCCTCGCCGCTGTTGCCGATGGCGTAGAGCACGTTGCGCACGAAGCGGTCGCGCCCGATGCGCTTGATGGGGCTCTTGGAAAAAAGGGCGCGGAACGCCGGATCGTCGAGGCCGGCCAGCGTCGCCAGCGGCGGGGTCTTCAGGGTTTCGCGGGCGTGGAACTTGGCCTCGGCCGACAGGCTGGCGAACTTGTTCCACGGGCAGGCCGCCAGGCAGTCGTCGCAGCCATAGATCCGGTTACCCAGATTGGGCCGGAACTCCTCGGGGACCGGGCCGGCCAGCTCGATGGTCAGGTAGGAGATGCAGCGCCGCGCATCCAGCCGGTGCGGCGCGGGGAAGGCGCCCGTCGGGCAGATGTCCAGGCACGCCCGGCACGAGCCGCAGCGGTCGATCTCGGCCTCGTCGGGCGGCAGGTCCAGCGTGGTCAGCACGCTGCCCAGGAACAGCCAGGAGCCGAACTGGCGCGAGACGAGGTTGGTGTGCTTGCCCTGCCAGCCCAGGCCCGCGCGCTGGGCCAGGGGCTTCTCCATCAACGGGGCGGTGTCGACGAACACCTTGACCTCATTGCCCCAGCGGCGGTGCATCCAGCCGGCCAGCTGCTTGAGCCGTTTCTTGACCACCTCGTGGTAGTCGTCGCCCTGGGCGTAGACGCTGATGGCGGCGCGGTCGGGATGCTCCAGCTGGGTCAGCGGGTCGATGTCGGGGCCGTAATTGACGCCCAGCACGACGGCGCTCAGCGCATCGGTCCACATGGCGGTGGGGTGGCTGCGCCGCTCGAGCGTCTCCTCCATCCAGCCCATGGCCCCGTGCAGGCCCTCGGCCACGAACTGGCGCAGCCAGTCGCCGTTGGGCCAGGCGTCGGCGGCCGAGGCGAAGCCGCAGGCGTCGAAGCCCAGAGCCAGGGCTTCGCGGCGGATCTCGTCCTTGATCGCTTCGGGAGTCAGGTCAGAAGTCGAGGTCGTCATAGTGCGCGGCCGGCGCGAGGCCGGGCCAGCGGTCGGCCAGGATCGGCCTGAAGCACGGCCTCGATTTCAGCTTCATGTACCAGGTGCGCACCGCCGGGAAGTCCTTCCAGGGCACGTCGCCGAAATAGTCGATGACCGACAGGTGCGCGGCCCCGGCGAAATCGCCGAGACTCATACGGCGGCCGGCCAGCCAGTCGCGGGCCTGCAGCAGGCCTTCCATGTAGCCCAGGTGGTCGCGCAGGGCGTCGCGGCCGCGCCGCAGCGACGACAGGTCCGGCGCGCCCATCCGCAGCAGGCGCTTCTCCATCTTCTCGTGCAGGAGGAAGCCGTTGACCTCGTTGTCGAACTTGCGGTCGAACCACTGCATCAGGCGGCGGGCCTCGGCGCGCTCGCCGGCCTCGCGGCCCAGCAGCGCCGGCTCGGGCTCCTGCTCCTCGATATGCTCCAGGATCGCGCGGCTCTCGCAGATCACCGCCGTGCGCTGGTGGCGGGTCTCGACCAGCACCGGCGTCAGGCCCGACGGGTTCAGCTTGGTGAAGTCCGGCGGCGACTCCCAGTAGCGCACCTGCACCTCGGCGAACGGCAGCCGCTTTTCGCCCAGCACGAGGCGAACCTGGCGGGAGGCCGGGTCGAGGGGGAAGTGGTGAAGGGTGCGTTCGACGCTCATGCCCACATGCGTTCAGGCTGCATCGTCTGATCGATGCGCCGCTTTGCTTAACAAGATATTGCCGGGGCAGGACTATTCCGAGGAATGAGCGTTTTTGGGGCGGTCCGCCCGCGGCGGCCCCCTCAGTCGCTCCGCGACAGCTCCCCCAGAGGGGGAGCATCTAGCTCGGCGTCTCCAGATCCTCCCCCTCTGGGGGAGGT
>NZ_JBWKPK010000049.1:0-28221 GCF_059418205.1 Caulobacter sp. GW821-FHT09B11 | reverse complement strand
CCCGGGGGAGGGGGGAGGCCGGCGCTTTGGAAGCTGAAAACGGCCCCCCTCCGGCCCTTCGGGCCACCTCCCCCAGAGGGGGAGGATCGTTATTCGCTCGGCAGTCCAGCCCCCGCCGCGTTGATCCAGCCGACGATGTCGCCGATGACTTTCGCGTTGGCCTGGTCGAAGGCGGCGACGATGGGGCCGACGCGGTTGTCGGCGGCTTTCACCTTGGCTTCGAAGACCTGGTCGCCGACCAGGGCGCGATCGCCGCTGCGGTTGATGACGCCGCGCACCTGGACGATGATTTCGGGCGGCGCCTTGGGGCCGTTCACATAGGCGGCCTCGAAGGTGCGGACCTCGAGCCGGACCACCATCTGGGCCTTGGCGACCTCGCCGCGGCCGATCAGGCGGGCGCGGCCGGGATCGGCGTCGAAGGCGCGGGCGAGGGCCTCGTCGAACTGCACGCTGGCCGGGGCGATCCAGCGGGCGTCGGCGACATAGGCCGCCTCGCCGCCGGGGCTGGTGGTCAGGATACGGTCGCCGGCCGAGGGGCGGGTGAAGACCGTGGGGGCCTTGAGCACGCCGAACATCGCGCCGGGCGGGCCCTTGGCCGCCGCCGGGGCCGTGGTTCCGAAGCGGTACATGCCCGAGGGCTTGGCCTTGGGGAACACGCTGATGCAGGCCGAGAGGCTGAGCGCCAGGCCGAGGGCCGCCGCGCCGGCGACCAGGGTCTTGATCCGGAATGCGGTCACGGCTTGATCTCCACTTCCTTGGCCGGGGCCTTGCCCACCAGGCCGCGCGGGTTCTGCTCCACCTCGCCGACCAGGCGGTCGAGCGACTCGGCGGCCGACTGCAGGGTGACGATGGCCGAGGACAGCTGCGGCAGGCCGGTGGAGGCGAAGTCGCTGGTCGGGCCTTCCAGGCGGCCGACCATGCCGCGCACGTCCTTGGCGGCGGCCTTGATCTCGTCGGCGGCCTCGCCGAGGTCCTTGATCGCCTTGCGGCCGTCGCCGTCGACCACGCCTTGGGTCGAGCGCGACAGGTTGGCGATCTCCTGGGCCGTCGTGTCGATGCTCTGCAGCGCCTTCTGGGCGTCGGCGATGATCTCCTTGCGCTCGCGCAGTTCGGCGGTGACCGACTGGACGTCGGACAGGCTGGCGCTGAAGGTCTTGATGTTGCGGTCGGACAGCACGCGGTTGACGCGGTCCAGCGCCTCGATGGTGCGGGTCAGCACCGTGCCGCCGCCTTCCAGCAGGTCGGAGAGGGCGCTGCGCTGGCTGCGGATGATCGGGATGTCGCCCTTCTTCACCGTTTCCTTCAGCAGCGGCTTGGTCGAGGTGCCGGCGGTCAGCTGGATGTAGTTGACGCCGGTGATGCCCTGGGGCTCCAGCGTGGCGTAGCTGTCGACGCGCACCGGCACGTCGGAGGTCAGGCGGGTGTGGGCGATGACGCGGTTGGGATCGGCCTTGTCGAGTTCGATCTTGGTGACCTCGCCGACCTTGATGCCGTTGAAGTGCACCTCGCCGCCTTCCGACAGGCCGCGCACCGCGCCGACGAACAGCACGTCGTAGAGGTCGTAGTCCTTGTTGAACTGCAGCTTGGCCAGCCAGACCACGAACACCACCAGACCCATGAACAGGATCAGGCAGGCCGCGCCGACGAGGGCGTAGTTGGCGTTTCTTTCCATCAGCGGCTCCTCGCCGTAGCGCCTTTCCCGGCCGCGCGTCCGCGCGGGCCGAGGAAGTATTCCTGAATCCAGGGGTGGTCGGAGTGTTCCAGCTCCTCGACGGGGGCCTGGGCGATCACCTGCTTGTCGGCCAGGACGGCGACGCGGTCGGTGATGGCGTAGAGGCTGTCGAGGTCGTGGGTGATCATGAAGACGGTCAGGTCGAGGCTGTCGGACAGGTCCTTGATCAGCTCGTCGAAGGCCGCGGCGCCGATCGGGTCGAGGCCGGCGGTCGGCTCGTCGAGGAACAGCAGTTCGGGATCGAGCGCGAGGGCCCGGGCGAGGCCCGCTCGCTTGCGCATGCCGCCCGACAACTCGGCCGGCTTCAGCGAGCCGGCGCGGGGCGGCAGGCCGGTCAGGGCGATCTTCAGGTCGGCCAGCTCGAGAATCTCGCTCTTGGGCAGGCGGGTATGCTCGAACAGCGGGGCGGCGACGTTCTCGCGCACGGTCAGGTTCGAGAACAGCGCCCCCTGCTGGAAGAGGACGCCCCAACGGCGCTCCAGCGCCGTCCACTTGCGGCGCGAGGCCTCCTGCATGTCCTCTCCGAACAGGCGGATGACGCCGCCGTCGGGGACCTTCAGGCCGATGATGCTGTTGAGCAGCACCGACTTGCCGGTGCCCGAGCCGCCGACCACGCCCAGCACCTCGCCGCGCTTGACCGTGAGGTCGAGGTTGTCGTGCACGACGTTGTCGCCGAAGCACGAGACCAGGCCGTCGACCTGGATCGGCGGCGCGGCCTCCTCTGGCTTGGCCGCGGCGGAAGGGGCGGCGGTCATATGTCGAGCTCCATGTAGAGCAGGGCGAAGACCGCATCGATCAGGATGATGGCGAAGATGGCGTGGACCACGGCGGCGGTGACCCGGCGGCCCAGCGACTCGACGTCGTTGCCGACCTCCATGCCCTGGCGGCAGCCGATGGCGGCGATGACCATGGCCATCACCGGGGCCTTCGACATGCCGATCCAGAAGTGGGTGGCGCCGACATAGTCGGTCATCCGCTGCAGGAAGAAGCTGGGCGAGAGGTCCAGCACCACCCAGACCACGACCATGCCGCCGGCGAGGCCCGCCAGCGTGGCCACGAAGGTCAGCAGCGGGATGGTCAGCAGCAGGGCCGCGAAGCGGGGCAGGACCAGGGCCTCGTACGGATCGACGCCGATCACCTGCATGGCGTCGATCTCCTGGTTCATCTTCATCGAGCCGATCTCGGCCGCGAAGCTGGAGGCCGAGCGGCCGGCCAGGAGGATGGCGGTGATCAGGATGTTGAACTCGCGCAGCACCGACACGCCGATCAGCTCGACGCTGAACACCTGGGCGCCGAAGTCGGTCAGCAGGTTGGCGCCCAGCAGGGCCACGACCGCGCCGATGAAGAAGGTGGTGGTGGCCACGATCGGCATGGCGTCGAGGCCCGCGCGCTCGGACAGGGCCACGATCGGGGCCCAGCGGATCTTGCGCGGATTGACGACGCAACGGCCCAGGGCGGTCAGCAGGTGGCCCAGGAAGACGAGCGTGCCGTAGCCGTCGTGCAGCAGGTCGAACAGGCCGCGGCCGATGCGGTCGAGCAGGGCGACGAAGCCGTGCAGGCGGTTGTCGGGCGGGCACTCGACCTGGATGGCGTCGCCGACCAGTTCCAGCAGGCGCAGGGTCTGCTTGCGGGCCTTGATGTCGCCGGCGGCAAGGCGGCCGTCGGCGGCGCGGATTATGGCGTAGGCCCCGGCCGTGTCGCAGCGGTTCATGCCCGTCAGGTCGAGGTCGAACTTGTCCGACCCCTTCATCGCCTCGGCAAGGCGCAGGCCCGCGTCGGCCATGCCGCGCGCCGTCCAGTCCCCGGACAGGACGACCGACTTGCCGTCGTCCTTGTCTTCCAGGGTGAAATCCGCCGGTACGCCCATCTAACGCGCTGATCCCTCGTTGCTGACTCAGCCTAACAGGGACTGCGCCGCCGGCTCAAACGCGTCAAGGCGCAGCTTGTTGCGTCGTAATCGTGGCGCGGCCCGGATGATCGGTCTTGCAGCTTTATGCGGCGCCGCCGCAATGGCGCCGTCAAACCGCGTTAATTCACCGTACGGTTCGTAGCGCCGAAGCGGCGCGCGGCATAGAAGGGGCCGCATGGAATTCGGTACGTTTAGCCGTCGCGGCGCGCTCGGCGCGCTGTCTCTCGGAGCTCTGGTCGCCATGCTCCCCCGCCTTGCCGCAGCGCAAACCGACACGGGTTCGGCCGGCGAGCCGTTCTCGCCGGACATCCTGCGCGACATGGCCCAGGACCTGGCCAGGAAGCCCTACCGCGCCCCGGCCACGGGCGGGAGCAAGGGCTTGGCGGGCCTGTCCTACGACGACTATTTCCGCATCCGCTTCCGGGCCGAGCACGCCCTGTGGGCCGATCGCCAGCCGCCGTTCCGGGCCGAGTTCTTCCCGCCGGCCTATCTCTATCCGCGCGTCTTCCCGATCCATGAGGTCGAGGACGGGATCGCCCGGCCGGTGCCGTTCGATCCGGAGATGTTCGACGTGCCGGGCGAGCACGCCGGCGCGGCCAAGGCGATCGGCGGCTTTTCGGGCCTGCGCCTGCTGTGGCCGCTGAACCGGGCCGACAAGCTGGACGAGATCGCCGTCTTCCAGGGCGCGAGCTATTTCCGCAGCCTGGGCCGCGACCAGTTCTACGGCCTGTCGTCGCGGGGCCTGGCCATCGGCGCCGGCGAGCCCAACGAGGAGTTCCCCAGCTTCGAGCGCTTCTGGCTGGAGCGTCCGGAGGGCGACGCCGAGACCGTCACCGTCCACGCCCTGATGGACAGCCCCAGCTGCACGGGCGCCTACAGCTTCCTGATCCGACCGGGGCAGTCGGTGGTGTTCGACGTGACCGCCACGATCTTCCCGCGCGTGCGGATGACCAGGATGGGCGTGGCCGCCCAGAGCAGCATGTTCCTGTTCAACGTGTCGGACGGACCGCGCGGCGACGACTTCCGCACGGCGGTGCACGACAGCGACGGCCTGGCCATGCTGACCGGGACCGGCGAGCAGATCTGGCGGCCGCTGACCAACCCGACCGCCCACCGCCTGTCGTATTTCCAGGACGAGAACCCCAAGGGTTTCGGCCTGGTGCAGCGCGCCCGGCGGTTGGAAGACTACGGGGATCTCGAGGCCCGCTACGACCTGCGTCCCAGCCTGTGGGTCGAACCCCTGGGCGCCTGGGGCAAGGGCGCGGTGGTGCTGGCGGAGCTCGCCACCCGCAAGGAGAGCGACGACAACATCGCCGTCTTCTGGCGGCCGGACGCCCCGTGGGAGGCCGGTTCGCGCGTGGATCTCTCCTACCGCCTGCACTGGGGCGGCGAGCGGCGGGGCGACGGCGAGGCGAGGGTGGTGCGCACCCGCACCGGCGCCGACGCCCAGGCGGGCCTCAGGATGTTCACCATCGACCTCTCCGGCCCGATGCTGGCCGACGGGCTGGACGGGGTGAGCCTGCAGATCGAGGCCAAGGGCGGCCAGACGACCTGGAGCAACATCACCCCCTATCCGCGCGAGGCCACGGTGCGGGCCGCCTTCGGCCTGAAGCCCACGGCCAGCCAGGCCGAGCTCAGCCTGCGGCTGGTGCGCGGCGACACCCCGATCTCGGAGACCTGGCGCTACCTCTGGATGGGTTGACCGCCGGCCCGGAAAAGCGACCTTCCGCCACACCCCGCGAAAGCTTTAACGGCTCGACAGGCGGTCATTTGCGGCCGGGCCGCCCGGGTTTCAATCTTGGTTAATGAATTGCCGTCACGGCTCTCCTGACTAGGATTTTCAGTGACTCGGGGTGACGGCATGAGCGCGCAGAACCAGCTCGACCAGCGCATGAGCTTCATGCGGTTCGACCACAAGGACCGCGCCGCCCTGCGCGCGGCCAAGCCGCTGATCGACGCCGAGATCAACGGGGCGCTCGACGCCTTCTACAGCCAGGTCCGGGCCTTCCCCGAGACCCGCAAGATGTTCTCCAACGAGGCGCACATCGGCAGCGCCCAGACCCGCCAGTCCTCGCACTGGCGCCGCCTGGCCACCGCCGAATACGGCGCCGACTACCAGCAGGACGTCGCCCGCATCGGCAAGGCCCACGCCGTCATCGGCCTGGAGCCGCGCTGGTACATCGGCGGCTACGCCCTGGTGGCCGAGAAGCTGATCCGCGCCATGGTCGAAAAGCGCGCCAAGGGCCTGTTCGCCAGCGCCAGGAACGACGCCGAGCTGGCCGACGGCCTGGTGGCCCTGAACAAGGCCGTCATGCTCGACATGGACCTGGCGATCTCGACCTATCTGGAGCTGCTGCAGGACGAGCGCGACCAGCTGGAGGCCGAGCGCGCCTCGGCCGAGCAGCGCCAGGCCGACGCCGTGCGCGCGGTGGGCGACGCCCTGTCGCGCCTGGCGGCCGGCGACCTGTCGGCCCGCGTCGACGGCGCCCTGTCGCCCGAGTTCGTCAGCCTGAAGTCCGACTTCGACCAGGCCGCCGCCGCCCTCGCCGAAGCCATGGGCGCGGTCGACCGCGCCACCCGCGGCATCCGCTCGGGCGCCGACGAGATCGCCTCGGCCGCCGACGACCTGGCCCTGCGCAGCGAGCAGCAGGCCGCCACCCTGGAACAGACCGCCGCCGCCGTCGAACAGCTGACCTCGACCGTCGCCAAGACCGCCCAGAGCGCCCGCGAGGTCTCCACGCGCGTCGGCGAGGCCGCCACCGAGGCCCAGCGCTCGGGCGCCGTGGTCACCCGCGCCGCCGAGGCCATGAGCCAGATCGAAAGCTCGTCCAACCAGGTCAATCACATCCTGGGCGTCATCGACGAGATCGCCTTCCAGACCAACCTGCTGGCCCTCAACGCCGGCGTCGAAGCCGCCCGGGCCGGCGACGCGGGCAAGGGCTTCGCGGTCGTGGCCCAGGAAGTCCGCGCGCTCGCCCAGCGCTCGGCCGACGCCGCCAAGGAGATCAAGAGCCTGATCTCCGACTCCAGCCGCCAGGTCGGCGAGGGCGTCGAGCTGGTCCGCCAGACGGGCGACGCCCTTCGCGGCATCGTCGACAAGGTCGGCGCCATCGACAGCCTGGTCAACGAGATCGCCGCCTCGGCCAACGAACAGGCCACGGCCCTGAACGAGGTCAACAGCGCCGTCGGCCAGCTCGACCAGGTCACCCAGCGCAACACCGCCATGGCCCAACGCTCCACCGACGCCACCCGCGCCCTGCGGGCGGAGGCTGCGGACCTCGCCAACCACGTCGGCGGGTTCAGGATCGGGACGCACGCCGCGCCGACGCAGCGCTACGCCGAGCCGGAACACCCGGTGCACGCGGCCCGCGCCAAGGTCGCCGCGTTCGCCCGACCGGGGCGGTGAGGGCGGTTCCAGCCGTTTGAGGTTTTGAGAGGGGCGCGGCCGTCGAGGCTGCGCCCTTTTTCGTTCCGCTTAAGTGACCGTTCCTGGCGCGCAGCCGATCTCCCCCAAAAGCAGCCACAACGCATAGCTTCAGGCGATGATGGATTGGCGCCCGGTACTTCCGGGTCGCCGGTCTCTGGCAGGACCAGGTAGGCGCCATCATTTACAGGCTGCTCGTCCAACCCGCTTCGGGGCCTTGCGCTGAACTTAGCCTTGGTTTCGGCGTTGAACCGCTGTGCGCCGCTAAGGGGGGCGGCGCGTCGTCTGCGGAGCGAGCATGTCTGAAGCCAAGGTCGAGAGCCGTGTCAGCACCGGAGTGCCGGGGCTCGACGACATCCTGGGTGGCGGCCTGACGCGCGATCGCATCTATCTGGTCGAGGGCACGCCGGGCTCGGGCAAGACCACCCTGGCGCTGCAATTCCTGCTCAAGGGCCGCGAGCTGGGCGAGAGCGGGCTCTACATCACCCTGTCGGAGACCGAACCGGAGCTTAAGGCCGCCGCCGCCAGCCACGGCTGGTCGCTGGACGGCATCGACCTGTTCGAACTGGTCAGCGAAGAGGGCCTGGACCCCGACAGCGAGCAGTCGGTGCTGCACCCGTCCGACGTCGAGCTGGGCGAGACCACGCGCGGGGTGATGAAGCAGGTCGAGGAGACCAAGCCGCTCCGCGTGGTGTTCGACAGCCTTTCGGAGATGCGGCTGCTGGCCCAGAACCCGCTGCGCCACCGCCGCCAGATCCTGGCGCTGAAGCACTTCTTCGCCACGCGCCGGTGCACGGTCCTGCTGCTCGACGACCAGACCGCCGAGGACGGTGATCTTCAACTGCACAGCATCGCCCACGGGGTGATCAGCCTGCGACGGATGACCCAGGAATACGGCGCCCAGCGCCGCCAGCTGGAAGTGGTCAAGATGCGGGGCATCAAGTTCCGCGGCGGCTTCCACGACTTCTCGCTCGACACCGGCGGCATCCAGGTGTTCGAGCGCCTGGTGGCGGCCGACCATCCGGCGACCTTCGCCCAGGAGACGGTGTCGACCGGCGCGCCAGGCATTGACGCGCTGATGGGCGGCGGTCTGACGCGCGGCACCAACACCCTGATCAGCGGCCCCTCGGGCGTGGGCAAGACCACCACCTCGGTGCGCTGCGCCCTGACCGCGCTCGAGCGCGGCGAGAGGGTCGCCTACTATCTGTTCGACGAAGGCCTGACGACCCTGCTTACGCGCTCGAAAGCGCTGGGCATGGACCTGCAGCCCCATATCGACAACGGCCGACTGGTCGTGCGCGCCATCGATCCGGCCGAGCTGTCGCCAGGCGAGTTCGCCTTCCACGTCCGCGACGCGGTGGAGCGCCTGGGCGCGCGGACCGTCGTGATCGACAGCCTCAACGCCTATCTCCAGGCCATGCCAGGACAGAAGTTCCTCCTGCTGCAGATGCACGAGCTGCTGACCTATCTCAACCAGCAGGGCGTGGTGACGCTGCTGATCCTGGGCCAGCACGGCTTCATCGGCGAGGTCCGCAGCGACATCGACCTCAGCTACCTCAGCGATGGCATCCTGCTGTTCCGCTTCTTCGAGGCCGCCGGCTCGGTGCTGACGGCCGTCTCGGCGGTCAAGAGCCGCACGGCCGCGCACGAGAAGACCATCCGCGAGATCCGCCTGACCGGGCACGGCATCGAGGTCGGCCAGGCGCTGACCGACTTCCAGGGCGTAATGTCCGGCTTGCCGTCCTACCAGGGCAAGATCGAGATGCTGGGCGAGGAGAACAATCGGCCGGCGGATGCCTAAGCCGATCCTCATCCTGGCGCCGCGAGGGCGCGACGCTGCGGTCATCGCCGAAACCCTGGGCCATGTCGGCCACGCCTCGCAGGTCTGCGGGGACCTGGCCGCGCTGACCCAGGCGCTGGGCGACGAGGCCGGCGCGGCGATCCTGACGGAAGAAGCGCTGGCCCAGGGGGCCACCGACGCCCTGACCGACTGGCTGGCCCATCAGCCGACCTGGTCGGACTTCCCGTTCATCGTGCTGGTCACCAAGCAGCCCGGCAAGCGGACCCAGGTCGACGCCGAACGCCTGCGGGCGATCGGCAACATCGTGATGCTGGAGCGGCCGATCAACGCCGAGACGCTGATCAGCGCGGCCCACTCGGCGATCCGCGCCCGTCATCGGCAGTACGTCGCCCGCGATCACCTGCTCGCCCAGACCAAGGCCGAGGAGCAGCTGCGCTTCGCCCTGGAGGCGGGCAAGCTGGGCGCGTGGGATCTGGACCTCGACAGCGGAGCCCTGACCACCTCGACGGCCACGCGCGCCCATTTCGGCCGCGCCCCGGACCAGCCCCTGACGCTTGCCGGTATCGAAGCGGCCGTCCATCCCGAGGACGTGACCCTGCGCACGACCGCGCTGGACGCCTCGATCGCCCGCGCCGAGGACTACGACGTCGAGTACCGAATCTTCTGGCCGGACGGCTCGCTGCACTGGGTGCAGGTGCGCGGGCGGCTCAACCGGATCCAGCCCGGCGAGCCGCGGCGAATGTCGGGGATCAGCCTTGACATCACAGCCCGCAAGACCGCCGAGGCGGAGTTGCGGCTTTTGAACGAGACGCTGGAACAGCGCATCGCCGACAGCGTCCGTGAGCTCCAGCGCGCCAACGAACGCCTGCTGGCCGAGATCAGCGAGCGCGAGCAGGCCCAGGCCGCTCTGGTCCAGGCCCAGAAGATGGACGCCATCGGCCAGCTGACCGGCGGTATCGCCCACGATTTCAACAACCTGCTGACCGCCATCGTCGGCAATATCGACATGATCGAGCGGCGCAGCGACGACGAGCGGATCATGCGCATGGCCGCCAACGCCCGCGAAGGCGTCGAGCGCGCCACCAAGCTGACCGCGCAGCTCCTGGCCTTCTCGCGCAGCCAGCAACTGGACCTGCAGCCGGTGGAGGTCGACGCGCTGATCGCCGGCATGGACGACCTGCTGACCCGGACCCTGGGCCACACCGTCGAGGTCCGCACAGCGCTGGCCGCGGGCGCGGCGCGGGCCAGGGCCGACGCCAACCAGCTGGAGCTGGCGGTGCTGAACCTGGCCATCAACGCCCGCGACGCCATGGGCGAAGGCGGCGCCGTGACGATCTCCAGCCGGATCTCCGACGAGTGGCACGAGGGCCTGCAGCCCGGCGACCACGTCGTGATCGCGGTCAGCGACACCGGTCACGGCATTCCCAAGGAGCTGCTGCAGAAGGTGTTCGATCCTTTCTTCACGACCAAGAGCGTGGGCAAGGGGACGGGGCTGGGCCTTAGCCAGGTCTATGGCATCGCCACCCAGTCGGGCGGCACGGTGCGGATCGACAGCACGGTCGGCGTGGGGACCACGATCGAGATCTGGCTGCCGATCACCGAGGCCGGCGATCGCATCCGTCCCAGCGACCTCCCGCCGAACGAGACCCCGCTCAGCGAAGGCGAGCGCGTCCTGGTGATCGACGACGACCCCAGCGTCCGTCGGTTCCTAGTCCAGTGCCTGCGCTCGCTGGGCTATCGCGTCACCGAGGCGTCGGGTGGGCAAGAGGGTCTGGCGCGCCTGGTCGAGGATCGGCCCGACCTGATGGTCGTCGACTTCGCCATGCCGGGCATGGACGGCGCCCAGGTCGCCAAGCGCGCGCGGCAGGTCATTCCCGCCCTGGGCATGTTGCTGATCACCGGCTACGCCGACGCCGGCGCCATCCGCGAGCTGGTCAATTCCGAAGCGGTGCTGCGCAAGCCGTTCAAGGTCAGCGATCTAGCGGTGGCTGTTCGGAAGGCGCTGGGCGAGCGCGCTGTCGCCGTAGGTTAGGAGAAGCTGAACCAGCTCGCATGGATCTCCTCCTTATGCGGCTGGGCGCGACAGTTGGGTCTGTCGCGCATACTGGCGCATTCCGGACCTTCCGCCCCCGTCACCCCACCGGCGGCGGGGCCGTGGACGCCCGGTGGATCAGCTCGAACGGCAGCAGTTCGTCGATCGGCGCGGCCATCGCCCCCGCCGCGCCGCCCTTCACCTGGCCCTTGATCAGCAGCCGCGTGGCCAGTTCGGCCATTTCGGCGACGGGCTGGCGGACGGTGGTCAGTTGGGGGCGGGAGAAGCGGGCGCTGGGGCTGTCGTCGAAGCCGGCGACGGAGACTTCGCCGGGCACCAGGACGCCGGCCTCGGCGGCGGCGGCCAGGACGCCCAGGGCCATGTCGTCGTTGGAGGCGAAGATGGCGGTGGGGCGGTCGGGCAGGGCCAGCAGGGCCTTGGCGGCGTCGTGGCCCGACTGGAAGGTGAAGTCGCCCTGTTTGACCCAGGCCGCGTCGACGGAGAGGCCGCGGGCCTCCATGGCGGCCATGTAGCCGGCCCGGCGGGCCTGGCTGGCGCCGTGGCGCGGCTCGCCGACCACGAAGCCGATGCGCTTGTGGCCAAGGCCGGCCAGGTGCTCGGTGACGTCGCGGGCGGCGGCGAAGTTGTCCATGTGCACGCGCGGGCCGGGGCCCTCGGTCTCTTCCGGACCGAGGCGGACATAGGGCGTGCCGGACTTGTTGAGGAGCTCCAGCACGATCTCGTTGTCGGAGCTGGGCGGGGTTAGGATCACGCCGTCGGGCTTGAGGGCGGCCAGCAGGGCGCCGACCTCCTGGCGGATCTGCGGGGCCTCGTGGTCGATCAGCTCGACCAGCAGGTGGTAGCCGGCGTCGCGGCACTGGAGCGTGGCGCCCAGCTGAATGCGCGACAGGTAGTCGGCGCCGCGCTCGCTGCGCCAGTGGTCGATGGTCAGGGCCGCATCGACGAAGACGGCGATGACGAAGCTCTTGGAGCCGGCCAGGCTGCGGGCCGAGAGGTTGGGGCTGTAGCCCAGGGCCTGCGCGGCCTCGAGCACGCGCTCGCGCATGACCGGACGCACGTTGGGCTCGTTGTTCATGACCCGCGAGACGGTCTTGATCGAAACCTCGGCGCGCGCCGCCACGTCGTAGATGGTCACCGACGCCATCGGTTTGCCGCTTCCCCCGCTAAGCACGACTGAACTGTCGTTTGGTCGGACCGCTTGGACTCAACCGTTCTGACCAGCCTAGAGCATTTGTCGTGCCGAGCGCGACCCCACGCGTTGCGAAAAAACTAAGGCAGGGGCGCCGGCGCCTCTTGCCGGGCCGCAACGGCGCGGCGAAGGTCGCCGGGCAGGCGAACGCGGCGGCAAGACCGCGTCGGTCACAGGGAGCAGTCATGTCGCATCGCGGCGCAAGCCGGCCGGTCGAACCGGTCCGGCCGAGTTTCATCGCCGCCTTCACCTTCGCCCAGATGGGCGCCTTCGTCAGCTTCATGCCGCTGATCCAGGTGCTGCTGCCGCTGAAGGCGGCCGCGCTCGATCCGGCCCAGAAGGCGCTGGTGCTGAGCCAGACGGCGTTCTGGGGCGCGCTGATCGCCAGCGTCGCCAACCTGCTGGCCGGCGCGATCAGCGACCGCACGACCTCGCGCTTCGGCCGCCGGCGGCCGTGGCTGCTGATCGGCCTGGTGGGCACCCTGGCCTCGTACGTGGCGATCATGCTGGCCGACAGCCGTTTCGAGCTGATCCTCGGCGTCATCGGCTTCCAGCTGGCCTTCAACATGATGTTCGCGGCCTTGCTGGCTCTGCTGCCCGACCGGGTGCCCGACGCCCAGAAGGGCAGGGTGGCGGCGTTCCTGAGTCTGGGACACCCGATCGGCGCCGTGGCCGGGGCGGTGCTGGTCGGCGGGCTGCTGACCTCGGAGGCCTCGCGCTACCTGGCGATCGGCGTGGTGCTGGCCCTGGCCATCGCCCCCTTCGCCCTGCGCCTGAAGGACACCCCGATCACGGCCGACGACGCCGAGCGCTTCAGCCTGGTCGGCTTTCTCAAGGGGCTGTGGGTCGATCCGCGCAAGCATCCCGACTTCGCCCTGGCCTGGGTGAGCCGGTTCATGGTGCTGGTCGCGATCACCCTGACCCAGTGCTACATGCTCTACTACCTGCAGGATGCGCTGCGCTACACGACCCTGTTCCCGGGACAGCGGGCCGAGCAGGGGCTGGCCTTGCTGACCACCGTGGCGACGGTCGCCAATGTCTGCTGCGCGATGATCTTCGGCATGCTGAGCGACCGGCTGGGGCGGCGGAAGCTGTTCGCGGCCGGGGCGGCGATGATCCTGGCCACCGCGATGCTGACCTTCTCGCTGGTGCCGGGCTGGCCGGTGGTGCTGACGGGGTTCGTGGTCTTCGGCTGCGGGGCGGGCTGCTACTACGCCGTCGACATCGCCCTGGTGAGCCAGGTGCTGCCCTCGCAGGCCGACGCCGGCAAGGACCTTGGGGTCATCAACCTGGCCAACACCCTGCCTCAGGCCCTGGCTCCCGTGCTGGCGGTGTGGTTCCTGGGACCCAGCCGCATGGACTATCATTCGCTGTTCCTGGTGGCGGCGGGGCTCGCGGCGGCTGGCGGTCTGGCGATCCTTCCGATACGGGGCGTTCGGTAGGTTTGGACTCGATCAAGATCGTCCTCTTCGATCGTCATCCCGGGTCTACGGCGCTTCGCTGCGGCCGGGATGACGACGAAGGAGGCGGTCGAGAGTTGCAGGCCGTCGCCCCTCGAACAGACCCGCCAGAGCCCCCGTGCCGCAGTTCCTGACCATCGCCGACCCCGCCGACCCCCGTCTGGCCGCCTATCGCGACATCCGCGAGCGCGACCTGGTGGGCCGGGAAGGGCGGTTCATCGCCGAGGGCGAGACGGTGCTGCGGGCCTTCGTGCGTGATGCGCCGGGGCGGGTGGAGTCGCTGCTGATCGACCCCAAGCGCCGCGACAAGCTTTCCGACGTGTTCGACGGCCTGGAGGCCGAGACGCCCGTCTATCTGGTCGAGCAGGCGGTGCTCGACGCCGTGGCCGGCTTCCACCTGCATCGCGGGGTGCTGGCCGTGGGGCGCAAGCCGCAGGCGACGCGGGCGGCCGACCTCCTGGCGCGGCTGCCGGAACGGGCGGTGGTGGTGGCGCTGTTCGGCATCGCCAATCACGACAATCTGGGCGGCATCTTCCGCAACGCCGCCGCCTTCGGGGCCGACGCGGTGCTGCTGGACGCCGACTGCTGCGATCCCTTCTATCGCAAGGCCATCCGCGTCTCGGTGGGGGCGACGCTGAGCGTGCCGGCGGCCTATATCGACAAGGGCGAGGACGCCGTGGACCTGCTGGCCGGGGCCGGTTTCACGCCGCTGGCCCTGACGCCGTCGGCGGGGCGGACGCTGGCGCAGCTGGACCCGCCGGCCCGCGCGGCCGTGCTGCTGGGGACGGAAGGGCCGGGCCTGTCGGCGGATGTCATCGCCCGGGCCGAGGGGATCGGCATTCCCATGGCCAATGGCTTCGACTCGCTGAACGTGGCGACGACCAGCGGGATCGTGCTGCATCACCTGAGGTTCGGCGGCGGTGCGCGCCGCTGATCTTGTCCACCGGTTACCTGGCGCTCTAAGGTCCGCGCCAAACTTAAGTTGGCGCGTGATGGCCGCCGAAACCGCTGACACTTTCGGCTATCACGCTTGCAGTAGAGTTCGGGAGAAACGTCATGCCGCAACTGAACCGCCGGAGCGCCTTCGCCCTGCTGACGGGCCTTGCCGCCCTGTCGACCGCGAGCATGGCCAGCGCGGCCCGCAAGCCGGCCGTTCCCGAGCCGAGCGAGGTGCGGCCGCTGTGGCCCAGCGATCCGCCGGGCTCGCAGGGCGTGACCGCCCAGGAGACGGTGACCGAGCGCAGCGATGGCAAGGGTCCGCGCGACCGGGCCGTGACCCACACCCGCACGCCGACGCTCAGCCTGTTCCGGCCGCGCAAGCCCAACGGCGCGGCGGTGATCCTGATCCCCGGCGGCGGCTACGAGCGCGTCGTCATGGACAAGGAAGGCTTCGAGACCGCCCAGTGGCTGGCCGACCGCGGCTACACCTGCTTCGTGCTGCTCTACCGCCTGCCGGGCGACGGCTGGGCCGCGGCGCCGGACGCGCCGCTGCAGGACGCCCAGCGGGCCCTGCGTCTCGTCCGGTCCTGGGCGCCGGGCCTGAAGTTCGCGCAGAACCGCATCGCCATCATGGGCTTCTCGGCCGGGGGGCACGTGGCCGCCAGCCTGACGACGCGGTTCGAGGCCGAGGTCTATGACCGCGTCGACGCGGCCGACGACCTGTCGGCGCGTCCGGACCTGTCGGCCCTGATCTATCCGGTGATCACCATGACCGCGGGCCTCACCCACGCCGGCTCGCGCAAGCAACTGCTGGGCGCGGCGCCGTCGTTCGAGACGGTGCAGGCCTATTCGCCCGAGGCCGGGGTCGGCGGGCGCACGCCGCCGGTGTTCCTGGTCCACGCCGCCGACGACAAGGCCGTGCCGGTCGAGAACAGCCTGATGATGTTCGCGGCCCTGAAGGCCAAGGCGATCCCGGCCGAACTGCACGTCTTCGAGGAGGGCGGCCACGGTTTCGGCCTGCGCTCGATCGCCGGCAAGCCGGTGGCGGCCTGGCCGGGGCTGTTCGAGACCTACGCGAAGAAGAAGGGGATCTGAGGCAGGCTCCAGCGCCTCCTCGCCACCGCGCTGCGCGTGGTGACGGTCCGTACATCCATTGCGGGCAATTTCCCGCCCAAGCCTTAGGAAACGGGCGCCGCGTCGTTGGCGGCGGCCAGGGGGCTTGGGGATTTCATATGCGCGTATCGACCATCGGCCGGCTGGGCGCGGCCCTGGCCTTCACCTTCGGCGTCGCCGCGGCCTGGCCGGGCGGCGCCTTCACCCAGAGCGTCAGCCTGGGGGCGGTCAACACCTCGCCGATGGGCCACGAGTGGATCACCCGCATGGCGGGCGTCGAGGTGATCGGATACCTGTCCTCCAGCGCCCCCGACGGGCCCGATCCGAACGATCCGCGCCGCACCTGGACCGTGGGCGCCGGCAAGGCCTGGCGGGCCGGCGTGGGCGGCGAGGACGGCCCGGCCGGGGCCGAGCTCAAGCGGATCCGACGGCTGGCCTCGGACGACAAGCGCTACGCCCCGCGCTACAAGGTCGTCTACGACGCCATCATCGGCGAGCGCTGGGTGGACCTGGCCGGCTACAGCATCGCGGAAGCGTACGAGTGCTGGGACGCCGTGGCCCAGCAGCCGGCCGACGTGCAGTACGACCACTTCATGCGCCGCTACGACGACGTCGGTCCGGAGGGCGGCGTGCGCGCGGCCACGCGCTCGCAGCGACGGTTCGTGGACTACTTCGTGGCCGCCGCCATCGCGCCGAAGGCCAATATCCAGGTCTATGACGGCGGGGTCTCGTCCTCGGCGGTGGTCGTGGACCGCAACTACTTCCTGTTCGGGCGGGCCCTGCACCTCTTCCAGGACTCGTTCAGCTCCGAGCACACGGTGCGGATCGCCGCCGACAACTACGTCAAGGTGCGCGAGGTGAAGAGCTATCTATGCGCGCAGGGCGCCGAGCAGCATAACCACTCCAAGGAAGCCGTCCTCGACTACTCCAGCGGCGACGTGATCTGGAAGAACACGGTGGACGGGCGCTTCAATCCCGGCTGGAGCAGCTACAAGGCCAGCAACATGAAGCCGGTCGCCCTGGTGGCCACCGAGGCCAGCAAGGACCTGTGGGCCGCCTTCATCCGCACCATGGGCATGCCGGCCGACAAGCGCGAGGCGTGGGCCCGCCGCGAGGCCGAAGCCCTGGTCGCCAACTGGCTGAGCTTCGACGAGGCCGAGATGCGCGGCTGGTACGCCGACCCCGCCAACCGCGGCGACACCTATGTGCTGGCCGCCGGCCAGACCGGCAAGGGCAAGACCCAGGCCCAGTGCATGGGCGGGCTGGACTTCGGAACCACCGACCAGGCGACGGCCGTGCGCAAGCTGGAGGCCGTCCAGCGCCGGTGCCTCTACAACGCCCTGCCCAATCTCGGCTACCAGGACCAGTTCGATCCCCAGACCCACATCTGGTACAACTGGCGCTGGCGCAACGGCGCCCTGGCGCCGATGAGCTCCGCGCCGTCCGAGTGGCGCATTCCGGCCTTGCCCGCCGACAGCGGCCAGATGGTGCGCATCCGCAGCCTGGCCAACGGCAAGACCATGACCACGCTCGAGGGGGTGCGGCCCGACGCGCTGCTCTACAACCGCGCCGGCGTTCCGGTGGATTTCATGATGGTGGGGCCCCCGACCAGCACGGTGTTCCGCTCGGCCGCGGATCCGACCCTGTTCCTCGACTATCGTGCCGTGACCGGGGCGGTGAAGCTGTTCGCTCCGGACGGCGATCCGCCGGCCGCCTACGAACTCAAGCCCGCCGGCCAGGGCCAGTCGATCCGCAACATCTTCTGGAACCAGTTCATCTGGCTGTCGGATGACGAGCCCTATCTGACGGGCAAGGGCGATCCGAAGAACCTCGACGCCCAATGGCGGATCGAGCCGGCGCAGTAGACGCGTCGTCTCCCCAGGGACAGTTCCTTGGGGGGGGCGGGCTTACCGCCCCCCGATCGGGTCCATCGTCCCGGCGCCCGGGACGTAGTTGTAGCCGCCGCGCTTGAGGTCGGTCGACAGGGTCAGGGGCGCGACGCCGCCGTTGAGGCGGGCGCGATAGACCATGGTGGTCTCCAGGGTGCGCATCACGTAGTTGCGGGTCTCGCTGAACGGGATGCACTCGATGAAGTCGAGCGGGTCGGTGCTGGCGCCGCGCGGGTCGCCGCACAGGGCCGTCCACTGCGGCGGACGGCCGGGGCCGGCGTTGTAGGCCGCGGCGGCCATGATGTAGGAGCCGCTGAAGCGGCTGATCATGTCGCCCAGGTAAACCGAGCCCAGGCGCATGTTGTAGTCGGGCTCGAACAGGCGATCGACGCTGTGACTTTCGCCCAGCTTGCGGGCGACGCCGGCGGCGGTGGGCGGCATCAGCTGCATCATGCCGCGCGCGCCGACGCCCGACCGGGCGCGGGGGTCGAAATTGCTCTCCTGGCGCGAGATCGAATAGACGAAGGCGGTCTCGGCCGCGCCGGGGATCGGCGTGAAGTGGTGGTCGAGCAGGGGGTAGCCGCGCTCGGGCAGGATGAAGCCGCGCTGGGCAGCGGTGCGCACCGCGCGCATGGCCAGGTCCTGGTCGCCGGTGTTGCGGGCGAAGTCGACCAGCAGGGCCTCCTCGGCCGCGGTCGGCAGCTGGTCGTCGATGTAGAGCACCAGGGCGCGGAAGGCGTCGTTGGCCCCGACGTCGCGCAGCAGCTTGGCGGCGCGCACCAGTTCGCGGCTTTCGAAGCGTGCGCGGTCGGCCTCCGTGATCACCGGGTCCTTGTCGAGCCGGATCTCCTTGAGGCCGGCCTTCTCGGCGGCCAGCTGGCCGTAGAAGGTGGTGATGTGCTTGGCGCCGTCGCCGTAGAAGGCCTGGGCGGCGATGAAGTCGCCCTGGGCCTCGGCCGCGCGGCCCTGCCAGTAGAGGGCGCGGCCGCGGGTGATCGGCGAGGCGCCGATCTCGGCGATGCGGCCGAAGTGGTCGGCGGCGGCGTTGGCGTCCTTGAGGCGCGAGAGGGCGATCCAGCCGGCGAAGAACTCGGCCTCGGCCGCGTCGGCGCCGCCGGGCAGGCCGGCGTTGGCGGCGGCGTAGGCCCCGCGGCTGTCGCCGTTCTTGATCGCCGACATGACCAGCTGCTTGCGCTCGCGCCAGATGGCGCCGGCGACGTCGTCGGAGGGCGGCGGGGCGGGGAAGTAGCGCACCAGTTCCAGCGCCATCACGTCCATGCCCTTGCGGCGCAGGGCCGAGGCGCGCTCGAAGGCGACGCCCGGCGACAGCTGCTGGGCCGGGGTGAGGGCGGCCACCAGGTCGTTGGCGTTGCTCGCGCCCGAGCGCAGGGCGATGCGGGCCAGGGCGGCGGCCTGCTGGTCGGCCGGCAGCAGGGCGATCATGTCGCGCGCGGCCGGGCCTTGCTGGCCGTAGAGCAGGACGTCGGCGCGGCGGGCGTGGTCGTCGGCGGTGAGCACCGCGCCGAACCGGGCCAGCATGGCTCGCTGGGCGTCGACCTCGAAGCTCTTGCCGCGCCAGAACCGGCGGATGAGGTTGGTCGCGTCCTGTGCGCGGCCGCTTGCCTGGTAGGCCGACGCCAGCGCCATGGCGCCCTCGGCCGTCTGCGGCTCGGTCCCGCCGAACCAGGCGATGGTCTGGGCGGGCGTCAGGCCGGAGGTGGAGAGGGCCTTCTCGGCCGGCAGGTCGCGGCGCGAGGCGCGGGGCCAGCCCATGAGGTCGCGACGGGCCTGGTCGAGCTCGAAGAAGCTCATGCTCTCGGCGCCGACGTCGGCCAGGGCCCAGAGGGCGATCTTGCGGGCCAGCGGGTCGGAGATGCTGGTCATGGCCGCGCGCACGGTGGCGGCCGAGCGCTGGCCCATGACGGCGGCGCGCAGATTGGCCGCGTCGCTGTCGGACAGGCTGGAATTGTTGGCGGTGTAGGGCGTGCTGATCAGGCCGGGGCGGGCGCTGCCGGTATAGGGCTGGGGCGCGGTCGGCAGGCCCTCTTCGTCGGTCTGCGAACCCGTCTGGGCGTCAGCGACGCTCGCGACCAGGACCAGACTGACGCAACCGAGGAGAAGCCGACGAATCCCAAAAGCCAAAACGCGGTCTCCTTCACGGGCGGGCCTGGGGCCCCTATCTTTGTTACGACGGCTTCGAGGGCCGATTTTGGGCCGGAACCGGAACGATGCACGCTCTATAGCCCGGTTCGCCGCCGGATCGACCTTTCTAGGCGGCCTCAACCCTCGAAAAGGTCAGCTCGGCCAGTTGCGGTCGGGTAGCGCCCGGACATATTGTCCGCCCCCACGTTTCAGCCGCAACTCTCGCGGCGTCTGCTCACGGCAAATTGCAAGTCATGGTCCATTCCCCGTTCAAGGGCGTCATCCCGGCCCTGGTCACTCCGTTCCAGAACGGCGAGGTCGACGAGAAAGGCTTCGTCGCCCTGGTCGAGCGCCAGATCGCCGGCGGCGTGCACGGCCTGGTGCCGGTCGGCACCACGGGCGAGACCTCGACCCTGTCGCACGACGAGCACAAGCGCGTCGTCGAACTGTGCGTGCAGGTCGCCCGCGGCCGCGTGCCGGTGATCGCCGGCGCCGGTTCGAACTCGACCGACGAGGCCATCGATCTGGTCCGCCACGCCAAGACCGTCGGCGCCGATGCGGCCCTGGTGGTGACGCCGTACTACAATCGCCCCAGCCAAGAGGGCATGTACCAGCACTACAAGGCGATCAACGACGCCGTGGAGCTGCCGGTGTTCGTCTACAACGTGCCGGGCCGCACGGGCGTCGACATCTCCAACGACACCCTGGTGCGCCTGTCGAAGCTGCCCAACATCGTGGGCATCAAGGACGCCACCGGCGACCTGACCCGCATCAGCCTGCAGCGCATCACCTGCGGCGAGGACTGGGTCATGCTGACGGGCGATGACCCGACCGCGCTGGGCTACATGGCCCACGGCGGCCACGGCGTGATCTCGGTGACCTCGAACGTCGCCCCGGACGCCTGCGCCACCTTCATGAACGCCTGCTTCGGCAATGACTGGGAAACGGCCCGCTACTGGCAGGACCGCCTGATCAAGCTGCACAAGGCGCTGTTCCTCGACTCGTCTCCGGCCCCGACCAAGTTCGCCCTGGCCCAGCTTGGCCTGTCGAACGAGGACGTGCGCCTGCCGATCACGCCGTGCGCCGAGGCCGTGCGTCCCGCGATCCTGGAAGCGATGCGCGAGGCGGGTCTGGTCTGATGACCAAGCCGATCGCCGAGAACCGGCGCGCCCGGTACGACTACTTCATCGAGGAAACCTTCGAGGCCGGCATCATGCTGACCGGCACCGAGGTGAAGTCGTTGCGCGTCGGCCGGGCCAACATCGCCGAGTCCTATGCGTCGGTCGAAGGGCGCGAGATCAAGCTGATCAACGCCGACATCCCGCCTTACGGCCACGCCAACCGCTTCAACCACGAGCCGCGCCGGCACCGTAAGCTGCTGCTGCATCGCAAGCAGATCGAGAAGCTGATCGGCGCGGTGCAGCGCGACGGCCGCACGCTGATCCCGCTCAAGCTCTATTGGAACGAGAAGGGCCTGGCCAAGCTGGAGATCGGCCTGGCCAAGGGCAAGAAGAACCACGACAAGCGCGAGACCGAAGCGGCCCGGGACTGGGCGCGCGACAAGGCGCGGCTGATGAAGGGCGACCGGGGGGATTGAGGTCGGCGCTGACCCCCTCCGGCCCTCCGGGCCACCTCCCCCAGAGGGGGAGGATCTTGGCGCCTAGATGCTCCCCCTTTGGGGGAGCTGTCGCGTAGCGACTGAGGGGGTCTTTCTCTTCTCTGGCCCCAACCTTGCTCCTCCTTTCGCGAAGGAGTCCGCCCATGTCCGATATTGGTGCAAAACCGGCCAAGGCCGCGCGTCCGCTGTCCCGTGGCGGGCCGCTGGATGCGCTGCGGTTCTTCGCGGCCTTCTTCATCGTGGTCTATCACTACGCCGAGCAGGCGCCGGTTTCGCTGTTCTCGATCCATCCGGCGTTCGGGCGCGGCTATCTGGCCACGGACTTCTTCCTGATGCTGTCGGGCTATGTGCTGGGCCGCGCCTATGGGCCGCGGTTCACCGCCGGGCAGGTCGACGACCGGGCCTTCCTGCTCAAGCGCGTGGCCCGGGTGTGGCCGGCGCACCTGGTCATGATCGCCGCCTTCGTGGCGCTGGTGCTGGCGACCTCGCTGCTGGGGCTGCCGGCCCGCAATCCGCAGTGGTACCAGTGGGACCAGCTGCCCCAGCAGATCTTCCTCATCCAGACCTGGGGCTTCCAGGGGCCGTCGGGCTGGAACATGCCCACCTGGACGCTGTCGGCCCTGCTGGTCTGCTACGCCCTGTTCCCGACCATCTGGCGCGCCTTCGGCAAGGTCCGCTCGCCGTGGCTGGCCCTGGCGATCGGCCTGGCGATCTTCGTGGCGGTGGACGCCTTCGCCCGCGCCGCCTTCGGCCTGCCGTCGTTCCACCTGCACCTCCGCAACGGCCTCTACCGCGCCATTCCGCTGTTCCTGATGGGCGTGCTGATCGCCCGCCTGGCCCGCGAGGTGGTGATCGGCCCGAAGCTGGCCGACGCCCTGGCGGCCTTCGCCATCGTCGGCTTCGTGGCGCTGAACGTGGTCGGCGAATACGCCTATCCGAGCCTGGCCCTGCTGGGCCTGCTGATCTTCGCCGCCAGCGGCTCGGCCCAGAACGGCTGGACCTGGGCGAAGACCGGCGGGCGCCTGTCGTTCTCGCTGTACCTGACCAACCAGTTCGTCGGCGTGGTGTGGTTCGCCCTGCAGCGCATGCTCGACCAGAAGGTCGAGCTGCATCAGGCCGCCCACTGGGTGATCTGGGCCATGGCCTTCCCGGCGGCGATCGCCTTCGCCTGGGTGTTCGAGCGCCTGGTCGACGCGCCGCTGCAGGACTGGCTGAAGCCGCGCCTGGAGCGGTTCACCGCCGGTTGGGGCAGGAAGGCCGAGCGGAACCCCAGCGCTCAGACGATGGTTACGACCCTGCCCTGAAACGGCGCCCTGAAATCGCCTTGCCGTTCGCGGCGAGATAGGCGACGAGGGATAAAACGCGCGTTCCAAACACGCGCGAGTCAAAACAGCGAGCCTGCTCATCCGCTTCCGTAGGGAAGCGGGCAGGCCGCAAGGGAGTCGAGAACCGAATGCTCAGGACCGCCATCCTCGCCGCCGTCGCCAGCGCAGCCTTCGTCGCGCCGGCCATGGCCGCCGACATCACCGGCCTCTGGCTGACCGAGACCAACGGCGGCCAGGTCGAGATCAGCCGCTGTGGCAATAGCCTGTGCGGCAAGCTGGTGACGTCCAACACCATCAAGGCCAACCCGGGCGTCAAGGACGACAAGAACAAGGACGCCTCGCTGCGCAATCGCCCCCTGAAGGGCCTGCAACTGCTGTGGGGCTTCAGCGGCGGTCCCGACGAATGGACCGGCGGCAAGGTCTACAAGGCCGACGACGGCAAGATCTATTCGGGCACCATCAAGATGACCGACGCCAACACCCTGAAGCTCAAGGGCTGCGTCGTCGCCCCGCTGTGCAAGACCCAGACCTGGACGCGGGTGAAGTAATCGCCCTGATCCCTCTCTCCTTGCGGGAGAGGCTGGCCCTGCGGAGCAGGGGCGGGTGAGGGGTTGCACGAACAGAAACGCCGCGACGGCTGGTCAGCTGTCGCGGCGTTTTCCGTTTGAGAGACCCCTCATCCGTCGGCTTTCGCCGACACCTTCTCCCGCAAGGGGAGAAGGATTTAGAGCGGTTGACACACCTCTTCCAGCCAGGCTCGAACCTCCGGCTCCAGCCGAGGCCCGATCTCCCGCAGCACCCGCGCATGATAGGCGTCGAACTGGGCGCGTTCCTCGGCCGTCAGCAGGGCCTTGTCGACCAGGCGGCGGTCGATGGGGGCGAGCGTCAGGGCCTCGAAGCGGTGCATCGGGCGGTCGCCGCCGCCGACGGCTTCGGCGGGCATGACGACTTCCAGGTTCTCGATGCGGATGCCGTATTCGCCGTCCTTGTAGTAGCCGGGCTCGTTGGAGACGATCATGCCGGGCTGCAGGGCGACGGTGTTGGGGGCCTTGCTGATCCGCTGCGGACCCTCATGGACGCCCAGATAGACGCCGACGCCGTGGCCGGTGCCGTGGTCGTAGTCCAGCCCATGGGCCCACAACGCCATGCGGGCGAGAGCGTCGATGGCCGAGCCGGTGGTGCCGGCCGGGAAGCGCAGGCGGGCGATGGCCAGGTGGCCCTTCAGGACCAGCGTGTTGCGCTGGACCATCTCGGCCGTGGGTTCGCCGATGGCCACCGTGCGGGTGACGTCGGTGGTGCCGTCCAGGTACTGGCCGCCGCTGTCGACCAGCAGCAGGGAGCCCAGGGCGGCGCGTTCGTTGCTGCGCTCGGTCGGACGGTAGTGGGGCAGGGCGCCGTGGCCGTTGGCCGCGCCGATGGTGTCGAAGCTGAGGTCCTTCAGCACACCAGTGGCCTCGCGGAAGCTTTCCAGCTTGGCGACGGCCTCCTTCTCGTCCGGCGGGCTGGTCTGGCCCTCGGTGGCCAGCCAATGGAGAAAGCGGGTCAGGGCGGCGCCGTCGCGGCGGTGGGCTTCGCGCGTGCCGTCCAGCTCGACGCCGTTCTTGCAGGCGCGGGGCAGGGTGCAGGGGTCCATGCCGCGCACGACCTTGGCGCCGGCGGTGGTCAGGGTGTCGAAGTACCAGGCCGAGGACTGGGCCGGATCGACCAGCACCGACTTGCCGGCCAGCTCGGCCAGGGCGCCTTCCAGGGCCTCGGGCGCCTCCAGCGACACCTCGTTGCCGAGCCAGGCGGGCAGGTCCTCGGTGACCTTGGCCGGATCGAGGAACAGCCGGGCGCTGCCGTCGGCGCGCAGCACGGCCTGGGCCAGGGGCAGGGGCGTGCGGATGACGTCGCCGCCGCGGATGTTGAACAGCCAGGCGATCGAGGCCGGGGCGGTGATCACCGCCGCGTCGGCGCCCAGGCCGGCGCCGACGCGGGCGCGCTTGGCCGAGCTTTCTTCGCCGGCGTACTGGGTGGGATGCGGAACCACGGGAGCCTGCGACTGGGCCGGGCGCTGCTGGCCCCAGGCCTCGTCGAGCGGATTGGCGGCGACGGGCTTCAGCGTGGCGCCGGCGCGGGCGGCGGCGGCCTTCAAGGCCTCCAGCGCGGCGGGGCTGTGCAGGCGGGCATCGTAGCCGATGACGGCGCCGTTCCTGGCTGTTTCCAGATAGGCCGGGACGCCGCCCTCGACGAGGTCGCGGATCTCGAACACGCCCTGGTCGACCTGTTCACGCACTTGCAGCGTATAGCGGCCGTCGACGAAGACGGCGGCGCGGTCGCTCATGATGACGCCGGCGCCGGCCGAGCCCGTGAAGCCGCTGGCCCAGGCCAGGCGGTCGTTGGCGGCGGGCAGGTATTCGTTCTGGTGCTCGTCCTCGTGAGGCACGAGGAAACCGTCCAGACCCTGGCGGGCCATGGCCTCGCGGATCAGCGGAACGTGGCGCGGGCCAAAGCCCGGATCGGTGGATTCATCGAAGGTCTGGCGCATGGAGACCGATTTAGGCCCCATGCGCCGCCCTGAAAAGGGGACTTATTGCAGGCGGTCGGGGTTGGGCGACGGCGCCGTGCCGTCGGTCGTGGCCCCATTCCCAGGAGGGGCGTTGGCGGCCGCGTCCTGGGCGGCGTCGGCGGCGCTTTGCGCCTGGGCCTCGGTCTGGCGACGCACGGCGTCCGCCGCCGCGGCGGCGTCACGGGCCGAGCTCTCGGCGGCGGCCTGGGCCTGCTGGGCGCCGGTCTGGAGACCGACCTGCGCGCCTTCGATCAGGCCGGCGGCGCGGCCCTGTTCCTGGGCCTGGGCGATCTGGTCGGCGCCGGCGTCCATCGGCCGCGAGGTCAGCATGAAGGCCACGGCGATCACCGCCACGATGGCCACCACGCCGGCCACCAGCCAGCCCAGCGGGCTCGACTCGCGACGGACTTCGACCACGCGCTCGGGCTGTCGCTGGACCGGGGGGAGGGAAGGATCGGTATAGGTCATGGCTCTCGTCCTGGAACGTTGTTGTTCGAGGAAACGTGGAGCCAAGCGGAGGTGTTCCGCTCTGTCTCACCTCTCCCATGGGGAGAGGGAGGGGCCCATTGCGCAGCAATGGGAGGGTGAGGGGGTAAAACGGGTGAGGTTGTAACACCTCACCCTCCCACGCCTGACGGCGCGGGCCCCTCCCTCTCCTTACAGGAGAGGTGTTTTTATCAGGGCCGTTCCAGAACCAGCGTCGCCCAGGCGTCGCGGTGGATGCGGGTCTTCACGCGGAAGCCGCGCGACAGGTAGGCGGCCTTGACCATCCGTTCCTGGGTGCGCAGCAGGCCTGACAGGATGACCGTGCCGCCGGGGACCAGGGCGCGCTTGATGTCCTGCACCAGGCTGATCAGCGGGCGGGCCAGGATGTTGGCGAACACCAGGTCGTAGGGGGCGTTGTCGGCGACCAGGCGGTGGCCCAGGCCCGAGGCGTGGACGAAGCGGGCGTTGGCCTTGTTGACCAGGGCGTTCTCGCGGGCGATGCGCACGGACGGCTTGTCGATGTCGGTGCCGACGGCGAGCTTGGAGCCCGTGCGGGCGGCGGCGATGGCCAGCAGGCCCGTGCCGGCGCCGACGTCGAGCACCTTGTTGAACTTCCGCGCCTTGATCAGGCGGTCATAGGCCTGTAGGCAGCCGACGGTGGTGCCGTGGTGGCCGGTGCCGAAGGCCGCGCCCGCCTCGATGCGCAGGTTGACGGTGCTGGCCGGCAGGCGGCCGCGGTCGTGCATGCCGTAGACGAAGAAGCGGCCGGCGCGCACGGGCGGCAGGCCCGACAGCGCCATGGCCAGCCAGTCGGCGTCGGCCAGGGTCTCGCGCACGACCTTCAGCGGGAAGCCGCCCAGCAGCTCCAGCAGGCCGGCGTCTTCCTCGTCGGTGGTCGGGAAGGCGTCGATGCGCCAGATGTTCTTGTCCTCGTCCTCTTCCAGGATCGAGTAGGTCGCGCCTTCGAGGCCGGGCATGTTGTCGATGGCGTCGGCGGCGGCTTCGGCGTCGGCGCGGGCGCCGCGGGCGACGATCTGCTGGGGCGTGTAGTCGGTCATGCCGCTCCAATAGTCGTACGCGGCGCCAAAGGCGAGACCGTGCGTCGCCCGAAGACGGGGGCGGGGCTCCAAATTTCCGGCATCGGCTCGGGCGGCGCCAGGCGCCAGGTCAGCGGCGCCTCTTCGCGCGGGCGGCGCTCGGCCTTCAGCTCGGCGCTCCGGGCGAAGCCGAGGGCAGGTCCGAGCAGGCGGGTGGCGGCCGCGCAGGCCAGGGCCCAGGCGATGCCGTTGCGCTCCAGGATGAAGCTTTCCGAGAAGGTGGTGATCAGGAAGATGACCAGGAACAGCGTGGCCCAATAGCCGTCGCGCACCTTGTCGAAGCGCAGCAGGGCGACCAGCACCGGCAGGCCCAGCACCAGCGCCGAGAGGCCCACGCCCACCCAGCCCAGCTGGGCCAGCACGTCGAGCCAGCCGTTGTGGGCCGTGGGCACGTTCCAGCCGGTCTCCTTGCGGATGAACATGGCCGGCACCGACTCGTCGCGCCAGAACACCGCATAGCCGTAGCCGGTGACCGGAGCCTTGGCCGACTGGCGCAGCAGGGCGTCCCAGATCTCGGTGCGGCCGGTCAGGGTGGGATCCTTTCCCAGGGCCTTGAACAGCAGTTCGGGGGCCAGCCACATGACCAGGGCCGCGCCGCCGATCACCGTGACGCCCAGCCAGACCATGGTCACGGCCGTGGCCGGTCCGCGCCGCATGGAGGCCAGGACGCCCGAGCCCGCCAGGCCGATCATCAGCACCATCAGCGAGGTCTTGGACTTGCTCATCACGATCATGAAGGCGCAGAGCACGATGGCGGCGATGAAGAGCTTGCGGTGCTTGGTGCCGGCCAGGATGGCGGCCATCGAGGCCAGGGCGCCGTAGACCATCATCGCGCCCATCTGGTTCTTCTCGAACCACAGGCCGCGCCAGTCGCCGGCGTTGATGTCGTGCTGCACGCCCATCTTGGGATAGGCGATCGCCGCCAGCAGGCCGCCGGCGCCGAGGATCAGGAAGGTGGTCGCCAGGATCTCGGCCATGCGGCGGCCGTCGAAGCTGGCGGCGAAATAGAAGCCGAACAGGGTGGTGAAGGCCGCCGCCAGGGCCCGGCGGTTGGTGGTGCCCGGGTCGAACGACCACGACGACGAGGCGAACACCCAGAACACCAGCAGGCTGAGCACGCTCGCCGGCAGCCAGAACTTCATCAGGCGGGGCGCGCGCCACATCACCAGGCCCAGGATCAGGGCGTAGACCGGCAGCCACATCAGGCGAAGGATCGGCATGTCCTCGCCGCCGGCCTGTTCAGGGTCGAGCAGCGGGCCGATCAGGGCGTTTGACAGCATGAACAGCACGAAGCCGCAGGCCCAGGCCTCCAGCGTGCGCAGGATCCCTCCCTCGTGCTCGTCCCGTTCCGGCGCCGCCGCGTCCATCTGCCTTCCCGTGTGGCGCGAAACGGCACAGTGTCGCTTCGCTCGGCGGGATGGGTGCAAGGGGGAGGCCGGAAGACGCCTGCGGCGACCCCCTCCGGCCCTCCGGGCCACCTCCCCCAGAGGGGGAGG